>JAEWVQ010000328.1 GCA_023459095.1 Pseudomonadota bacterium | reverse complement strand
GCGCTGTGGTGGGTGGGGCTGCGCCAGCGGCGCCGGCTGGCCGCGGCCAGTGGTCTGCTGCTGCAGGCCGGCGCCGGCCTGCTGTTCGCCGCCGACCTCGCCCAGCATCCCGGCCTGCGCGAGGTCGCGGTGCTCAACAGCGCCTATCTGGGAACGACGATGATCGCCGTCGCCGGCTTCGTCAGTGCCTGGCGGGCGACGCATGCACCCGACTGGCCGGCCTGGCTGCGGCCGCTCGGCCATGCGCTGCTCGGCTGGGCCGGGCTGTGGTGGCTGGGCGGGGGCTGGGCGGAAATCGACGCCCACGTCGCCACCGGCACCCGCCCGGCGGCCCATCTGCTGCTCTTTGCCGCCAGCGGCGCGCTTGCCGTCGGCCTCGCGCCGCGGCTGCGCTGGACGGCGCTGCAGGCGGGGTTCGTGCTGCCGGCGCTCGGCATGGGGCTCGCCCTCGCCCAGGTGCTGCGCTACGGCGTGCCGCCTTCCGGCCACGGCGGCGGACTGGCCTGGCCGCTGGCGTTTGCCGCGCATCTGTTCGTGCTGCGCCGGGCCGACGCGCATCCGGCGCGCCAGGCACTCGGCGGAACGCATACCGCCGGGGTGTGGCTGCTCGCCCTCGCCGGCGCCCAGGAGTTGGGCCAACGCTGCACCGCACTCGATCTTGGCAGCGGCTGGCAGGCCGCCGCCTTTGCCGCGCCGGCGGTGCTGGTGCTGGCGGCGCTGGCGTGGCGTGCGGAAGACCGGCGCTGGCCGCTGCGGTCCTGGCCCACCGCCTATCTGCACCACGGCGCAGGCGGGCTGGCCCTCGCGCTGGCGCTGTGGTCGCTGCTCGTCCTGCCGCAGGTCGATGGCGGCGCGTTCCCCTACGCCTACCTGCCGCTGCTCAATCCGCTCGATCTGTGTGTGGGCGCGCTGCTCGGCAGTAGCGCGTGGTGGTTACGGCGGGTCGGTGCCGGGCCGGCCAACCCGACCCACCTGCGCGCCCTCCAGGCCGGGCTCGCCGCGCTCGCCTTCATCGGCCTCAATGGCGCGCTGCTGCGCGCCGTGCACCATGCCACCGGCCTGCCGTGGGAGTTGTCCCGCCTGCTCGCGGCCGACACCACGCAGACCGCGCTGTCGCTGTGCTGGGCGACGCTCGGTCTCGGCCTGACGCTGTTCGCCAACCGCCGCGCCAGCCGGCCGGTCTGGCTCACCGGCGCCGCGCTGATGGCGGCGGTGGTGAGCAAGCTCTTCCTGGTGGACATGGCGGCCAGCGGCACGCTGACCCGCATCGTGTCCTTCATCGGTGCCGGCCTGCTGTTGCTGGTGGTGGGCTATTTTTCGCCGCTGCCGCCGCGGCGCGATCCCGCCGCCGACGGCGAGTGAACGCCGGCGGATTGAATTCCGGCGGTCAGCGCAGGCGGCCGAGCAGGCCGTCGAGCTGGTCCAGGCTGCCGAAACGGATGGTGACCTCGCCCGCGCCCTTCTTGTTGGCCTTGATCTTGACCGTGGCGCCGAGCACGTCGGCGATCTCCTCCTCGAGTCGCAGCAGATCGCGGTCGGGCGCAGGCGCGGCCTTCTTCTGCCGCGGATTGAGGAGGTGCTGCACCAGGCGCTCGGTGTCGCGCACCGACAGCTGTCTGGCCGCGACCTGGTTGGCGAGCTGGATCTGGTTGGCGCCGTCGAGCGGCAGCAGCGCGCGCGCATGGCCCATGTCGATGTCGCCGGCCATCAGCAGTTCCTGCACCGGGCGCGCCAGATTGAGCAGGCGCAACAGGTTGGAGGCTGCGGGGCGCGAGCGGCCGACCGCGTCGGCAGCCTGCTGGTGGGTCATCGAGAATTCGTCGATCAGGCGCTGGATGCCGCTCGCCTCTTCGAGCGGATTGAGGTCTTCGCGCTGGATGTTCTCGATCAGCGACATCGCGAGCGCGGCTTCGTCCGGAATCTCGCGCACCAGGCAGGGCAACTCGTCGAGCCCGGCGATCTGCGATGCGCGCCAGCGCCGCTCGCCGGCGATGATCTCGTAGCGCGGTGCGCCGTTGTGGTGCGCAAGCGGCCGTACCAGCACCGGCTGCATTACCCCCTGGGCCTTGATCGAGGCGGCAAGCTCCTCCAGCGAACCGGGGTCCATGCGCGTGCGCGGCTGGTACTTGCCGGGTTGCAGCGCAGCGGTCGGGAGGGTCTGCAGCGCGCCCTGCTCGGCTTCGTCGTCACGGTTGGCGGCGAGCAGCGCATCGAGGCCGCGGCCGAGGCCTTTGAGTTTGGGTGGGCTCATGATGGGCAACGGAAAATCAGAAAACCTTGACGCGCTCGATCATCTCGGCGGCGAATGCCATGTAGGCCTGTGCGCCCTTCGCGGCCTTGTCGTACACCACGCCCGGCATGCCGTGGCTGGGCGCTTCGGCGAGGCGCACGTTGCGCGGCACGATGGCGGAGAACACCTTGTCGCCGAAATGCGCTTCGAGCTGGGCGGACACCTGCTGCTGCAGGGTCACGCGCGGGTCGAACATGACGCGCAGCAGGCCGATGATCTTGAGGTCGCGGTTGAGGTTGGCATGCACCTTCTTGATCGTGTTCACCAGATCGGACACGCCCTCGAGCGCGAAGTACTCGCACTGCATCGGAATGATGACGCCGTCGGCAGCACACAGGCCGTTGAGGGTGAGCATCGACAGCGAGGGCGGGCAGTCGATGAGGACGAAATCGTAGTCGGCGTCGAACGCGGCGAGCGCCTGCTTCAGGCGCCGCTCGCGCTGGTCGAGATCGACCAGCTCGACCTCGGCGCCGGCCAGATCGCGGTTCGCGGGGAGCACGTCGTAGCCGCCGGAAGGCGAGGCGACACGCACCTCGCCGAGCCCGGCCAGCCCCACCAGCACGTGGTACACGGAGTGCTGCAGGCTGCGCTTGTCGACCCCGCTGCCCATCGTGGCATTGCCCTGGGGATCGAGATCGACGAGCAGGGTGCGCTGGCCAGCCTGTTGCAGCGCGGCGGCGAGATTGACGCAGGTGGTGGTCTTGCCCACCCCGCCTTTCTGGTTGGCGACACAGAAGATACGGGCCATGGTCCGGGTGTTATGCAGTTTGCCGTGGGAAGGCATGCACGCGGCACGCCTCCGGGAGTGTAGTCGAATGCGGCGCCACGCTGTCCGGACGGCGCGCGGGCGCCGCGCGGAACCGCGGCTCAGGCACGCCCGATCACCAGCAGGTGGCGCTCGGCGTCGAGGCCGGGCACGGTGAGCGCGTGGAGGGCGCGCAGCGTCCACCCCGCGGGCAGCGCGGCGAGTTCGTCGTCGGGGCGCACGCCCTTCATCGCATACAGCGCGCCGCCGTCGGCCACCAGATGGCCGGCGAGATCGACGAAGTCCTTGAGGCTGGAAAACGCACGCGAGATCACGCCGTCGAAGCCCTGCTCGGGCTTGAGGTTTTCCACCCGCACATTGAGCGCCTGGAAGTTGTTCAGCCCGAGCTCGATCTTCGCCTGCTGCTGGAAGCTCGCCTTCTTGTTCACGGTTTCCACCGAACTCACCGCGAGCCCGGCACGCGCGATGGCGAGCGGAATGCCGGGCAGGCCGCCGCCGGAGCCGATGTCGGCGAGCCGGTTCACCGCCGCCAGATGGGGCAGCACGGCGAGCGAATCGAGCAGATGATGGGTGACGACCTCCTGCGGCCTGCGGATCGCGGTCAGGTTGTAGACGCGGTTCCACTTCAGCAGCAGTTCGCCGAACGCGAGCAGGCGGGCGCGCGTGGCCGCGGGCAGGTCGAGGCCGAGCGCGGCCAGCCCGTCGTCGAGCACAACGGCATACGGAGCGAGCGCGCTCATGCCGGGCTCCGCTCGCCGCTGCGCGCCGCCAGATCGCGGCGCTTCAACCACACCAGCAGCAGCGAGATCGCCGCCGGGGTGATGCCCTGGATGCGGCCGGCCTGGCCGATGGTCTCGGGCTTGTGCTGATTGAGCTTCTGCTGCACTTCCTTCGACAGGCCGCGCACCTCGGCATAGTCCAGATCAGCGGGCAGCACCGTGGCCTCGGCCTGCAACTGCCGCGCCACTTCGTCCTGCTGGCGGTCGATGTAGCCCTGGTACTTGGCGGCGATCTCGATCTGCTCGACCACCTGCGGATCGGTCTCCGGGGCCTCCGGCGCGCCGGGCAGGCTCATCAGGCTGGCGTAGCGAGTCTCCGGGCGACGCAGCAGTTCGAAGTAGCGGTACTCACGTTCCAGCGCCTTGCCCACCACACGCACCTGATCGGCGGCGGGAATCGCCTCCGGCCGCGCCCAGGCCGCTTTCAGGCGCGCCGTCTCGCGCTCGATCGCCTCGCGCTTGGCGCAGAACGCCGCCCAGCGCACGTCGTCTACCAGGCCCAGCTCGCGGCCCTTTTCGGTGAGGCGCAAGTCGGCGTTGTCTTCGCGCAGCTGCAGGCGGTATTCGGCGCGCGAGGTGAACATGCGGTAGGGCTCGGCCACGCCGCGGGTGATGAGGTCGTCCACCAGTACGCCCAGATAGGCCTCGTCGCGGCGCGGACACCAGGGCTCGCGACCCTGCACCTGCAGCGCGGCGTTGGCGCCGGCGAGCAGGCCCTGCGCGGCGGCTTCCTCGTAGCCGGTGGTGCCGTTGATCTGGCCGGCGAAGAACAGCCCGCCGATCGACTTGGTTTCCAGCGACGACTTCAGGTTGCGCGGGTCGAAGTAGTCGTACTCGATGGCGTAGCCCGGGCGCAGGATGTGGGCGTTTTCCAGGCCGCGGATGCTGCGCACGATCTCCAGCTGCACGTCGAAAGGCAGCGAGGTGGAAATGCCGTTGGGGTAGATCTCGTGCGTCGTCAGACCTTCCGGCTCGAGGAAGATGTTGTGGTTGTCCTTGTCGGCGAAACGGTGGATCTTGTCCTCGATGGAGGGACAGTAGCGCGGCCCCACGCCCTCGATCACGCCGGAGTACATTGGCGAGCGATCGAGGTTGGCGCGGATCACGTCGTGGGTGCGGCTGTTGGTCTGCGTCATCCAGCACGGCAGCTGGGCCGGGTGCTGGCCGGCGGAGCCGAGGAAGCTGAACACCGGCGCCGGGTCGTCGCCCGGCTGCACCGTCATCACCGAGAAGTCGATGGTGCGCGCATCGAGCCGCGGCGGCGTGCCGGTCTTGAGCCGGCCTTGCGGCAACTTCAGCTCCTTCAGGCGCTGGCCGAGCGAGATCGCCGGGGGATCGCCGGCGCGGCCGGCGGAATAGTGTTCCAGACCGACGTGGATCAGGCCGTTGAGGAAGGTGCCGGCGGTCAACACCACCGCCGGCGCCTCGAAGCGCAGGCCGATCTGGGTGACCACGCCGGTGACGCGGTCGCCGACCACGGTGAGGTCGTCCACCGCCTGCTGGAACAGCCACAGGTTTTCCTGGTTCTCCAGGCGCTTGCGGATCGCCGCCTTGTACAGCACGCGGTCGGCCTGGGCGCGGGTGGCGCGCACCGCCGGGCCCTTGGAGGCGTTGAGGATGCGGAACTGGATGCCGCCCTCGTCGGTGGCCGCAGCCATCGCGCCGCCGAGCGCATCGACTTCCTTCACCAGGTGGCCCTTGCCGATGCCGCCGATCGACGGGTTGCAGCTCATCTGTCCCAGGGTCTCGATGTTGTGGCTGAGCAGCAGGGTGCGGCAGCCCATGCGCGCGGCAGCGAGGGCGGCCTCGGTCCCGGCGTGACCGCCGCCGACCACGATGACATCGAAACGGGTGGGATAGAGCATGCTGCGCGCCGTGCTGCGAACCTGGGGAAGGGGCGGAATTCTACGCTCTTGCAGCGCAAAATCCTAGCGCGGCAGCCATCTGTTCCACGAAATACGCATTTCGAAACATTGGTTTATTACGCGCTGACGGCATCGGCCGGGGGGGCCGCGGCATGCGGGCCGTCGTCGGCGTGGATGCGCGCGATCTGCCGGAACTCGTCGGCGACGGCGACGAAGGCGTCGACGATGACCGGATCGAAGGCGGTGCCGCGCCCCTCGACGATGATGCCGACCGCCTCCTCGTGCGGAAAGGGCGGCTTGTAGACCCGCCGGCTGATCAGCGCGTCATAGACATCGGCGATCGCCATCAGCCGCCCGGGAAAGGGGATCGCCGCGCCGACGAGGCCGTGCGGATAACCTTTGCCGTCCCAGCGCTCGTGGTGGCCAAGGATCAGGTCGCGGGCGAGACTGAGGAAGGAACTGCGGTCGTCGCCGCCACCGGCCACGGCGAGCGCCTTGCTGCCGTAGATCACGTGCTGCTTCATCTCCTCGAACTCCTTGGGGCTCAGCTTGCCCGGCTTGAGCAGGATGACGTCGCGCACCGCGACCTTGCCGATGTCGTGGAGCGGGGCGCAGCGGTAGAGCAGGTCGATGGTCGCGGCGTCGAGCAGATCGCGGTAGGGGCCGTCCTCGGCGAGCTTGCGCGCGAGCGCACGCACATATTCCTGGGTGCGCTTGATGTGGCCGCCGGTCTCCGAATCGCGGTACTCGGCCAGGGTCGCGAGCGCCTCGATGGTCACCTGCTGGGTCATCGCCAGTTCCGCGGTGCGCGCCTGGACGAGCGCCTCCAGCCCCTGCTCGTAGTGCTTGAGCGCGAGGTGGTTGCGCACCCGCGCCTTGACCACCACCGGCTCGAAGGGCTTGCGGATGTAGTCCACCGCGCCGAGTTCGAGGCCGCGCGTCTCGTCGCCGGTCTGGTCGAGCGCGCTGATGAACACCACCGGGATGTGCGCGGTGGCCGGATCGGCCTTGAGCCGGCGGCAGACCTCGTAGCCGTCCATGCCGGGCATCAGGATGTCGAGCAGGATGATGTCGGGTTGGGGCGCAGCGCGCGCGAGCTCCAGCCCCCTGTCGCCGGAAATGGCCGCCTGCACCGCGTAATCAGTGCGCAGCAGCTGGCGCAGCGCCTCGATGTTCTGCGCGGTGTCGTCGACGATGAGGATGCGTTGCCGGTTGTCAGTACTCATCGCTCAGGGCCTCTCCCAGTTCGTTCAGCAGTTCGAGGGCGGCGTCGAAATCGAAGCGCTCGACGCAGCCCTCAAGGACGTCGAGCCGGGCGTCCCGCGCCCCAAACTGCGCACGCAAGGCCTCGACGGCGTCGATCGCCTCGGTGTCGCCGGCGGCGAGCAGGGCGCGCAGGCGGTCGACCTCGCCGGCGAGCGCGCGGCGATCGACCGCGCCGGACGATGAGCCCGGCTCCGGTTCAACCGCCGGCAGCGCACCGTCGAGGCCGGCGATCACCACCGCGAGCCGGGTTGCCACCCCATCCAGATTATGGTCAATCACAATGGAATTTGCTGCATTGCGACAGGCAAGCTCCAGTTCCTTGGCCGCATGCGCCACCGCGAGCGCGCCGATGCTGCCGGCGACGCTCTTCAGGGTGTGCGCGAAGCGGGTCGCGCTCGCCATGTCCCCGCCTTCTCGCGCGGCCTGGAACTCGGCGACGAAGTCGCGCTGATCGCGCGCGAACAAGCGCAGCAGCTTGAGGTAGGTGCGCGCGCTGCCGTTGGCGGCGGCCAGTCCAGCGCGGGTCTCGATCCCCGGCAGGGGGCCGGGAAGTGCGCCGTCGGCAACGCCCGGGACGGGCGCCGCGGGCGCACCGACGCGCACGCGCGGGGTGATCCAGCGCGCCATCGTGGCGAACATCTGGGCGATGTCGATGGGTTTGCCGATCTGGTCGTTCATGCCCGCGGCGATCGCCTTCTCGCGATCGCCAGCCATCACGTTGGCGGTCATCGCGATCACCGGTAGCGCCTGCCAACGCGCATCGCCACGAATCAGGCGGGTGGCCTCGTAACCGTCCATCACCGGCATCTGCAGATCCATCAGCACGCCATCGAAGGTCTCGCGTTCGAGCCAGGCGAGGGCCTCGCGGCCGTTGCCGGCGACGCGCGCGCTGATCCCGGCATTGGCAAGCAGATCAATGGCGAGTTCGCGGTTGAGTTCGTTGTCCTCCACCAGCAGCACATGCGCACCGCCCAGCCGCGCCGCGACGTTGCGGGTCTCCTCGCTGCGCAGCGCACGATGGGTGCGCACCGGCACCTGATAGCCTTGCGCGAGGCGGATCGCATCGAGCAGCGACGACGGTGTCACCGGCTTGCTGAGCACGCCGTTCACGGCGGCGGCCGCGGGCACGTCGGCCGGATCGCGCGCGGTAACCATGATGATCTTCGGCTGCAGCTGGGGCGGGAACTCGGTACGGATGCGGGCGGCGCAGTGCACGCCGTCCATCTCCGGCATGAGCCAATCCATCACCACGATCGCGTAGGGCGTACCGGCGGCCTGCGCGGCATGCATCGCCGCCAGCGCCTGGACGCCGTCGGCGGCCACATCGACGCTGAACTTGAAGGCCTGCAGCATATTGGCGAAGATCTCGCGCGCGCTCTCGTTGTCATCGACGACGAGCACGCGCATGCCTTCCAGACCGGCACCGGCCTCGGGCAGATGCGCATCCTCGCCCGGCCGGAAGCGGGTCGGAAAGGTGAACTGGAAGGCACTGCCCTCGCCCTCGACGCTTTCGACCCAGATCCGCCCGCCCATCAGCTCGACCAGCCGCCTGGAGATCGCCAGGCCCAGACCGGTACCGCCATAGCGCCGCGTGGTCGACGAGTCGGCCTGGCTGAAATGCCGGAACAGCCGCGCCTGCTGTTCCTGACCGATGCCGATGCCGGTGTCGCGCACGGTGAAATGCAACACCAGTTCGCCGACCGCCGGCGGCCGCTCGTTGTCGGCCACGCCCGGACCGCCTGCGCCCCCGGCAACGCGCACCTTCACCACGACTTCGCCGCGCTCGGTGAACTTGACCGCGTTGTAACCGATGTTGGTGAGCACCTGTCCAAGGCGCAGCGGATCGCCGGTCAGGCGGTGCGGCAGGCCGGGGAGGATGTCGAGCAGCAGTTCGAGCCCCTTTTCCTCCGCCTTCAGGCCGACCACGCTGGTGAAGTCGTCGAGCACGTCCTGCAGGTTGAACTCGACCTGCTCCAGGGTGAGCTTGCCGGCCTCGATCTTGGAGAAGTCGAGGATGTCGTTGATCAGGCCGAGCAGCGACTCGGCCGAGCGATGGACCTTGACCAGGTAATTGCGCTGGCGCTCGCCGAGTTCGGTCCCCAGGGTCAGATCGACCATGCCGATGATGACGTTGAGCGGGGTCCGGATCTCATGGCTCATGTTGGCGAGGAAGTCCGACTTGGCGCGATTGGCGGCCTCGGCCTCGGCGCGCGCCTGCTCCAGCTCCATCTCGGCGTGCTTGCGTTCGGTGATGTCGAGCATCGCACCGAGGATGCGCAGCGGCACGCCGTCGGCGTCGCACAACACCTTGGCGACCTGGCGCACGTAGCGCACGCCGATGCCGTCGGGCAGCACGATGCGGTGCTCGATCTCACAGGGGCTGGCGGGCTCGGCCTGCGCGCGACGCAAGGCGCCGGCCACGCGCTCGCGGTCGTCGGCGTGGATCGCGGCAAAGAAGCGCTCGACCCCGGGGCGGATGGCATCGGGGGCGAACCCGAGCACACGGAACATTTCCTCCGACCAGCGCTGGCTGTCGTCGGTGAGCGCCCACGCCCAGCTGCCGAGGTGGGTCATCTCCTGGGCGCCTTCGAGAATCGCGCGGTTCTCGGCGAGCTGCACGGTGGTCGCACGCAGCTCGGCGGTACGCAGTTCGACGCGGCTCTCGAGCTGGTCCTGGATGCTGCGCAATTCGGCGGTACGCTCGGCGAAGCCGCGCGCCAGGGCCTCGAGTTCGTCGCCGGTGCCGAGCGGCGCGCCCAGCACCTCGGGCGGCTGGTTGGAGGACACCCGGCGGTAGAGCGTGAGGATGGGGCGGGCGATGGAGTTGCCGATCCACACCGACAGGAACACCGCCGCCAGCGTGAGCAAGGCCACCAGCAACAGGAAGTGCTGGACCACCTCCCACACCGCGGCGCGGTGCACGGCTTCGGGAACGCCGGTCTCGAGTTCGACGTCGAGCACGCCGAGCAAGGGCACCGCGCCATCGGCGGCGACGCGCTGGCTGACGTAGCGCTCGGTGGCGACATGGTTGTACGCCAGGAGCTCTCGCTCGCCCCGCATCAGGCGGAAATAGGCCTGCGGATCCTCGAAGCGGTTGCGGCGGGCGAGCGCGGCGAGATCGAACTCGACCACCAGCGCCCCCTGCACCGTGTTGTAGAACACGATGGGCACCACCACCACGAGGCGGGGCGCGCTGCCGGCATCGATGTAGAGCGCGCGCCGCCCCATCGCCAGCGCGTTGCGCAGTTCCCGCGAGGCGTTGTAGTCGAGGGTCTCGGACTGGGCCTGATAGACCGGTTTGCCGTCGAAATCGACCAGCGCCAGGGCGATCACGTCGCGTCCGGCGGCGAAGTTTTCCACCAGTTTGGGCAGATAGGTGCCGCGCCCCTGCGCATCGACCAGGCCATTGATGACGAGCGGATTGAGTGCGAGGCGTTCGGTGTTCTCCACCAGCGCGCCGATGCGCTGTTCGAGCACGATTTGCGAGGCGCGCCCGATCTCGCGCAGCGTGCTGCGCATCTGGCGGCTCAGATAGTCGTCCAGCAGCACCGCCGCGACCACGGTGGCAAGCACCATGGTCGCGGCGACGAAGCCGGAGAACTGCAGCACCAGCCGGCGCTTGAGGCTGCGGCCGGGGGGCAGGGTCGGCGGCGGCGCCGTTCGGAGGGGGCTAGGAGGGAGGCTGGCCATCGTTCACGGGGCGAGGGGGAGGGCGCGCATCAGCGCGGCAGGTCGACGACCGCACCGTCGT
>JAEWVQ010000327.1 GCA_023459095.1 Pseudomonadota bacterium | reverse complement strand
GGGCAGGACGGCGTCGAGCGCCGCGTAACCGCTGGGCACGGCGGCAGCGGTGGTGCGCGCCGGGCCGGCGCCGCGCCACAGGTCCGGGCGTTGCAGCAAGGTGGCGAGAGAGGGGGCGGCCGGGTTCATGCTGTAATTTTATACATTAACCGGGACCGATCAAGGGCGCGGGGTGGGGCGCCCGGTCGCGGGCTGCCGCCTCTTCACCCGCCGCACGGCCTGACGATATCTTCACATCGCGCTGTCTAGACTGCGTATTTGTGCCGCGCGCGGGCAGCCTCCTCCAGGCGCCCGCCCGATCAGGAGTTCCGATATTGCCCTCGCCTCGCCTCGTCCGCGTCCTGTGGTGTTTCGCCGCCGTGGCCGGGGCCGTGCTGCTCGCCGCCGCCGGGGTGCTCGGCTGGCGCTACTTCTGGCCGGCGACCGCCGCGGAGGGCTGGCGCCTGCGCGTCCATGCCGACGCTCTGCCCAGCGTGAGCGCGCTCGCGCTGGAGCCGGGGGGCGGGCTGTTCGTCAGCCTGGAGTTGCGCCACGGCGCCGGGCGCATCCTGCGGTTGGCCCCGGACGGCTCGCGTGCCGAGGTGGTGCGCGGCCTCTCCAAGCCGGACGGCATGGTGATGCTGCATGGCGGTATCGCCTATTCCCAGGAGGAAGGCGTGCACCCGGTGTTCTGGCGGCGCGGTGAAACCGTGGACACCCTGTTTTCCGGCGCCGACATCGAGTCGTTGGCCACCGACGGGCGCTATCTGTATGCAGTCGAGGACCGCGCGCTGGGCGCGCGCCTGTTGCGTTACGACCCCTGGCGCGGCACCGCGGCGGTGATCCGCGACCGGCTCGAAGTCGCCGAAGGCGTCGCCGTCTGTCCCGACGGCCGCGTGTACTACGTCGAAAAGAAGAAGGCGCGGGTCAGCCTGCTCGGGACCGAGGGGGACGACCGCGTGGTCGTCGCCCACGGCCTCAACGCGCCCGGCTTCCTGATGTGCGACGCGCGCGGCCTGTGGATTGCCGAGGACGCGACGCAGATGGCGCGCCTGCTGCTGCTCGGCGACGATGGCCGGCTGCGGACGGTGCTGAGCCACCTGCGTTCGGCGCAGACCATCATCCCCGCCGGCGACGGCCGCTACCTGCTCGCCGAGCAGGGCCGCAACCGCATTCTCGAACTCACCGTGGCCGCGCCCTGACCCGGGCGCCGGGCAGCTTGGCCGCGCTTCCCCTTTCTCTTCAACCGATTGTCGTTTCCGCTCTGCCTCCGATGACCCCAGTCTCCGTCTCCGCCGCACCGCGTCCGTCCGTGCGCAGCCACCTCGCCTTCGTCGCCGCCGCCGCGGCCCTGCTGGTGGCGATGTTCTCCGTGCTGCGCGTCGCGCTCCTCGTCTACAACCGCGAGTTGATCGGCGCCACGCCGGCGGCGACCGTGGCCGAGGCCTTTGGCAACGGCCTGCGCTTCGACTTGCGCATGGTGGTGTTCGCCTGCCTGCCGTCGCTCCTTGCGCTGTGCAGCACGCGCGCGATGGCGGCGCGGCGCGCGCAGCGGTGGTGGTTTGGCAGCGTCGCCGCGGTCGCGCTCTTTCTCGGCGTGGTCGAACTCGACTTCTACCGCGAATTCCATCAGCGCCTGAACAGCCTGGTGTTCCAGTACGTGCGCGAAGACCCGAAAACCGTGCTGAGCATGCTGTGGTACGGCTTTCCGGTGCTGCGTCTGCTCGCGGCGTGGGCGCTCGGCAGCTGGCTGATGATGCGGCTCTTCGCCTGGGCCGAACGCCGCACGCGCGCCGTTGCGGCCCCCGCCGCGGCACGGCCGCCGCAGCCCTGGGGGCGCCGCTGGCTGGTGCTGGGGCTGTGCCTGGTGGTGGCGGTGCTCGGCGCGCGCGGCACGCTGCGCCACGGTCCGCCGCTGCGCTGGGGCGATGCGTTCACCACCGAGTCGATGTTCGTCAATCATCTCGGCCTCAACGGCAGCCTGAGCCTGATCACCGCGGCCAAGGCCGAGTTGTCGGAAGCGCGCGACAAGCGCTGGGTGGCCACCTTGCCGCCAACCGAGGCGCGCGACCTCGTGCGCGCGATGCTGCTGACGCCTGCCGACACCCTGGTCGATGCCGAGCGCGCCGCGCTGCGTCGCGACCACACGCCGAGCGCCGCCGGCACCCTGCCGGTGCGCAACGTGGTGGTGATCCTGCTCGAGAGTTTCGGCGGGCGCTACGTCGGCGCCCTCGGCAACCGCGACCGCATCACTCCCAACTTCGATCGCCTGGCGCAGGAAGGGCTGCTGTTCACCCGCTTCTTCTCCAACGGCACGCACACCCACCAGGGCATGTTCGCGACCATGGCGTGCTTTCCCAACCTGCCCGGCTTCGAGTACCTGATGCAGACGCCGGAAGGCGGCCACCTGTTCTCCGGGCTGCCGCAATTGCTGAGCGCGCGCGGCTACGACAATCTTTACGTGTACAACGGCGATTTCACCTGGGACAACCAGTCCGGCTTCTTCGGCAACCAGGGCATGACGCGCTTCATCGGCCGCAGCGACTACGCCGATCCCGCCTTCTCCGATCCGACCTGGGGCGTTTCCGACCAGGACATGTTCGAGCGCGCCGCGCTCGAGCTCGACCGCGGCTTCGGCGGCAAACCCTTCTACGCGCTGCTGCAGTCGCTCTCCAACCACACGCCCTACGCCTTGCCCGAGGTGCTGCCGGTGGCGCGCGTCACCGGCCACGGCGCGCTCGACGAGCACCTCACCGCGATGCGCTATTCGGACTGGGCGCTCGGCCAGTTCTTCGAGCGCGCGCGCCGCTCGCCTTATTACAAGGACACCCTGTTCGTGGTCGTCGGCGATCACGGCTTCGGCAGCCCCGAGCAGCTCACCGAGATGGACATGTTCCGCTTCAACGTGCCGCTGCTGCTGATCGGCCCTGGCGTGCGCGAAACCTTCGGCGCCGCGCGCGACACCGTCGGCACCCAGGTCGACGTCGTGCCCACGATCATGGGCCGCCTCGGCGGCAGCTTCCGCCACCAGTGCTGGGGGCGAGACCTGCTCGATCTGCCGGCGGGCGATGAGGGCGTGGGCGTGATCAAGCCTTCGGGCAGCGACCAGACCGTCGCCATCGTCAGCGGCGGGCGCATCCTCGTGCAGCCCAAGGACAGGGCGCCGCGGCTCTACGACTACCGCCTCGGCGCCGAGGCCGCCAGCGTGCCGGTCGACGACCCCGCCGCCACCGAACGCCTGCGCCGCCAGCTCGGCGCCTTCGTGCAGACCGCGACCCAGAGCCTGGTCGACAACAGCGCCGGGGTCGTGCCCGCGCCGGGCGGCGCCGCGCGCTGAGGGCGGTGCACCGACGTAGTCCGCGCGCGGCGCTGGCACAGCGCGCGGCGCTACGCTACCGTCGCCGTTTTGATCTGCGGAACGGGGAGGAGGGCGCGGTGAGAATCTGTCTGTATGGCGTCGGCGCGGTGGGCGGGTTGATCGGGGCGCGGCTGGCGGCGGCCGGGCACGCCCCGGTGGCGGTGGCGCGCGCGGCGACGCTGGCGGCCTTGCAGCGCGACGGGATAGCCCTGGAAGCCGGCGGCGAGCGCCGCCATTATCCGCTGCGCGCGGTGGCCGACCCGGCCGAGCTGGGAGTGCAGGATCTGGTTGTGGTCGCGGTCAAGCAGCCGGCGCTGGGCGCGGTGGCGCGCGCGATCGGGCCCTTGCTCGGGCCGCATACCCGCGTGCTGACGGCGATGAACGGCGTGCCGTGGTGGTTCTGCGACGGCTTGCCGGGGTCGCTCGCCGGCGCGCGGCTCACCAGCGTCGATCCCGATGGCGAGCTGCGCGCGCGTATCCCCTCGGCACAGGTGATCGGCGGCGTGGTCCATATCGCCTGCAGCACGCCGGCGCCGGGGGTGAGCCGGCACGGTTTCGGCAACGGTTTGATCCTCGGCGAGCCGGGCGGCCCACCTTCGGCGCCCACCGTGGCGGCGGCCGAGGTGCTGCGCGCGGCCGGCTTCGAGGTCACGCTGTCGGATTTCATCCAGCGCGACGTCTGGTTCAAGCTGTGGGGCAACATGACGATGAATCCGGTGTCCGCGCTCACCGGGGCGACTGCCGACCGCATTCTCGACGACGAACTGGTCGAGGCCTTTTGCGTCGCGGTGATGGAGGAGGCCGCCGAGGTCGGCGCGCGCATCGGCTGCCCGGTGGCGCAGACCCCGCGCGAACGCAATGCGGTGACGCGCAAGCTCGGCGCGATGAAGACCTCGATGCTGCAGGACGTGGAGGCCGGGCGCGCGCTCGAGATCGACGCCCTGCTCGGCGCGGTGCACGAGATCGCCGGGCGCGCCGGGGTTGCGGTGCCCAACGTCGGCGCGCTGCTCGGGCTGGTGCGCCTGTTCGCGCGCGGGCGCGGGCTGTACTGAGGGGGGCGGAGGCCGATGGGGCCTCAGCGCCGCTGGTGGCCGCCGGTGATCACGGCGAGGAACACTTCGCGCAGGAAGAGGCCGAGGGCGACGATCATCGCGGTCATCGCGAGGATGAACAGGGCCGCGACCAGTTCGGCGACGTCCACCGCCACCAGCACGCCGAGAAAGGCCGAAGCCACCACCAGGCAGACCAGCAGCGCGGCGAGCACCGCGGAGAAGATGGCGAAGTAGATCGAGCGCCCGCGGCGGTCGAGCACGCGGAGCTCGTCGCGGTCGTCGTCATCGGCATTGCCGGGGGAGGCGAGGCGGGCGCGGATCACCCGGCGGCGGTCGATGACGCGCGACAGGCGGCCGCTCATCACGCTGATCATGGTGGCGATCGCGGTGAGCAGGAAAACGGGCGCGACCGCGAGCTGGATCGCGTGGGTGATGTCGGCGATGTGGGGCGTGAGGGTGGGCGTGGGCATGCCGGCGGCCTGAGGGTTGCGTGCAGGGAACGCGACTGTACCCGCTTGCGCGCGGGGCGCGAAGCCGCCGGGTCAGCGCACCAGATCGAGCGGACGGGCGGCGCCGGGGTCGCGCAGCAGGTCGGCCAGGGTGTAGCGGTCGAGCACGGCGAACAGCGCGCCGAGCGCCTCGTCGAGCACGCCGCGCAGCTGGCAGGCGGATTCGATGCGGCAACCCGATTGTGCGCCGAGGCATTCGACCAGCGCGAAGTCGGTCTCGGTGTAGCGCAGCACCTCGCCCACGGTGACGGCGCGCGGCGCGCGCGCCAGCCGCATGCCGCCATGCTTGCCGCGCACGGTTTCGATGAAGCCGCCGCGTGCGAGCTGATGCACCACCTTCATCAGGTGATTCTCGGAGATCGCGTGGTATTCGGCGATCTCGGCGATCGTCGTCAGCCGGTCGGTACGGGCGCCGAGGTACATGAGGACGCGCAGGCCGTAGTCGGAGAAGGTGCTGAGCCGCATGGCGATCTGAAGATGTATTTCAAAGATTGATTATCGCCGATCGTGCTGTTAGCCTGAACAGGCAGAAAACATGCATCTTAACGTCCGGACCCGCCGGCCGAGGCCTGCAGCCGTCCGCGCGGGCCCGCATTCGGGCCCGCTCCAACCCGATCCGCGTGCCGTGCCGCCATGCCCAAGCAGTCCGCAAGCCCCAAGAAAGTCATCCCCATCCAGCCCCTGTTCAGCGCCGAGCCCAAGGTTTATCCGCGTTCGGTGAGCGGCCTTTTCCAGCGCTGGCGCTGGGTGTTCGTGTGGCTCACGCAGCTGGTGTTCTACGGCCTGTGCTGGCTGCCGTGGAACGGCCGCCAGGCGGTGTTGTTCGATCTCGAGGCGCGGCGTTTCTATCTGTTCGATTTCGTGCTGTGGCCGCAGGACACGATCTATCTGGCGGTGCTGCTGGTGCTGTCGGCGCTCGCCCTGTTCCTGTTCACCACGGTGGCCGGGCGGCTGTGGTGCGGCTACACCTGCCCGCAGACGGTCTACACGGAAATCTTCCTGTGGTTCGAGAAGCTCGTCGAAGGCGACCGCCCGCAGCGCATGCGCCTCGATGCGGCGCCGTGGTCGGCGGAGAAGGCGCGCAAGAAGACGCTCAAGCATCTGCTGTGGGGCGTGTTCGCGCTGTGGACCGGGTTCACCTTCGTCGGCTATTTCACGCCGATCCGCGAACTCGCGCAGGGCGCGCTCGCGCTGTCGCTGGGCGGCTGGGAGATCTTCTGGGTGCTGTTCTACGCCGGCGCCACCTACGGCAACGCCGGCTTCCTGCGCGAGCAGATGTGCAAGTACATCTGCCCCTATGCGCGCTTCCAGTTCGTGATGTTCGACCCCGACACGCTGATCATCGCCTACGACGAGGCGCGCGGCGAACCGCGCGGCGGGCGCTCGAAGAAGGCGGTGCCGCGCGAACAGGGCCTGGGCGACTGCATCGATTGCAGCATCTGCGTGCAGGTCTGCCCGACCGGCATCGACATCCGCGACGGCCTGCAGATGGAGTGCATCGGCTGCGCGGCGTGCATCGACGCCTGCGACCAGGTCATGGACAAGATGAACTATCCGCGCGGGCTGATCCGCTATTCCACCGAGAACGCGGTCAAGGAGCACTTCACCCAGGCCGAGATCGTGCGCCGTGCGCGCCGGCCACGGGTGCTGGTGTATGGCGCGGTGTTCTTCGTGCTCACCGCGGCCACCGCGTGGTCGCTGGCGACGCGGGTGCCGCTCAAGGTCGACATTCTGCGCGACCGCGTGGCGCTCGCGCGCGAGGTCGAGGACGGCGCGATCGAGAACGTGTTCCGCGTGCAGCTGACCAATGCCAGCGAGCGCGACCGCCGTTACCTGATCGAAGCCGAGGGGCTGCCTGGCATCCGCGTCGCCGCCGGCGGCGAGGTGGCGGTGCCGGCGGCTTCCACCGGGGCGGTCACGGTGCAGGTGCAGGCCGAGCCGGGCGGCGCGGGGCGCAGCGCCCGGGTGATCCGCCTGCACGTGCGCGATGCCGACGATCCGGCGGTGGCGGTGACCGAGGAGACGCGTTTCTGGATGGAGTGAGGGCGCCACCGGCGGCCGGTGCGACACCGCCGGCGCGGGTCAGTACCCGGCGCGCGGGCGGAACGCGCCGCGGTTTCCGCTTCGGCCCGGTGCGGGCATCATGAGGCCCTGTTTTCCAACGGAGGCTGGCATGCGCCCACCCACTTCCCTGATTTCCGCACTGTTCGGCAGCGCGCTGCTCGCCGCCTGCGCGACCGCGACGGCGCCGCAGGCGGCATCCCTCGACGGCACCGCGTGGGTGCTCGCCACCCTCGGCGGGAACGCCGTGCTGCCCGGCGATCCGCCCACCGTGCGCTTTTTCGGCGACCGCGTGCATGGCTCCGACGGTTGCAACATCTATGGCGGCAGCTACACCGCGGCGCAGGCGCGCCTGCGTCTCGGCGACGATCTGATCGGCACCAAGAAGGCGTGCGCCCCGGCGGTGATGGCCCAGGCCGACGCCTTCATCGACGCGTTGCGCGGCGGCCACCGCTACGAACGCCAAGGCGAATCGCTGCACCTGGTCGACGCCGCCGGGCGCACCGTGGCGCGCCTTGCCGCGCAGCGCGCCACGCTGGCGGGCAGCGCGTGGGAGGTCACTGCCTACAACAACGGTCGCGAGGCGGTGGTCAGCCTGATCGAAGGCAGCCGCCTGAGCGCCGAGTTCGGCGCCGATGGCCGCCTTTCCGGCTCGGCCGGGTGCAACGCTTACCGCGCGTCGTACGAGGCCGCGGCGGGCGAGCTGCGCATCGGGCCGGCGGCGGCGACGTTCAAGGCCTGCGCGCAGCCAGCCGGGGTGATGGAGCAGGAACAGGCCTATCTGCGCGCCCTGGCCACGGTCGCGCGCTACCGCCTTGACGGCACGCGGCTGGAATTGCGCAGCGCCGACGGCGCGCTCGCCGTCACCCTGAGGGCGGCGTCCGCGCCCGGTGCCGGCCCGATCGCGATGCGCTGCGGCGACCGCACGATCACTGTGGAAGAGGCCGGCGAGGAGGCCGTGCTGCTTACCGTGGGCGGCGAAACCCTGCGCCTGCACCCGGTGCCGGCGGCATCGGGGGCGCGCTACGCCGCCGACGGCGACCCCACCACTAGTTTCTGGAGCAAGGGCGCGCGCGCCAGCGTCGAGTTCAGGGGGCAGCCTCTGCCCGAGTGCGTGCGCGTCGAGCCCGCGCGGCAGTGAGCGCGTTGCGCGCTGGTACGCGCCACTTCATCGCGTTGCGCGGCGGGCGTGGCGCCGGTGCAGGTGGCGCGCGCCCTCGAGCACGAGGAGCGCGACCGCGATCCAGATCGGCACGTAGGTCAGCCATTCGTCGGCTTCGATGCGCTCGCCGAGCAGCAGCGCGACCAGCACCAGCAGCACTGGCTCGACGTAGCCGAGCAGGCCGAACAGGCCGAAGGGCAGCAGGCGCGCCGAGCGGATGTAGCAGATCAGCGCGGTGGCGCTGATCGCCCCGAGCAGCGGCACCAGCAGGATCAGCCGGGGGGTTTCGGCGAACACCGCGAACGGCGCGCCGCCGGCATCGACGAACCGCAGCGCGAGCGGCAGCAGCAGCACCATGTCGAACCACAGCCCGCCGAGGTGGCCGGTGCCGAGCCGGCGGCGCAGCCAGAAATACAGCGGGTAGCCGAGGGCGACCACCAGCGTCTCCCACGACACCCCGCCCAGGCGCACCAGCTCGTGGCCCACGCCGAACGCGGCGCACGCCACCGCGGCGCGCTGCAGCGGCGACAGGCGCTCGCGGTAGAGCACGCGCCCGGTGAGCACCATGATCAGCGGCAGCAGAAAATAGCCGAGCGACACCTGCAGGCCGCGGCCCTGCAGCGGCGCCCACATGAACAGCCACAGCTGCACGCCGAGGAGCGCGGCGCTGGCGAGCACGCCGAGCGCGAAACCAGGCTGACGCAGGCGCGCGGCAATGCCGGCGATCAGCGCGCGCTCGCCGCTCCACAGCAGATAGGCGGTGAGCAGCGGCACGGTGAGGAGCAGGCGCCAGCCGAAGATCTGCTCGCCGTCGAGCGGCGCGAGCACGGTCGAGTAGTAGTACAGGACACCGAACAGCAGCGAAGCGCTGACCGACAGCAGGACACCTTTCGACACGCGGCACTCCGGCCCCGGCGGGGGCGACAAGGGCCGGGCAGTATAGCCCGGCGCGATGATGCCGCTGCCGGGCCGGCCTTACTGCGGGCCTGGCTGCGTGTCGGGCACAGCGTTCTTGGCTGCTGCGCCGGGAAAACGCCTGAACGGCTGGCGCAACTGCTGCCACAAGCGCGCCTCCCCTGGGCTGCGGAAGGACTCCAGGCCCAGCGGGGGCGTGCGCTGGGCGTCGGGTTCGAGCCAGCGGGCGGTGCCGAACAGGCGGTCCATCACCGGCAGCAGCGTTGCGTAGTTGCTGTTGGTGTAATACGGATCGCTCATGTGGTGCAGGCGATGTACGTCGGGGGTGAGAATCCAGGCGCGCAGCCAGCGGTTCCAGCCTCCCGCCGAAACGTTGGCGTGCACCCAGGCCGTGACCGCCACATGGCACAGGTTATAGAGCAGCAAGGTGACCGCGTCGGGGCCGATCAACGCCAGCACCGGCAGGGCGAACACGGCATTGAGCAACACTTCGACCGGGTGATGGCGGTGCGCGCTGGTAGCGTCCAGGACCACGTCGGAGTGGTGCACGGAATGGAATCGCCACAGCCACAGCCACTCGTGCGAGGCCCGATGAACGCCGTAGGCCAGCAGTTGCAGCGCCACCAGCGTCACCACGAAGGAGAGCAGGGGGCCGGCCTGCAACCAGGGCAGCAGCCCGACGTCGGGCGCCAGCCATTGCAGCAGGCCCCAGGCCAGCCAGGGCGTCAGCCACAGATTGACGGCCCATCCCATGGCCATCAGGCCGAGGTTGGTGGCCCAGCGGTGCAGCATGCCCTGGGCAGGCACGGACCGAAACGGGCGGGCGCCTTCGAGCAACAGCATGGCCACCAGCGCCACAAGCACGGCAAGGAAGTAGAGCTGATGGCTCAAGGGCGGGGCCTGAAAGCAAGCACGGCAGGGCGCGCAGTGTCAGCGCGGACGCTGTGCGTCCTCGCCCTCGTCGCGCGGTGCGGGCAAGCCATCATCCAGCGATGAAATAGACGTAGCAGCTCTGCGTGGGCGGGAGCACGGTTGTGCCCGGCACGCATTTGGGCGTACTGGTCGGGTTGCCCACCGTATTGGGCACCGTGGCTTGCACCGCGTCGATCTTCACCGGCTTGGAGAGCTGGTTTTGGACCCGGACATCGGTCCCGACATTCCAGACATTGACAGTACCGCCCCCGGGCAGATCCAGATCGACAAAGACAGGAGGGAGCGCCTGTGCGACGGTCTCGAACCGACCGCTCAGCACGCCGCCGGCCAGGATGATGCTCACGGCGACGAACGAGGCCAGTGGCCGTCCCGTGGCGTTCGAGCGCAGCCCGCGATACGCCAGCACTGCGACCAGCGCCACGAGCATCAGCACCATCAGGTCGGACAGCAGCGGAACCGCCTGGACATCGAGCACCGAGAAGGTCACCGTACCGAAGATAGTGCCGGCCCAGGCGCTCGCACTGCCCAGCGCGGCCCCACCTCCAACAAGCGTCTTGCAGAGCAGGGAACGAAGGGAAGGTCGCATGGCGGGGTTCCTCGTGGAGAGTGCATGACGGTTTCCTGGAAACCGCCATGTTCGATGTTGATGAGCAGGGCGCGGATTATAACGATTGAAATATGCCCGGATAGTGGCGATTGCCGATAGTCGGTTCCTTTTTTCATTCGCCGAGCCGGATGCGACCGCGGCGTCGGCCATCGGGTGAGCGGTACGCTGCGAGTGTCGATGGCAGGCAGGACAATGAGCGGGCCGGGCGCCCGGATGCCCTTGCCGTGTGCGCTCGCGCCGGCCTGTACGCTTACCCCAGCAGGCCGGACACGCCGCCGGCGCCGGCGCAGCCCGCCACCACCAGCCAGGGCGGACGCTTCCAGAACGTCAGCGCGACCCATGCGATCAGCGCGAGGGCGAAATCGCGCGGTCCGTGCACCGCCCCGGTCCATACCGGGTGGTAGAGGGCGGCGAGCAGCACGCCGACCACCGCCGCATTGACGCCCGCGAGCGCGGCCTGCGCGCGCGCGCTGCGGCGCAGTTCGGCCCAGAACGGCAGCGCGCCGGCGATCAGCAGGAAGGCGGGGGCGAAGATCGCGAGGAGGCCGATCAGGCCGTTGAGCCAGGGCGAGGCCGCACCGTGCATGGCCGCGCCGAGAAACGCGGCGAAGGTGAACAAGGGGCCGGGCACCGCCTGCGCCGCGCCGTAGCCGGCGAGAAAATGTTCGCTGTCGATCCAGCCGGTGGGCACCACCTCGGCCTGCAGCAGCGGCAGCACCACGTGCCCGCCGCCGAACACCAGCGCCCCGGCGCGGTAGAAGGCATCGATCATCGCCAGCGTGGCGTCCGGGAACAGCGCCCGCAGCAGCGGCAGGCCGATCAGCAGGGCCGCGAACAGCGCCAGCCACAGCGCTCCGGCACGGCGACCGACGCCGATCGGCAGGGGATCCTGGGCGGAGGGCGGACCGGGCTTGAACCACGCCACGCCGAGCGCGCCGGCACCGGCGATCACCGTCAGCTGTGCCCACGCCGAGGGCAGGACGAGGATGACGCACGCCGCCGCGGTCATGATGCCGATGCGCGCCGCGTCCGGGCACAGTGTGCGCGCCATGCCCCACACCGCCTGCGCGACCACCGCCACCGCCGCCACCTTGAGGCCGTGCACGACGCCGGGGGGGAGCGCCTCGCCATAACTGGCGATGCCCAGCGCGAACAGGATCAGCAGCACCGCGGAGGGCAGCGTGAACCCCGCCCACGCCGCCAGGGCACCGGCGTAGCCCGCGCGCGACAGGCCGAGCGCGAGCCCGACCTGGCTGCTCGCCGGTCCCGGCAGGAATTGGCACAGGGCGACGAGATCGGCGTAGCTGCGCTCGCTCAGCCACTGCCGCCGGGTGACGAATTCGTCGCGGAAATAGGCGAGGTGGGCGACCGGGCCGCCGAACGAACTCAGGCCGAGGCGCAGGAAGATCAGCAGCACCGCCCACGGGCTGCGGTCGGCGTCGGGGGAGGGAGGCATGGGCTGGGGGCTCTTGTGGTCACGGGGCAGCCGCATCCTAGCGGATGTCGGTGACCGCCAGTGCAGGCCGGGCAGCGCTTCACGCCGGCGCCGCGGGGGCTCCCTGCAGTTCCGGCGCCGGCACGCCGAGCGTGGCCGACGGCAGTTCGCCGAACTGGTTGCGGTAGTCGCGGGCGAAGCGCGCCAGATGGAAGAAGCTCCAATGCGTGGCGATCGCGGTCACCGTCGCATTGCTGCCGCGCGCCGCGATCAGGGCGCGCCGTGCGCCGTTGAGGCGGCGCATGCGCAGGTAGGCCAGTGGCGACAGGCCGTAGATTTCGACGAAGCCGCGATGCAGGGTCGCGCGGCTGACCTTGAGCGCACGACACAGATCGAGCAGGGTCAACGGGGTGTCGGCTTCGGCGACCAGGGCGCTGGCGGCATGGGTGAGCCTGCGCGCGTTGCCCGGCGGGGTGGGCGGCGGGCCTGCGGGCAGGCCGCCCATGGCTTCGGCCAGGTGCGCGAGCAGCAGTTTGCCGAGATAGGCCGGCGCCGCGCCGGCCAGCTGCGCCGGCCCGAGCGCGGCCGCCACGGACATCACCGCATCGGCCGCGGCTTGCAGGCGCTCGGGCGCGAGGCCATTGACGAACAGCGGCGCGCGGCCCGCTCCGGGCAGGTCGATGCCGAGCGTGTCGGCGGTGTCCAGGAAGCGCGCGCGGTCGAGGCGGAAGAACAGGATGTCGCTCGGCGGCATGAGGATCTCGTAGTCCCTGCCGCCCGGCATGTAGCCGATGGTCTTGTCGTGCAGCGCTTCGAGTTCGCAGCGGCCCGGCGCGGCGAGGTCGCGGATGAGGCTGACGGTGCAGTACTCGGGCGGCGTGTATTGCTGCTTGAGCACGGTTCGGTTCTGCTGCTCGGTGACCACGAGCATGCCGTCGACGTCGAGTTGCCGGTAGCGCCCGGCAAAGCGGCCGCGGTCGACCTGGTCGTAGCGCATCGGCATCCAGTGCTGCTGCATCGCGGCGGGCTGCTCGACGTCGCTGGTGGCAAGGTCGGTCCACACGAAGGGCGGTGCGGCGGAGGCGTCACTGGGCTGGGGCGGGGCGCAGCAGGGCATGGTGGCGACGGTGGGGGCGTGCCGGGCGCGTCCGGCGGGTTGGCGCTATCTGAAGCGCATGCGTGGGGCCGCCTTTTTCGCATACGCCGGGGCGCGGAGCAAGTCATTTTGCATCGCGCGGAAGCCATGCTGCCGGCTCCCGCCGGCGCGAAGGCGGCAGGGGGGCGACCGCACAGGGCACGACGGCTCCGCGCCAGGCTGTGCGGCGTGGCGCCATGAACTTTTCATGGAACGGTCCCGAGCGCGAGGGGAACGCATCGGCGCCCGCGCGGTGCGCAGGCGTAAGATGGCCGGCTTTCACGTGTTTTCTCGCCGTCCATGCGCATCCTGCCCGAGGTCCCGAGTCGCGACGCATTGCAGCAGCGCTATGGCGAACGTTACAAATGGCTGGTCCTGCTCGTGGTCGGCATCGGCACCGTGGCCGCGGTGCTCGCCACCACCAGCTTCAGCGTCGCGGTGCCGGCGCTGGGCCGCCATTTCGAGCTCGGCCAGGACCGCGTGCAGTGGGCGATCACCGGCTTCATGGGCGCGCTCACCGTGGCCATGCTGCCCACGCCGTGGCTGCTCGACCGCATCGGCTTCCGGCGGCTGTTTCTCGGCGCGCTGGCGATGCTCGCGGTCACCAGCGTGGCCGGGGCGCTCGCCGACAGTTTTGCCTTCGTCGTCATCGTCCGCGTGCTGCAGGGCGTGGCCGCGGGGCTGCTGCAGCCGCTCGCGAGCCTGGTGGTGATGCGCCTGTTTCCGGCCTCCAGCCAGGGGCGGGCTTCGGGGGTGCTCAGTTTCGGCATCGTGCTCGCCCCCGCGCTGGCGCCGACGCTGGGTGGGGTACTGCTCGACGGCTTCGGCTGGCAGGCGATCTTTCTGCTCAGCCTGCCGTTTTGCGCCGTCGCCGGCGTGCTTGGGCTGTTCCTGCTGCCGCGCGCGGGGGAGACGGTGCGCAGGCCGTTCGACTGGTACGGCGTCGGCCTGCTGAGCGTGGCCACCTTGGTGGCGGTGGAGTCGGTCGCCAGCCTGCAGCACAGCGGCCTGTTCGCGGCCTGGACGCTGGCGCAGATCGCCGTGGTCGCGCTCGCGGTCGGGCTGTTCGTGCGTCACGCACGGCGGGCGACGGCACCCATCGTGCAGCTGGTGCTGTTTGGCGAGCGTGCGTTCGCGATGGGGACGCTGGTGTCTTTTGCCTATGGCTTCGGGCTGTATGCCTCGACTTACGTGATTCCGGTGTTCCTGCAGAGCGCGCTCGGTTATGCGGCGACGCCGGCCGGCCTCGCCCTGCTGCCGTCGGGGATCGCGCTCGCGGTGGTGATTCCGCTCGCCGGTCTGCTCGCCGACCGCTATTCGCCGCGCTGGATCACCATCACCGGGCTGTCGCTGTTCTGTCTGTCGTTCGTGCTGTTCGCGTGGCGGGCGGGGGCGATCAGCTATGCGGAACTGGTGGTGGTCACCGTCGTCGGCCGGGTCGGGCTGGGGCTGGTGATTCCGGCGCTCACGCTGGCCATGCTGCGTCCGGTGCCGCCTCATCTGCTGGGCCAGTCGTCGATGGTCGGCAATTACGCCCGCCAGCTCGGCGGCGTGCTCGGCATCGCTATCGTCGCGGTGTTCGTGGCGTGGCGCGAGAGCGTTCATGGCGCCACGGCGCCGGGCATCTTCAGCGCCTATGCGCAGGCCTTCCTGCTGCTCGCGGGCGCCTTCCTGCTCGCCTTGCTGGCTGCGCTCGGGATGAAGTCGAAAAGCAGCAGGCTGCAGCCGTGAGCGTCCGGCGAACAGTCGGGCTACCCCTCTGCGGAGCAGGGTTCGACATCGATCCACGCCTTTTCCAAGAAGGGATGGAATTGCTCCGATTGATGTTGATGGGTTATTCCATGGCTAATACCATTGAGGTGTTTAGAGACATTCTCCACGGGGTGTTTGATGTTTATGAAATAGTCTTAAGAGATATT
>JAEWVQ010000326.1 GCA_023459095.1 Pseudomonadota bacterium | reverse complement strand
CGCCTGGGCTTCATCGGCGCCGGCAAGCCGGTCGGCCCCAGCGGCTGGGCACACGAGCAGGGCCTGCTGCTTCGCGAACTGGCCCCGCTCGGTTACGCCGACATCCGCACCCACGCCTTTCCCAACGGCCCCGACCTCAACGAGGCGCTGATCGCCGGCGCCCTCGACGTTGGCGTGTATGGCGACACCCCGGCGATCGTCGCGCGCGCGCGCGGGCTCGCCGGGCGCCTGCTCAGCTTCGAGAACGTCGGCCTCAACACCTTTCTGGTGACGCCGCGCGGCGGCGTGCGTACGGTGGAGGAGCTGGAAGGCAGGGTCGTCGCCACCCAGCTCGGCTCCTACATGCACCGCTACCTGATCGGCCGCCTCAAGGCGGCCGGCATCCTGCGCACCACCAAGGTGGTTTACATGCTCGGGCGCGATGCCGAGCCGGCGCTGGCACGCGGCGACATCGCCGCGTTCGCGGCACAGAGCGAGATCGGCGCGGCGCTCGCGCTCAAGGGCTATCCGGTGGTTGACGAGTCGCGCCTCCATCCGCAGCTGCGCGGTACCCTGGTGGCGGTGGCCGCCGACCAGACCCTGGCCGCGACCCCCGGCCTCGCCGGGGCGTGGCGCCGTGCGCGGCAGGCGGCGGTGCGCCAGATCCGCGACGGCGGCGAGGCCTACTACGACTTTCACGCGCGCCGTAGCGGTTTCAGCGCCGAAGTGGTGAAGGCGGCCTATGCGCTGTCGCAGTTCCACGAACAGTCTTACCCGGCCGAGGGGCTGGAACTGCTCGCTTCGACCAAGGACTTCCTTGTTGCCGAGCGTCTCGCCGCTACCGATATCGACCTCGCCGCCTGGCGTCTGCCGGAGGAGGCCGCATGAGCATCCTCGCCATTGCCGGCAGTCCGTCGCCGGCGTCGCGCTCGACCGCGCTTGCGGGGTGGGCGGCCGCGCGGCTGCGGGCCGCCGGTCACGAGGTCGACACGCTCGAGGTGCGCGCCTTGCCGGCGACCGATCTGCTGCTCGCGCGCACCGACTCGGTGGCGCTGGGCCAGGCGCTCGACGCGGTGGAGGCGGCGCGCGGCGTGATCGTCGCCACCCCGGTGTACAAGGGCGCCTACGCGGGCGCGCTGAAGGCCTTTCTCGACCTGCTGCCGCAGCGCGGGCTCGCGGGCAAGGTGGTGCTGACGCTGGCCACCGGCGGCTCGCCGGCGCATACGCTGGCGGTCGAGCATGCGCTGCGTCCGGTGCTGTCGGCGCTCGATGCGCAGATCGTCGTCGACGGCGTGTTCGTCGCCGATGCGCACTACGCGCGCCGCGCCGGAGAAGGCGGCGAGCGAGGCGGCGAATGGCTCCTTGCCGCGGAGGCCGAGCAGCGCCTGGAGGCGGCGCTCGACCGTTTCGACGAGGCTCTGCTGCGTTACCGCTGGCCGCTGGAGGGCACGCGCCGCGCGGCGGCTTGAGCGTGGCGGGCCCGGGCGCGTCCCGCTTCAGGGCGCGCGCAGCACGTCCAAATCGGCGCGGTTGCGCTCGTCGGTGTAGAGCTCGGGCGGCGTCGTCGGCGCTGCGGCGTGGCACTGCACCAGCACGTTGCTCTGCGGGCGGTCGTGGAACAGCACCTCGACCGCGCAGCGGCCATACACCGATTCGATGGTGGCGAGCAGGTTGCGGGCGTAAGGCGAGGCGAGGCGCGCATCCAGGATCAGGTTGGCGAACAGCGTGCCGTCGGGGGCGAGCACGCGGCGGGTGTCGCGCCAGAACTCCTGCGTCACCAGATGGGCGGGAATGCTGGTGAGCGCGCTGTAGGCATCGACCACCACGGCGTCGAAGTGCTCGTCGGTGTCGAGCACGAAGCGGCGCGCGTCGGCGGCGACGAAGCGGCCGCGGATCGGCTCGCCGAGCAGGTCGCGTTCGGCCAGGTCGCAGATCGCGGGGTCGATGTCGACGTACAGGTAGTCGTTGTCGGTGGTGCGGTGCGACAGCGTGAAGCCGCCGGCGCCGAGCACCAGGATGCGGCGGTCGCGCCAGCCCAGCTCGCGGATGCGCGCGCGCAGGCGCTCGATGTAGCGCGTATAGCGCGGCGGCTCGCTGCGGTCGATCATCGACGCCACCGAGTTGTTCACCCACAACACTTGCGGATCGCGCATGCCGAGCACCGCGATCGGCGCGGCGGCGACGCGGTAGGTGGCGTACGCGGTTTCGATCTGCTGTGGCAGGGCGAGGTTGGCGAACAGCGCGGCGCCGGCGACGAGGGCGCTGGCCGCTGCCGCGGGCGCCAGCGGCCGCCCCGGTTCGCGGATGAAGGGCACCAGCGCGAGCAGCAGGCCGGCGCAGATCAGCACTGCGGCGCCCACCCCCAGCCACTGCATGACCGCGACCGACAGCGACACCGAGCCGAGAAACGAGCCCAGCGTAGACCAGTACAGCGCCGCGCCGCTGCGTGCGCCGGCGCGCTCGTGGCGCAGCAGGTTGGTGAGCACCGGCACGGTCTGGCCGAGCAGCCAGGCCACCGGGCACAGCACGCCGCCGACCAGAACCAGCCAGGCGAGCGGCGCCGGGCGCAGCTGGGCGAACAGCGCATCGACCGCCGGTCCCGACAGACCGACGGCGATCAGCGCCGCGGCGCGCAGGAAGTTGCGCCGCACCCGGGTCAGAAAGCCGCTGGCGACGCGGCCGCCGGCCTGATAGCCGAGGGCCAGGGCGAGCAGGAAGAGGCCGATCGTCGGTGCGGTCACGGTGATCGCGCTGCCGACGTGGGGCACCAGCCGGCGCAGCGCGACGATCTCGGCTCCGAGCGAAGAGAAGCCCTCGACGAACACCATGCCGAACAGGATGGCCGCGGGGAGCGCGGCACGCGGGGGCGGGGGGAGGGCGTCGGGGCTCATGAGGACGCGGCGAAGGAGGGCTGCGCATTATCGCGGCGCGTCGGTCTCCCGGCCAGCGCGCGCTGGCGCGACAGAACACCGCGGCGTTGTGCAGGGCATCATGCAGAATGGAAATCCTCTTCAGGTTTGTCGATTTCCGGCCGTTAGCGGAAGCGGCAGACGAGAAGGATGGACGAACGTGCGTCCCAGCGAACCCGGGAACGGGGCCGGCGCGCGCCGCATCGTGCGGTTCCGAAAATCAATGACCTTCCATGCGCCGAGGGAGCTTTCATGTTCGACAAAATCGGTTTCAGGGGGCGGCTGATCGTCCTCGTGGTGGTCGCGCTGGCGGGCATGATCAGCCTGTCGGTGATCGACGTCCTGCATCTGCGCGGCCAGATGATGGAGGACCGCAAGGCGGTGCTGCGCTCCGCCGTGCAACTGGCGACGAGCACCGCCGCCGACCTCCACGAGCGCGCGCGGAAGGGCGAGTTCACGCAGGAGGAGGCGCAGGCGCGGGCGGCGAAGGTCATCCAGGGCATGCGCTTTCTCGACGGCGAGTACTTCTACATCTACGACAGCAAGGCGCTCGGCATCATGCATCCGATCCGTCCCGAATACGTCGGCGTCAGCCACTGGGACCGCAAGGACAAGGCCGGCGAGTACGTGATCCGGGTGCTGATCGAGGCCGCGCTCAGCGGCAACGGTTTCCGCGACACCTACACGGCGCGTCCGGGCGGCACCGACCAGGTGCCGAAGCTGCACTACATCGAGCACTTCAAGCCGTGGGACTGGGTGATCGGCACCGGGCTGTACATGGACGATCTGAACGAGCGCTTCCAGGCCGAGCTGCTGCGCGCGGCGATCGGCGTCGGGGTGGCGATCCTGCTCGTCGGCCTGGCGGCGCTGACCATCACGCGCGCGATCTTCCGCCAGATCGGCGGCGAGCCCAGGCTGGCCATGCACCTCATGGAGCGTGCGAGCGCGGGCGATCTGACCATGCATGTCGGCGACGTGCCCCCGGGCAGCCTGCTCGATTCGCTGGAAAGGATGATGGCCGGGCTGCGCGGCATGGTGGCCGGGGTCAGCGACAATGCGCACGCGCTCGATACCAGCTCGGCGAACATCGCCGTGGCGGTCGACCAGGTGGCGCGCGCGGCGCGCACCCAGTCCGACGCGACCGCGGCGATGGCCGCGGCGGTGGAGGAGATGACGGTGAGCATCAACCACATTTCCGACAGCGCCCACGACACCGAGCAGCGCTCCTCGGTGGCCGCCGCGCGGGCGGGCGAGGGCGAGCGCACGGTGAGCGCGGCGGCCGACGAAATCGAGAAGATTTCGGTGGCGGTGACCGCGGCGGCGGACACGATCCGCTCGCTCGAAGCGCGCGCCGGCGAGATCTCGACGGTGACCGGGGTGATCCGCGAGATTGCGGCGCAGACCAACCTGCTCGCGCTCAATGCCGCGATCGAGGCCGCGCGTGCGGGCGAACAGGGGCGGGGCTTCGCCGTGGTCGCCGACGAGGTGCGCGGTCTGGCCGAGCGGACGGCGTCGGCCACGGTGAAGATCGGCGAGATGATCGGCGCGATCCAGCACGAAACCGGCAGCGCGGTGGATGCGATCGACGGCGTGCTGCCGCAGGTGGCGCATGGCGTGGGGCTGGCGCGTGACGCCGCGCTGTCGCTCAACGCCATCCACCAGGAGGCCGACGCGACCCTGGAGCGGATCCGCGAGGTGGCCCAGGCGACCCGCGAGCAGAGCACCGCCAGCACGCTGATTTCGCAGCAGGTCGAGAGCATCGCGCAGATGGTCGAGGAGACCAGCGCGGCGATGAACGGCACCGCCGACGCGGCGAAGGACGCGGAGCGCGTCGCCGGCGAGCTGAAGGCGATCGTCGAGCGTTTCCGCTGCTGAGTCCGACTGCCCACGGTCGGTATGGCGCGGGCGGAGCGGGGCCGGTTCCGGCTCGGTGAGGGCCAAAAAAAGGGAGCGGGTGGCGCCCCGGACGCCACCCGCTCCCTGTGCTTTTGCCTGCCGCGTCAGGCGAGCGCCGGATAGTCGGTGTAGCCCTTCGCGCCGCCGCCGTAGAAGGTGGCGGTGTCCCACGGGTTGAGCGTGGCGTTGTCGCGCAGGCGCTGCACCAGATCGGGGTTGGAGATGAAGGGTTTGCCGAACGCGACCAGGTCGGCGCGGCCTTCGGCCACCGCGGCTTCGGCGAGCGCGCGGTCGTAGCCGTTGTTCACCATCCACGCCGCACGGCCGCCGGCGCGCGCGTAGGCGGCGCGCAGCGCGGCGTAGTCGAAGGGCGTGTCGCCCTGCTGGTAGTCGCGCGCGGCGCCGGTGGCGCCTTCGATCACATGGACGTAGGCGAGCGGCCACTTTGCGAGTTGCTCGACGACGTGGGTGAACAGCGGCTGCGGGTCGGGGTCGGCGACGTCGTTCGCCGGCGTCACCGGCGAGATGCGGATGCCGGTGCGCCCGGCGCCGATCTCGGCGCAGATCGCATCCATGACCTCGACCAGCAGTCGGGCGCGGTTCTCGATGCTGCCGCCGTAGGCGTCGGTGCGCTGGTTGCTGCCCGCGCGCAGGAACTGGTCGATCAGGTAGCCGTTGGCGGCATGGACCTCCACGCCGTCGAAGCCGGCTTCGATCGCGGCGCGCGCGGCGCGGCGGAAGTCGGCGACGATGCCCGGCAGTTCGTCGAGGGCGAGCGCGCGCGGCTCGGACGCCGGCACGAAGCCGCCGCTGCCGTCGGCGTTGAGCAGATAGGTCTTGGTCTTGGCGCGGATCGCCGAGGGCGCCACCGGCGCACCGCCGTCCGGCTGCAGCGAGTGGTGGGAGACACGGCCGACGTGCCACAGCTGGGCGACGATCTTGCCGCCCGCGGCATGCACCGCGGCGGTGACCGCCTTCCAGCCGGCAATCTGCTCCGGCGCATAGAGGCCGGGCACGTCGGCATAGCCCTGGCCCTGGTGGCTGATCGCGGTCGCCTCCGAAATCAGCAGGCCGGCGCTTGCGCGTTGGGCGTAGTAAGTGGCGGTGAGCGCGCCCGGCACCGCGTTGGGCGAGCGGTTGCGGGTCAGCGGGGCCATGACGATGCGGTTGGCGAGGGCGAGCTCGCCGGCGGTGAAAGCGTCGAACAGGCTGGGCATGGAACTCTCCGTGGTGGGGGGCAGGAAATGCAGGGGTGGGCGCGCCCGGCTTACAGCTCGTCGCCGATGCGGCGCAGGAAGGCGGCGATGGTTGCTTCGTTGCGCTTGTAGAAGATCCACTGGCCGATGCGCCGCGTGCTCACCAGCCCGGCGCGCTGCAGGGTGGCGAGGTGGGCGGACACCGTCGATTGCGACAGCCCGCAGCGCTCGAACATGCCGGCGCAGACGCCGACTTCGAGCGGGTGCTGCTGGTCGGCGAAGTGCTTCTCCGGCTCCTTGAGCCAGTGCAGGATCTCGCGCCGCACCGGGTTGGCCAGGGCCTTGATGATCTCGTCGATGTCCATGGGCGGAACCGCCGTTGCGGGGTTTATCGGGAATCGGCGAAATTTATATCGCAGATTTTCGATATAAACAAGCATGGCAAAGCGCCGGAGAGCGGCTGCCCCCGGCGCGTGTGGCGGCCGTGCCGGGTCACTCCGGCTGCGGCGTCAGGCGCAGATAGGGGCGCACGGCGCGGTAGCCCTTGGGAAAGCGGCGGGCGATTTCGGCTTCGTCCTGCAGGGCGGGCACGATCACGACCTCGTCGCCGTGCTGCCAGTTGCCGGGTGTGGCCACCAGGTGGCGGTCGGTGAGCTGCAGGGAATCGATCACGCGCAGGATCTCGTCGAAATTGCGCCCGGTGCTGGCCGGGTAGGTGATGGTCAGGCGCACCTTCTTCTGCGGGTCGATGACGAACAGCGCGCGCACCGTGGCGGTGGTGCTGGCGTTGGGGTGGATGAGGTCGTAGAGCAGCGAGACCTTGCGGTCGGCGTCGGCGAGGATGGGGAAGTTCACCGTGGTGCGCTGGGTGTCCTCGATGTCGCCGATCCAGCGCAGGTGCGAATCGACCGGATCGACCGAGAGCGCGATCGCCTTCACGTTGCGCCGTGCGAATTCGTCCTTGAGCTTCGCGGTGAGGCCCAGTTCGGTGGTGCACACCGGAGTGAAGTCGGCGGGGTGGGAGAACAGCACGCCCCAGCTGTCGCCGAGCCATTCGTGGAAGCGGATGGGGCCGACGGAGGAGTCCTGTTCGAAATCGGGGGCGGTGTCGCCGAGTTTGAGGCTCATGGTGGTGTCCTGGCGGTGATGGTATGGGGACCGGGCGGGGGTCAGTGCGGTGCGGCGAGGCCGCCGCGCAGAAAGGAGGGCGCGGCCGGCGGCAGGGCCAGTTCCGCACGGCGCGGCAAGGGCGCGCGCAGCGTCGAGGGGCGCGGTGTGCGGAGGGTGGCCGCCTGGGCCAGCGATTCGTACAAGGCGTGGCCTTCCGGCCAGGGGCCGAAGCCGGCGTCGGTGTTGATGTGGCCTTTGGCGCCGACATTGACCAGGCGGCTGCCCCAGCGCTGCGCCCAGGCGCGGGCGGTGCCGAGCCCCACCCAGGGGTCGTTGGTGCTGGCCACCACCAGGCTGGGCACGGCGAAGGGTGTGGCCGGCAGCGTGGCGGCGACACCGAACTTGTCGGGGTCGGCGGGGGCCACCAGCAGCAGGCCGGCGACGCGCTGCGGGCGGCGGGCGGCGGCCACCGCCGAGGCGAGGCAACCGAAGCTGTGCGCCACCAGCAGCACCGGGCCGTGGGCGTGGTCGATTTCGGCGGTGACGCGCTCGGCCCACGCCGGCAGTGCGGGGCAGGACCAGTCGTCCTGATGGACGCGGCGGGCATCGGGGAGCAGGGCTTCGAGCCAGCTCTGCCAGTGGGCGGGGCCGCTGCCGTGCAGCCCCGGAACGATCAGCGTGCTTGCCATGGTGGAGGCCTCGGATCAGGTGGTCGAGCCGAGTATGGGCACCTCGCAGGGCGGCGGGAACGAAGAAAAACTGCTTAGCTATCCGGCGGCGCCATGGCGGCCGCCGCGTCGGTGGTCGCTGCCGCCGCTGCGACGGGAGCGTGGGTCCGGGCGGTGGCGTCGAGGATCTCGGCGGCGAGGCCGTCGTCATCGACCGCGCGCGCCAGCACCATCGCGCCGACCATCGCCGCCAGCGTGGCGAGCGCGCGGCGGCGGCGCACGGCGTCGGGATTGTCCTCGCCGTCTGCGTCGCCGGCGGGCTGCCAGTCGCTGAGCAGGTCGATGAAGGGCCGCAGCGCCGCGGTGAAAGCGTGGCGCACTGCCGGCGACTGGCGCGCCACATCCACGGCGAGAGCGGGCAGCGGGCAGCCGTTGCCGGGATCGTCGCGGTGCTGCAGGGTGAGATAGCGCCGCATCATCGCCGCCAGCGGCGCTTGCGGATGGCGCTGCGGCACCCGTCGCCATTTGTCCGCCATGCGCGCGAGGCCGGTGCTGCAGCACTCCGCGGCAAGCGCTTCCTTGGACGCGAAGTGGCCGTAGAAGCCGCCGTGGGTGAGGCCGGCCTGCTTCATCAGCTCGGCCACGCCGACGCCGTCGAAGCCGTGCGCGCGGAACAGCTGCAGGGCAGTGTCGATGATGCGCTCGCGGTGGGCCGCGACCTGGGCTTTCGGTACTTTCATGGCGAGGGTCCGCTGCGCCGGGGGCGCGTCATTGACAAGTATAGATGATGACCATCATGATTGATGCGAATTGATGATGGTCGTCATCAAAACCAGCCGGTCGCGCGGTCGCCGCAAGTGCGCGCGCATCGCCCGCCGATTTCGCCCCCTGCTTCCGGAGCGCGCCATGCCCAGCCCGTCGCCCTTGTACCTCGAGGATCTGCACCCCGGCCTCGCCTTCACCAGCGCCGAGCACCGGCTCGATGCCGATCAGGTGGTCGGCTTCGCCCGCCAGTTCGATCCCCAGCCCTTCCACCTCGACGACGACGCGGCGCGCGCCACCCTGTTCGGCGGGCTGGCCGCGAGCGGCTGGCATACCGCGGCGATCACCATGCGCCTGCTCGTGGGCGAGGCCGCGCCCATCGCCGGCGGCATCATCGGCGCCGGCGCCGAGGTGGCGTGGCCGCAGCCGACGCGGCCCGACGACGTGCTGCGCGTGCGCAGCGAAGTGCTGGAGATCAAACCCTCGCGCTCGCGCGCCGACCGCGGCATGGCGCGGCTGCGTTGCGCGACGCTGAATCAGCGTGGCGAGGTGGTGCAGAACATGTCGTGCTGGCTGGTCGTGCCGCGCCGGCCCCAGTAAGCTGCGCTCCCTCCATCCTTCCCACCTGTCGAGCGCATCATGTTTCGAGGCCTGAATCGAGCGGATCTGTGGATCGCCACGCTGGCCGCGGCCGGCATCCTCGCGATCACCATGGGCATACGCCAGTCGTCCGGGCTGTTCGTGTCGCCGTTGAACACCGCCACCGGGCTGGGCATCGCCACCATCAGCCTGGCGTTCGCGATCTCCCAGTTCGCCTGGGGGGCGATCCAGCCCATCGCCGGCGCGCTCGCCGACCGTTACGGGCCGGCGCCGGTGCTGGTCGCCTCGCTGCTCGTGCTCGCCCTGGGCATGGCGATCACGCCGTTCATGGACACGAGCTTCGGCCTCATCGTCACCCTCGGCCTGCTCGCCGCGGCCGGCGCGGGCGGCGGCAGCTTCTCGGTGCTGATCGGCGCCGCGGCGCAGCGCCTGCCCGCCGAGGCGCGCGGCAGCGCGTCGGGGATCATCAACGCCGGCGGCTCGTTCGGTCAGTTCGTGTTCGCGCCGCTGGTGCAGAAGCTGATCCAGGCCGTGGGCTGGATGGGGGCGATGTGGAGCGTGGCGCTGATCGCGCTCGCCGCGCTGCCGCTGGTGCGCACGCTGTGCCCGCCGCGCGCCGCCGTGACCCATGCCGAGCCCGGCAACGGCCTCGGGCGTGCGGTGCGCGATGCGCTCGCCGACCGCAACTACCTGCTGTTGAGCGCGGGGTTCTTCACCTGCGGCTTCCACATCGCCTTCCTCGTCACCCATTTGCCCGAGGAGGTGGCGCTGTGCGGCCTGCCGCCGAGCGTGGCGAGTTGGTCGCTGGCGATCATCGGCCTGAGCAACATCGCCGGCAGCCTGGTGGCCGGGGCCTGGGTCGGGCAATACCGCAGCAAGTACATCCTGTTCTGGATGTACGCCTCGCGCGCGTTGCTGATCGTGCTCTACCTGGCGGCGCCGAAGACCGCGACCACCTTCTACCTGTTCGCCGCCGGGTTGGGCTTCACCTGGCTGGCCACGGTGCCGCCTACCGCCGCGGTGATTTCCAAGCTGCACGGCGTGCGCTACCTCGGCACGCTGTTCGGGCTGGCGCTGCTGTCGCACCAGACCGGCGGCTTTCTCGGCGCCTGGCTGGGCGGCATCGCGGTCACCGCGCACGGCGACTACACGTGGATGTGGTACGCCGACGCCGCGCTCGCGCTGCTTGCGGCGGTGGTGAATCTGCCGATCCGCGAGGCGCGCATCGAGGCCCGCGCCGCGGCCTGAGCGCGGCGGGCCCTCAGGCCGGCTCGCCGCCGTCCTCGCGGTGGCCGGCGGCGGCGAACGGCAGATGAGGCAGGTGGGGCGCGAGCTTGGCGTCGCCATAGCTGCGGATGACTTGCGCGATCACCACCTGATAGCCCGCGAGCCAGTTGCCCTGCGCGGCCTTGGCTTCGAGGTGGCGCGGGTGGTGCACGAGCTGCTGCAGCGCTTCCAGCGATTCCCAGTAATAAACGTTGGCGACGAGTCCGCTCGCCGGGTTCTCCCAGGCCTCCTCGCCCAGATAGCCGGGAATGGCCCTGGCGGCCTGGGCGATGTCCTGGTCGAGCCGGTGAAACGTTTCGTCGTACTGGCCGGGCGCGAAGATGAAGGTCGATGAATACACGATGCAGGCCTGGTATCGGGAAGGGGCTGGGTGCGTGTGAGGCGCGTACCCGGTGTCGGGGTGGTGCGCGCGGTTATGTTTCGGGCGCGCTCAGCCAGCGCTGCCACAGCGCCCGCCAGGTCGGCCAATCGTGACCGCCGGGAACGCGGCACTGCGCCTCGGCGGGCAGTGCCGCGGCCATCAGCGCGTGGCCGGGGGCGAAGCGGTCGTCCTCGCCGTAGCCCAGCCACAAGGGCGGCGCGCCGGTCGCGGCGAGGGTCTGCAGCGCGCGCCAGCCGCGGCGTTCGTCGTTGAGCGCGTAATCGGCGGCGGCGGGCCAATGCGCGAGGCCGTGGGCGGCGATTTCGCGCGTCACCGTGCGGTTGCCGGGGTAGGGGGCAAGGAGCACGAGGCCGGCGCTGGCGCCGGGGTGGAGGTCGGCGTGCATCAGCGCGGTGAGCGCGCCGATCGAGATGCCGCCGGTGAGCACGCGGCGGCCGGCGGCAAGCAACGGGTGCACGAGGCCGGTGTGCACCCGCGCGGCGAGGCTGCCGTCGCACACCGCGGCGAGGTCGCTGGTGACGAGCACGAGGTCGAGGGCGCGGCCGCTGGCGTGGAGCGCCTCGACGAAGCCGGCGGCGACGAAATCGGCCGGGCGGTCGTAGGCGCCGGCGAGCAGCACGAGCACGGGGCCGCCGTCGGCCGCGCCGCGGCCGGCGACGTACTGTGTTTCCAGCGCGGTGTCGAACACCGGTATGCGCGCGTTCATGGCTGCCCTTTTCCCGGCGGGCTCAGCCCGCCGGCGCGCGCCGGTCGGGGCGGGCCTGCGAGCATGGCCGAGAACAGCAGCGCGAGCACCGCGCCGGGGCCGACGGTGAGGCCGATGGCCTGCAGCACCGGGACCTCGGAGAGGCCGAGCAGGCCGAAGCCGGCGACCGTGGTGAGGTTGGCGAACAGCAGCGAAGCCAGGGTGCGCGGCGCCGGCGGCTCGCCGTCGCCGCCGATGAAGAACAGCGTGTAGTTCGAGCCCACGGCGACGATCAGCAGCAGGCCGACGAGGTGGAGCAGGATGAGCTGCTTGCCGGCGAGCGCGAGCCCGGCGGTGACCACCAGCACCGCGGCGGCGAGCGGCAGCACCACGCGCGCGACCTTGCGCACGCTGCGCAGGAACAGCAGCAGGATGATGACGACCGCGCCGACTCCGGCGAGCGCCAGCGAAATCGCCTCGTGCAGATAGCCGGCGTAGAGCGCGTCGGATTCGTGCTTGAGATCGAGGAACAGCGGCTGGGCGCCGCCGTCGGCACGCGCGGCGGCGCCCAGCGCGGCGCGCACGCGCGCGCCGTCGATGAGCGCGTCGGGCGCCGGGGCGCGCAGTGGCAGCAGCGCGCGCACGCCGTGGTCGGTGTGGATCAGCATGGCCTCGACGGCGAGCGCGAGCGAGGTGCCGGCGAGCGATTCGGGACCGAGCGCGGGCTGGTGGCGGGCGGCCTCGGCGGCGTCGAGGAAGGGGGTGAGGCGCTCGGCGCGCAGCGGCAGGCCGGCGGTGGCGGCCTCGAGGCGGCGGGCGAGTTCGTCGCGCGCCGGCAGCGCGGCAAGCCGCGCCCGTTGGGTGGCCTGGCTGGGCAGGTAGCGCGCCGGGCTGTCCCAGCCGCCGATCGCGCCCGCGGCGCGCAGCGCCTCGAGCGTGGGCGCGAGCGCTTCGGCGGCGCGCAGCGTGGCTTCGGTGTCGACGCCATCGACGATCACCAGCCAGCGCACGTCGGGCGCGCCCATTTCCGCGCGCAGGCGCATGTCGAGCGCCTGCGCCGACGCCGGCACCGGGCTGAGCGCGAGCAGTTCGCTGTTCCACAGGGTGTCGCGCTGGGCGGCGACCACCGCGACCGCGCCGAGGGCGAGCACGATCACCGCCCAGCGCAGGCGTGCCGCGGCGCGCACGAGGGCGCTCAGGCGCAGGCCGAGCGGGGTGACGTCGCGCAGCGCGAAATCGGCAGGCAACAGCGCCGGCAGCAGGAAGCGGGTGACGAGCGCGGCGGTGACCAGCCCGGCGACCGAATACAGGCCGAGCTGGGCGAGGCCCGGAAAACCCGAGGCGAAGAGCGCGACGAAGCCGCTCACCGAGGTCAGCAGGCCGAGCCGGATGGTCGGCCAGAAGGCCCGTGCGCCGTCGCCGTCCTTGCGTCCTTGCTGCACGAACAGGTAGATCGCGTAATCGACCGCTTCGCCGATCAGCGTGGTGCCGAAGCCGAGGGTGAGGCCGTGCACCACGCCGAAGCCGAGGCCGACCGCGGCGATGCCGGCGAGCGCGCCGGTGACCACCGGCAGGAGGCCGAGCAGCAGCACCGGCAGCGAGCGGTAGATGACGAGCAGCAGGGTGACGACGATGACGGTGCCGAGGGTGGCGATGCGCCCGACCTCGCTCTTGATCGTGGCCCGCGATTCCACCGCGAACACGCCGGGGCCGGTCATTTCCAGGCGGAGTGCGGCGGCGCTCGGGAGCCCCGCGCGGGCCGCGTCGAAGGCGGCGCGGATCGCCCCGAGGGCGGCTTCCTGGCCGTCGATGTCGGCGCCCGAGGCGCGCGTCAGCGCCAGCAGCAGCGCGGTGGCGCGGTCGCGCGACACCCACACGTCGCCGTCGCGCGCGGGCTGGTGGCCGGGGTCGAGCTGGCCGAGCAGGGTCATCATCTCGCCGGTGGGGTCGCGCGTGACCAGGCCCTTGGCGAGCAGGCCGGCGGGCGAGGCGAGCAGGTCGAGGGTATCGGTGAGCGCGGCGCGCAGGCCGGCTGCGCTGAAGTGCTCGGCATCCACCGCCGGGCTGAGGGCGTAGCGGTGGTCGAACAGCCAGCGCTGGTCGGCTTCCAGATGCACCGGCTGGCCGTTGTTGACCGAGGCGAAGCGCGCGTCGGCGCGCAGGCGCGCGGCGAGCCGGCGCGACAGTTCGGCGCGGTCGGCGGCGTCGCCGCCGGACAGTCCGACCAGGGTGAGGCGCGACACCATGCCGTCGCGCAGCTGGTCGACGAGCAGACGCTGCTCGGGCGTGGGCTCGCGCGGCAGGAACACCGACATGTCGGCGGTGAAGCTGGTGCGCAGGATGACGCCGACCAGCACCGCGACCAGCGCCAGCCAGATCGCCAGCGCGGCGGCGCGCGACAGCATGCGGGGCGGTCGGCGCGTTGCGTTCATCGCGCGGGCGCGGCGATCTGCATCACCGAGCGGTCGCCGTCGGCCTGGAGGATGTCCACGCTGCGCACTTCGCCGCGGCTGCCGCTGATGCGGATGCGCAGCACCACCTTCACCACCGCCGGGTCGGCGGGCAGCAGGTCCAGCGTCCACGCCTTCTCGTCGCCCGCCAGCGACAGCGCGTAGGTGCGCTCCAGGGTGGCGCGGTCGCCGCCGAGGGTGGCGCGGATGCTCTCGATCAGCGCCGCCGCTTCCGGGTAGTCGCGCAGGCGCAGGGTGTGGGTCTTGCCCTCGCGGGTCAGGCTGAGGGTGTCGCCGTCGAGCACCATGGATTCGCGCGTGGGGGTGTCGGTGTGGCGCTCGAGGCGCGCCGGCGGCACATACACCAGCTCGCCGGTGGCGGTGAGGGGCTGGTCGAGGATGGCGAGGTGGCGGGTCTCGACGAAGCGCACGCGTCCGCCGCCGCTGTCGGCGAGCAGGCGCATGAGCGCGGCGAGGTCCCAGGCCGCGGCGGCCGGCAGGCTGGCGGCGGCGAGCAGGAGGAGGGCGAGGAGGCGCTGGATCATGGGGGGGCGGGCTGAGTGGCGGGGCGCGCGGCGGCGCCGGCGTCGTCCCAGAAATCGTGGAAATTGAACCAGTTGTAGGGCGCTTCGCGGCAGCAGCGTTCGATCGCCGCGGCGTAGCGCGCCATCGCCGCGGCGATCGCGGCATCGCGCCCGGCGCGCGGCGTGGCGGCGAAATCGGCGATGGGCTCGAAGCGGATCGTGTAACGGTTGCCGCCGTGGTACAGCCCGGCCATGAACACCACCGGCGCCTGCAGCATCGCCGCCATGCGGAACGGGCCCACCGGCAGCGCGGCGGGGGCGCCGAGCACGGGCACCGCGACGCGTGCCTCGTCGCCCAGGCTGCGGTCGGCGAGCACGCCGACGAGCGCGCCTTCGGCGAGGCGGGCGCGGATCTTGAGCATCGCGTCGAGGCGGCCGAGGCCGATGACCTCGGGGCGGGCGGCCGGATTGAGCGCGTCGAGCACGCCGTTGATGCGGCGCGCGTTGTCCTCGTACATCGCCAGCGCGATCTTCAGCCCCGGTTGGTTGCGCCCGACCGCGCGGATGACCTCGAAGCTGCCGAGGTGGCCGCCGAACAGCAGCGCGCCGCGACCGCTCGCGAGCTGGGCCTGGAGCACGGCCTCGCCTTCGATGCGGATGTCGAACAGGTCGAAGCGGTCCTTGAGCAGGTAGACGCGGTCGTGGATGGTGGCGGCGAAGCTGAACACCTGACGGTAGCCGTCGGCGAGCCGCGCGCGGCGGCCGAGCGCGCGCGGCAGATAGGCGCGCGCCGCGCGTCGCGCGGCAGGGGCAAAGGCCAGGAAATAGGCGGTGATCGCGTGCAGCACGAGGCGTCCGGCGGGGCGGCCGAGGCGCAGCGAGATCCACGCCATCAGTCGCAGCGTGGCGAGGTTGCTGCGCTCGGGGCGGCGCGCCCAGTCGGCGGCGGGCGCGGGGCGCTG
>JAEWVQ010000325.1 GCA_023459095.1 Pseudomonadota bacterium | reverse complement strand
CGCTTCAGGACATGAAGCGGGCGACGGCACAAAGGACTGGTTCGGCAGTGCGCATGGCCAGAAGGAGAAAGGCCGCGCCGATAGTGTCGACCGCTAGCGAGGGCGCTCTTTCTTCAACCTCGGATGCCACGGAATGATTCCGGATCAAGAGAAAACTTCCAGGTTCGCCGAGCTTAGTTTACATAATACAAATTATGGTTGATTTGCATCGCCCGAAACTCTACGGCCCGCCCCTCCGGCGCATACTGCTCGGAATCATCACGCCTTCGTGAGTCGACAATGTCTGCTTCCCTTTACGATATCGCCGTCCGTCGCCAGGACGGCAGCGACCTTCGCCTTGCCGACTATGCCGGCAAGGTCCTGCTTATCGTCAACACGGCCAGTCGATGCGGGTTCACCCCGCAGTACGCCGGGCTTGAGCAGCTTCACCGCAGCCTAGGTGTGCGCGGACTGGTCGTGCTCGGCTTTCCGTGCAACCAGTTCGGTGCCCAGGAGCCCGGCAGCGATGCCGAGATCGCGGACTTCTGCACCACGCGCTATGCGGTGAGTTTTCCGATGTTCGCCAAGATCGAGGTCAACGGCGCCGGCACTCATCCCCTCTACGCGTATCTGAAAGCGCAAGCGCCCGGCGTGCTGGGCACGCAGGCGATCAAGTGGAATTTCACCAAGTTCCTGGTCGATCGCAGCGGTCGGGTCGTCGCGCGCTATGCGCCGGGCACCGCGCCGGAGGCGCTGACGACGGACATCCTCGCACTGCTCGACCCCCCTTGAGTTCAGCCTCAGCGGTCGATGCGAACAGCCCAGGGTTGCCGCGCAACGAGCGGCATCGCGGCTGGCGCGGGCACCCTTTGCGGTTCCGGCGGTCTCAATGCTTGTCCGATGCCCGGGTTCTCGACGGCGGCATGGCGCCGAGCGGCGCCAATGCCGCGGCACCAGGCGGGCATCGGACCCACGACAGGTTTTGACAGGGAGTCACCGCGACACGGGGAGACAATCATGACCCTGCACGATTTACCGAAGATGATGTATTCCTACACCGAAGGCTGGCCGGAGTTGATCCGCGTTCATCCGTCGGTGATGCGCGTGTTCACGTTGTTCGTGATGCCGATGTCGCTGATCCCACCGGCGATGTTCGCGTTCTCGATGATGGTCACGCCCGGCGCGGTGTTTCCTGCGCTGGTGCCGCCGGTCAGCGGGGCCGAGATGCTGGCGGTGGTCGTCGCCTTCTACCTCGCGCAGTTGGCGATGGTGCCGCTGATGGCCTCGATCATTCAGCAGATGGGCGACGTGGTCGAACTCAAGCCGGCCTACCACGACGCCTTCATGCTCGCGGCGATTGCGCCGACACCCTTGTGGCTCTCGGCGTTGGCGCTGCTGGTGCCGTCGGTGTGGGTAGGCGGCCTCGTCGTTGCCGCGGCCTGGATTGGCTGCGCGGCGCTGATCTACCACGGCGTCAAACCGCTGTTCCGCATCGACGATCTGGGCAAGGCGCGGCTGATGGGCAGTTTCGTGCTCATGGCCGGGGTCATTGCCTGGGCGGCGCTGATGGTGGTTCTGGCGCTGGCGCTTAGCATGCTCGTCGGCCTGCGTTGAGCGCTCGACGCAGATCGTCTCCGCGCGTCGTCTTCCCGCGGCGCCGGGCGGCGCTGATCGCAACCCGGCGCCGTGGGTTGAAGAGAACCGGCGGCTGAGCGCGATGCGGTCGGGCGCCCCTGTCCTCGCCGTGCTCGCGCTCGCCTGGCTCGCGCTGGCGGCGCTGGGCGTCGGCTGCGCCCCCGCGCGGCATTACGAAGCCGCGCTGGTGCTCCATGACCTGGCGGCCGCTGCGGGTGCCTCGCCGCTCAAGCGCGCCACGCCCACGCCCTTGCGCGAAACGGTGAGCTATGTGGTCGAGGGGCGGGTACGCCGGGCCGACCTGTATCTGCCCGCCCCATTGGAGGGCTGCATGGCGCGCCACGCCCGACCGTCCGCCCTCTGCCCGCGCGCGGCCCTCGTCGCGGTACCCGGGGTGGTACCGCTCGCCAATCGCGATCCGCGCTTCACTGCCCTCGCCGTTACCCTGGCGCGTGCGGGGTTTGCCGTGCTGGCACCGGAGATGCCCGGATTCCGCGCCCTGCGCGTCCGCCCGCACGATGCGCAGGAAGTCGCCGATGCCTTCCGCCATGTCGCGTCCCGTGCCGAGCTAGCCCCATCGGGGCGTGCCGGGCTCTTTGCGTTCAGCTACGCCGTCGGACCGGCGGTGCTCGCCGCGCTCGACGACGACATCGGCGAGCGCGTGCGCTTCATCGCCGCGCTCGGTGGCTATCACGACCTGTCGCGTGCGATCCGTTTTTTCACCACCGGCTGGTACGAGCATGAGGGCGCCTGGCACACCCTCGCCCCGGACGACAGCGGGCGCATGGTGCTGGCCTTCTCCAGTCTGGATTACCTCGGTGAACCCGGCGACGAGGCGGTGTTCGCGGCCATGGTGGCCCTGCGCTTGAGGCAGCCCGCCGCCGACCTGACTGCGCTCGCCGCGGGCTTGAGCGAGTCGGGGCGGGCCGTCTACGCGCTGGCTACCAATACCGACCCCCACCGCTTTGCGGCCTTGTTCGAGCGCTTGCCGCCGGCCATGCGCGCGGACCTAAGGGCGCTCGATCTCGCCGCGCACGATCTCGCCGGCCTCAGGGCGCGGCTGTGGCTGGTGCATGGCCGCAACGACAACCTGATCCCGTGGCCGGAAAGCCTCGCCCTCGCCACCGCTGCGCCCGCCGGCCAGGCGCGGGTGTTCCTCATCGACCGCGTCGTCGGCCATGTCGACTTCACCGTTTCCAGCACACTGAGCCGGCGTTTCTGGACCGAGGACCTGCCCGACCTGTGGCGCCTGTGGCGTGTGATCGATCTGCTGCTCGCGGAGCGTGAACCGTGAAGCCGCCCCCTCATGCCCTGCTCGCCGGATCGGCTGGCGCGCTCGCCGCCCTGCTCTTGCTCGCGCCCCCCATCGCCCAGCCGCCGAGCTATCACGACTTCGCCGACCAGCGCGCCTGTTTCGGTCTGCCCAATTGTCTGAACACCGCGAGCAATCTGCTCTTCGTGCTGGCCGGCAGTCACGGCCTGCATTGCCTGCGCCGCCTGTCCGGCGAGGCCGCCGGACAGGCCTTCGTCGACGCGCGCGAGCGCTGGCCCTACACCGTGTTCTTCGTCGCCGTGATCCTGATCGGCGGTGCCTCGGCGGCCTATCATCTGGCGCCGGACAACACGGGACTGGCCTGGGACCGCGCCGCGATGGCGCTTGCCTTCATGGCCTGGCTCGCCGCCATGATCGCCGAACGGGTGGCCGTGCGCACCGCGCTGGCGCTGCTCGCGCCGCTATGCCTGGCCGGACTGGGCGCGGTGGGGCTGTGGGCGTGGAGCGAGGCGCAAGGCGCGGGTGATCTGCGTCCGTGGCTGCTGATCCAGCTCGCGGCCCTGCTTCTGCCGCCCCTGCTGCTGTGGCAGTATCCGCCGCGCTACAGCCATGGGCGCGACATGGCGGTGGTGATCGCCCTCTATGTGCTCGCCCTGATGCTCGATCTCGGCGATCGCGCGCTGTTCGCGCTCACCGACGGCATGGTCGGCGGCCACGCGCTCAAGCATGCGGCCGCAGCACTGGCGGCCTGGCAGCTTGCCCGCCATCTGCGTCGGCGGAGGCCGCTGTGAGCGCGCAGCTGCGTGCCGGCGCGCGCCCACGCGACGTGTGGGCGTGGGCGATGTACGACTTCGCCAATTCCGGCTACACCACGGTGGTCATCACCGCGTTGTTCAACGCCTACTTCGTCGCCGTGGTGGCGGGCGGCCGCGACTGGGCGACGCTGGCGTGGACGGCGGCGCTCGCGCTGTCCTACCTGGCCATCCTCGCCACCGCGCCGGTGGTCGGCGCCTATGCCGACCTCCGGGCCGCCAAGAAACGGCTGCTGGCGTTGTCGACGGTCGGTTGCGTGCTGTTTACCGCCCTCCTCTATTTCGCTCAACCCGGTGCGCTGTGGCTGGCCGTGGTCGGCCTGGTGCTGTCCAACTTCTTCTTCGGCACGGGCGAGAACCTGATCGCCGCCTTCCTGCCCGAGCTCGCCGAGGCCCGCGGCATGGGCCGGGTGTCCGGCTGGGGCTGGGGGCTGGGCTATTTGGGCGGCCTGTTTACCCTCGGCCTGTGCCTGGCCTGGATCACCTGGGCGGAAGGCCATGGGCTGACGGCAAGCGAATACGTGCCGGTTGCCATGCTGATCACCGCCGCGGTGTTCGCCCTCGCCAGCCTGCCGACCCTGCTGTTGCTGCCCGAGCGTGCCACACCGCGCGCCGGGCGCGTGCGCGACGCCTGGCGCGAAGTCGCGCGCACCCTGCGCGCGGCGGCGCAGTTTCCTGATTTGCGCCGTTTCCTCGCCGCCGCGCTGTGCTACCAGGCCGGGGTCAATACGGTGATCACGCTGGCCGCGATCTATGCCACCCAGGCGATGGGCTTCACCACACGGCAGGCGTTGCTGCTGATCCTGGCGGTGAATGTCGCGGCGGCGGCCGGCGCCTTCCTGTTCGGCCACGCGCAGGACCGGTTCGGGCCGGTGCGCGCGATCGCCTGGGTGCTGGGCGGCTGGCTGCTCACGATCATCGTCGCCGCAACGGCGCGTACGCCCGACCTGTTCTGGGTCGCTGCGCATCTTGCCGGACTGTGCCTGGGCGGTTCGCAGTCCGGCGGGCGGGCGCTCGTCGGGCTGTTCTCCCCACCCTCGCGCCGCGCCGAATTCTTCGGCTTCTGGGGGCTGGCGATGAAGCTCTCGGCCATCCTCGGGCCGCTCAGCTACGGCCTCGTCACCTGGGCGAGCGGCGGCGACCACCGGCGCGCGCTATGGACCACGGCTTTGTTCTTCGTCGCCGGGCTCGCCCTGCTGCGCGGGGTGCGTGCCGGCCGCGGCCGCCGTGCCGCGCTGCGTGCGGAGCGCGCCCTCGTCCAGGAATGACCATGAGCGACGACCTGCGCCTGCTCGCGCTCGTGCGCGCCCTCGCGGCGGAACTCAAGCCCGGCGTGGGCGATTTTTCCGCCTTCGGGTTGAACCACGGTCTGGAGCGCGACTTCGGCCTCGACAGCCTGGCGCGCGTCGAACTGCACGCGCGCATCGAGCGCGTGCTGGGCGCCCGTCTGGGCGAAGCGGCATTCGCCGCCGAAACACCGGCCGATCTGCTGCGCCTGATCGACTACGCGCCGCGCGCGCGCCCCACATCCTCCAGCGCGGCCACGAGCGCCACCGCATCCGGCGACTTCGTCGCACCGCCCGCGGATCTCGCCACCCTGCCCGCGGTGCTCGACTGGCATGTCCGCCATCAGGGCGCGCGCGTCCATCTCGTCCTGCTCGATGGGGACGGCGGCGAGGAAGTGGTGAGCTACACCCGGCTTGCTGCCGCCGCACAGTCGGTGGCCGCCGGCCTGCTGGCGCGTGGCGCGACGCCGGGCAGCCGGATTGCGCTCATGCTGCCCACCGGGCTGGACTTTTTCGCCGCGTTCCACGGCGCCCTCCTCGCCGGCTGCGTGCCGGTGCCGCTCTATCCGCCGACGCGGCCGGCGCAGCTCGAAGCGCATCTGCGCCGCATCGCCGGCATCCTGGCCAACGCCGGCGCCCGCTGGCTGGTCGCCGATCCGCGTGCGCGCGTGTTCGCGCAGGCCCTCGCTGGCCGCTGCCCGGCGCTCGCCGGCATCATCACCGTTGCCGAGCTCGCAGTCGGCACCGCCGCCCCGCCGCTGCCGCGCGGCGCAGCCAGCGATCTCGCCTTCATCCAGTACACCTCGGGCAGCACCGGCGAGCCGAAAGGTGTCGCCCTCACCCACGCCAACCTCCTCGCCAACATCCGCGCCATGCAGTGCGGGGCGCGCGCGACGCCGGCCGACGTTTTCGTGTCGTGGCTGCCGCTCTATCACGACATGGGCTTGATTGGCGCCGGCCTGGGCAGCATGGTGGTCGGCTTTCCGCTGGTGCTGATGTCACCGCTCGCCTTTTTGGCCCGCCCGGTGCGCTGGCTGGCGGCGATTTCGCGCTATCGCGGCACGCTTTCGGCAGCGCCCAACTTCGCTTACGAGCTCTGCGCCAGCAAGCTCGCCGACCACGAACTCGTCGGGCTCGACCTGTCATGCTGGCGCATGGCGTGCAATGGCGCCGAGACGGTCAGCGCCCTCACCCTGGAACGCTTCGCCGCGCGCCTCGCACCATACGGGTTGCGCCGTGAAGCGCTGGCGCCGGTGTATGGCCTCGCCGAATGCTCGGTGGGGCTGGCCTTCCCGCCACCCGGGCGCGGCCCGCGCATCGACCACGTGGCGCGGGCCGCGCTCGCCGACGACGGGCTCGCGCTCCCGCTGGGCGATGGGGAGTCCGGCGCCCGCGCGGTGCCCGGCTGCGGCCATGCCCTGCCCGGCCACGCACTGCGCATCGTCGATGCGCGCGGTCGCGAACGCCCCGAACGCCACGTCGGCCGCATCCAGTTCCGCGGCCCGTCGGCGACCGCCGGCTACTTCGGCAATCCCACGGCGACCGCCCGGCTGTTCGACGGCGACTGGCTCAACACCGGCGACCTGGGCTATCTCGCCGACGGCGAACTGTTCGTCACCGGACGCGAGAAGGATCTGATCATCCGCGGCGGCCACAACATCCAGCCGCAGGAGCTCGAAGAGGCGGTCGGCCGCATCGCCGGGGTACGCACCGGCAATGTCGCGGTGTTCGCAGCCACCGATGCGGGCGCCGGCACCGAACGTCTGGTGGTGCTTGCCGAACTGCGCACCGCAACGCCCGCCACCGCGCTCGAACAGGCGCGGATCCGCGCCGCGATCCAGGCGCTCGCCGT
>JAEWVQ010000324.1 GCA_023459095.1 Pseudomonadota bacterium | reverse complement strand
GCAGCGACGGACGCCGAGGGGGCCGATGAAGCGGCGCTCGACGGGACGGCCGAGGCCGCCGATCACTCGCTCGCCGCGCTCGACGCGCTGCCGGTGGCGGAAGCCGGGGCGGCGCTTGCTGAGCCCGCATTCATGCCCGTCGCGGCGAAGAAGGGCGGCGAGGCGGTGCAGATCGACGGCTGGCCGGCGCAGGGCGCGATCACCTTCCGCGTCATGCTCGGCAAGGGCGGCCTGCAGGTCGGCGAGGCACGCCACGAGTGGTCGCACGATGCCGCGCGCTATGCGATGAAGGTGACCCTGGAGACCACCGGCGTGGCCGCGTTGCTGCGCGGTTTTCATTACGTACAGACGAGCGAGGGCACGGTCGGCCCCGAGGGCTTGCGCCCGACGCTGTTCACCGTGGCCCAGCGCGGCAAGGAAAAGGAAGCCGCGGTGTTCGACTGGACGGCGGCGCGGGTCAGCATCCGCCGCGGCGAGCGTGAGCGGCGCAGTGCCGCCCTGCAGCCCGGCGACCAGGACGTGCTCAGCCTGTGGCACCAGATCGGCATCGTCGGCACCGCGGGGTTGCCGCGCCGGCTCACCGTGGTCAGCAACAAGGCCGCCGAGCCGGCCAGCCTCGAAGCCGCCGGCGAGGAGCGCATCCGCCTGCCGATCGGCGTGCTCGACACGGTGAAGCTGCACGCCCGCGCCGACAACGGCAAGCTCGCCATCGACATCTGGCTGGCGCGCCGCTACGGCATGCTGCCGGTGCGCATCCGCATGGTGGACGACAAGGGCGAGGTGCTCGACCAGCAGGCCACCGAACTGAAACTGGCGCCGCCGGGCAAACCGGCGCGTCCTGCGCAACGCGCCGAACTGGGCGAGGAGGGCGCAGAGGGAGGCGCACAGGAGCCCGCACCGGTGGCTGCGGCCGGAGGCGGCGACGCCGCCTTCGACGTCGCCGATGCCGCCGGCGGCATGATCGAATTGAAAGAACAGGTGGAGGTCTTTCCGATGGCCGACTTCTACCGCAACTGAACGGAAACCATGAGCAAGATCGACAAGAGCCACAAAGAGAGCCACAAAGAGAGCCACAAGGGCAGCAAGGGCAACAAGGGCGGCCACAGCAACAAGGGCCTCCGCGACGGCAAGCCCGCCGCGGCCGCGCGCAAGCCGGTCGACAACCCCGCCGAAGGCGCGATCTCGCGCCCGCTGCTGATCCAGACCACGCAGGTGCTGGGCGCCGTGCTCGGCTTCGAGCATCCGGCCGATGCCGTGCTGTCGCGCCATTTCCGCGACAACCGCGAACTCGGCCACCGCGACCGCGGCTTCATCGCCGAGACCGTCTACGGCATCGTCCGCCGCCTGCGCTGGCTGCGCCGCATCGCCGGGCGCGAGGCCACGCCGCGGCAGTTGCTGCTCGCCTGGCTGGCGCGCGGAGAAGGCTGGCCGATGCGCAACTTCGAAGGCCTGGCCTCGGCGACCGAGCGCGACTGGATCGAGACCGTGAAGGCCGCGCAGGTCGATGAGGGCAGCGTGGCCGAGCGCGCCGACCTGCCCGACTGGCTCGCCGAGCGCCTGCTCGCCGACCGCGACGAGGCCGCCCTGCTGCGGCTCGCGCACAGCCTGAATCGCGCGGCGCCGCTCGATCTGCGTGTGAATGTGCTGAAGGCCGAGCGCGACGCGGTGCTCGAGCGCCTGCGCGCCGACGGCTTCGACGCGGCGCCGGGGCGTTACTCGCCGCAGGCCATCCGCCTCGGCGGCAAGCCGGCGCTGCAGAAGCACCCGCTGTTCATCGACGGCGCCTTCGAGGTCCAGGACGAAGGCAGCCAGCTCCTCGGCCTGCTCGTGCAGCCCAAGCGCAGCGAGCTGGTGGTCGATTTCTGCGCCGGCGCCGGCGGCAAGACCCTGCAGCTGGGCGCGCTGATGCGTTCGACCGGCCGCCTGTACGCCTTCGATGTGTCGGAAAAGCGCCTCGCCAAGCTCAAGCCGCGCATGGCGCGCGCCGGGCTGTCGAACGTGCATCCGGTGCTGATCGCGCACGAGAACGACGCCAAGATCAAGCGCCTCGCCGGCAAGGCCGACCGCGTGCTGGTCGATGCGCCGTGCACCGGGCTGGGCACGCTGCGCCGCAACCCCGATCTCAAGTGGCGGCAGTCGCCCGAAGCCGTTGCCGAAATGGTCGCCAAGCAGGGCGCCATCCTCGCCGCCGCCGCCCGTCTGGTGCGTCCGGGTGGCCGCCTCGTCTATGCGACCTGCAGCCTGCTCACCGAGGAGAACGACGCCGTGGTCGATGCCTTCCTCGCCGCGCATCCCGAGTTCCAGACGGTGAGCGCCGAGGCGGTGCTCGACAAGCAGGGCGTGGCGCTCGCCACCGGGGAGCGCCTGCGCCTGTCGCCCGACGTGCACGACACCGACGGCTTTTTTGCCGCGGTGATGGAACGCCGCGCCGACGCCTGATGTCAGCCGTGTAAGCCCTCGCCATGCAAGATGCCGTGAACGACCCGATCGATACCCAGACCGAATTCGCCTCGCTGCTGCTCAATATCCGTGCCGATCTCGGCCAGCCCGGCATGCTGTGGCAACTCATCGTGCTGCTGCTGTGCCTGGCGCTGGGCTGGTGGCTGCAGCGCGCGGCGCTCGCGCGCGCCGCCGGGCACGAATCCGCCCTGCCGTACAGCGCCGCGCGGCGCTTCGGTCAGCACAGCATGCGGCGCGTGCTGTTCCCGCTCAGCGCGCTGGCCCTGGTGGTGGCCGCGCGCTGGGTGCTGGCGCGCTACCAGGCCGTGCCGCTGCTCGATCTCGCGGTGCCGCTGCTGATGTCGCTGGCGGTGATCCGCTTCGTGGTCTTCGCGCTGCGCCAGGCGGTCGGCGCGTCGAGCTGGCTGGGGGCGTTCGAGAAGCTGTTCTCGACCTTCGTCTGGGGCGTGGTCGCGCTGCACATCGTCGGCTGGCTGCCCGAGGTCATCGACGGTCTGGAGTCGGTCGCGGTCACCGTTGGCGGGCAGAAGCTGTCGCTGTGGATGCTGATGCAGGGACTGGCGATGGTGCTGCTCACCCTGCTCGTGGCGATGTGGGCGGCGGGTGCGATCGAGCGCCGCCTGTCGGCCGCCGCGGGCATCGACGCCAGCCTGCGGCTGGTGCTGATGCGGGTGACGAAGTCGGTGCTGGTGGTGGTGGCCTTTCTCGTCGCCCTGCCCATGGTCGGCATCGACCTCACCACGCTGTCGGTGTTCGGCGGCGCGCTCGGCGTCGGCCTGGGCTTCGGCCTGCAGAAGATCGCCGCCAACTACGTGTCCGGTTTCATCATCCTGCTCGACCGCTCGCTGCGCATCGGCAATTTGATCACGGTCGGCAACGAGCGCGGCATCGTCAAGGAAATCACCACGCGCTACACGGTGATCCGCGCCCCGAGCGGTGTGGAGTCGATCGTGCCGAACGAGACCCTGGTGGGCTCGGTGGTGCAGAACGAGACCTTCAGCGACAGCCAGGTGGCCCTGCCGTTGACCTTCCAGGTCGGCTACGACACCGATCTGGAGCGGGCGATGGCGATCCTCGAGGAGGTCGCGGCCGCCCAGCCGCGGGTGCTGAAGACGCCCGCGCCCAAGGCCTTTCTCGCCAGTTTCGGCGACAACGGCATCAACCTGCGCCTCGGGTGCTGGATCGCCGATCCGCAGGAGGGCACGCTGGGCATCACCTCCGAGATCAACATGGCGGTGTGGCAGCGATTCAAGGCCGAGGGCATCGGCATTCCCTTCCCGCAGCGCGAGGTGCGCGTGCTGCCGCCGCTGCCCGGGTTCGCGCCGGCGGCGGGCGGCGATCCTGCGCCGTGAGGGGCGGCAGGGCGGCGGATGTAACTTTGTTGCGGCGCCAGGGTGGTGGCGAGGAGGCGGGCGCGTAGAATCGTCCGCTGTCGCCTTTTTCTGAACGGAGCTGATCCGCGCATGTTTTCCGGTTTGTTCGACCTTCCGTGGTGGGGCTATGTGCTCGTCGCCCTCGCGCTGACCCATGTCACCATCGCTTCGGTGACCATCTTCCTGCACCGCCATCAGGCGCATCGCGCGCTCGACCTGCACCCGCTGCCCAGCCATTTCTTCCGCCTGTGGCTGTGGCTCACCACCGGCATGCAGACCAAGCAGTGGGCGGCGATCCACCGCAAGCACCACGCCAAGTGCGAGACCGAGGAGGACCCGCACAGCCCGCAGACGCGCGGCATCATGAAGGTGCTGCTCGAAGGCGCCGAGCTCTACCGCGCCGAGGCGAAGAACTCGGAGACGATGCAGCGCTACGGCCATGGCACGCCGGACGACTGGATCGAGCGCAACGTCTATCGCCACACCACGCTCGGCGTGGTGCTGATGCTGGCGATCGACCTCGTCTGCTTCGGCGCCCTCGGGCTGACGATCTGGGCGGTGCAGATGGTGTGGATTCCGTTCTGGGCCGCCGGCGTGGTCAATGGCCTCGGCCATTACGCCGGCTACCGCAACTTCGACTGCGCCGACGCCTCCACCAACCTGGTGCCGTGGGGCTTCCTGATCGGCGGCGAGGAACTGCACAACAACCACCACAGCTTCGCGACCTCGGCGAAGTTTTCCGCCAAGTGGTACGAGATCGACATCGGCTGGGCCTACATCCGCGTGCTCGAGACCCTGGGGCTGGCAAAGGCAAAGAAGGTCATTCCCCAGCCGCGCTTCGGCGAGGCCAAGCACATGCCGGATTTCGACACCCTGCAGGCGGTGATCACCCACCGCTACGACGTCATGACGCGCTACGTGGGCGCGCTCAAGCGCATGTGCGGCGAGGAGATCGAGCGCCTCAAGCACACCCACGCCGGCAAGTTCGACGCCCGCGCATTGCGGCGCTGGGTGCTGTCCGGCGAGGAGCGTCATCTGGCGGCGGGCGAGCGCCAGCGCCTCGAGGTCGTGGTGCGCGACAGCGCCGTGCTGGCCACCATCGTCGCGATGCGCGAGGAACTGGTGGCGATCTGGGCGCGCTCGAACGCGACCCGCGAGCAGTTGCTGGCGCAGTTGCACGACTGGATCGCGCGCGCCGAGCAGAGTGGTATCGCGCAGTTGCAGGAGTTCTCGCAGCGCCTGCGGCGCTATGCGGTGTGAGAGGAGCGAGGCGGCTCCGCATAGCGCTGGCGCTTGAATGAAAAAAGGGAGCCGCGGCTCCCTTTTTCTATGGATGGCGGTCGGGGCGATCCGGATGGCTGCCACGCCGGCGCCGACTACACCTCGCCGCGCACCGCGTCGGCCCAGCAGTTGGGCGTCTCGTAGAGGCGGACGCGCTCGAGCTGAAGCTGGTTGCCGTATACGTCGCGATAGGCTGGGTCGAGGATGCGGAAGGCCGCCGCGGCGAGATTCTCCGCCGTGGGCACGACGTCGAGCACGACCGTCTTGTGCTCGGGCAGGGCGGCGAGGAAGTCGGCGACCAGGGTGTCGCCGCGATAGACGAGGAAGGCGTGATCCCAGCGGCTGACGATGAACTCGGCGGCGATGCGCTTGACCTCGCCGAAGTCCATGACCATGCCGTTGACCGCCTGACCGGCGGCGTCGATGATGTCGCCCGAGAGCGTCACTTCGAGCGCGTAGCGATGGCCGTGAAGATGGCGGCACTGGCTGGCGTGATCGGGAATCCGGTGGCCGGCGTCGAATTCGAGACGGCGGGTGATGCGCATGATGAACCTCGGCTGAGTGGGCGCGGATTATAGCACCGCCGCCGCGCCGTCCTTCCTGAGCGCCCGCCGCGTGCCGCGGGCAAGTCCCTGAGTCCGCATGAAATCCCAACCGCAGCCGCTATCGATCCACAACCACGACCGCGATCTGGCCGGGCTCACCTATGTTTACCCGGTGCTGTCGCGGCGCGCCGGCGGGGTGTCGGTGGGCATCAATCTGAATCCCAACAATGCCTGCAACTGGCATTGCGCTTACTGTCAGGTGCCGGGGCTGGTGCGCGGCAAGGCGCCGGTGATCGATCTGGTGCGGCTCGAGGCCGAGCTGCGCGGCTTTCTCGCGGCCCTGACCGGGGGAGACTGGCTGGCCTGCAATGCGCCCGAGGGCATGCGGACGATCCGCGACATAGCATTCTCCGGCAATGGCGAGCCGACCAGTGCGGCGGAGTTCCCCCAGGCGGTCGCCCTGGTCGCGCGCCTGCGCGCGGAGTTCGGCCTTGGCGGCGCGGGTGGGGCAGGGAGCGAGACCGTGCCGATCCGCCTGATCACCAATGGCAGTCTGATGAGCCAGGCGCGCGTGCAGGAGGGCGTGCGCCTGCTCGGCGAGGCCGGGGGCGAGATGTGGTTCAAGGTGGATGCGGGCAGCGCTGCGGCGATCGAGCGCATCAATGGCGTGCACCTCGATCCGGCGATGGTTGTGCGCCACCTGCGCCTCGGCGCGGCGCGCTGCCCGACCTGGGTGCAAACCTGCATGTTCCGCTGGGATGGCGCCCCGCCCGCCGAAGACGAGATCGACGCCTATCTGGCGCTGCTCGAGGCCGCGGGCGTGGCGCAATTGCAGGGCGTGCTGCTCTACGGCATCGCGCGCCAGTCGATGCAGCCGGAGGCCGCCCACCTGGGCGCGCTCGGCGCCGACGAACTGGAGACGATCGCCGCGCGCATCAGAAAAAAAGGGCTGACGGTTCGCGTCAGCCCCTGAACTCTTGAAGGTTTGCCAGCGTGATCAGCCGCGCTGTTCCTTGCGCTTGGCACGGGCTTCCTTCTTGAGGGTCTTGTACAGCTCGGGGTTGGTGGTCTTCAGGTATTCGGCGACTTCGACGTCGTCCTTTTTCACCTTGTTGATGTCGATCTGCTCGACGTGCACCAGGCGCAGCAGGGCCTGCACCGGGCGCGGAATGTTGCGGCCGCTTTCGTAACGGGAGCCGCCGCTTTGGGTGACGCCGATCTTGGACCAGAACTGAGACTGGTTCATGCCGAGCTTGCGGCGGATTTCGCGTACGTCCAGGGTGTCGGAGGATTTCATGGTCTTGTCCTGTGTATAGGGTAGTCAGACGCAATATGAGAGTGCGTTGCTGCGGATTTGGTTCCTACCACTTAAGTGGTAGGGTGAGGCAAGTATAGATCACTATTTGCCATATATACAATGGTGATATTCGCTATGTAGGGGATAGCCGCAATCAATAACCCATGCTTGCATGCCCGGCGTAGACACTTCTGCAAAAAAGTTCACGTTTCGCTAGAATTCCCGCCTTTGTCCTCAGGCACTTGGATACAACGATGGCACTGATAGTTCAGAAGTACGGCGGCACCTCGGTGGGCAGCCCTGAGCGCATCAAGAACGTCGCCCGCAAGGTCGCGAAGTTCCGTGAGCAGGGGCATCAGGTCGTGGTCGTGGTGTCGGCGATGAGCGGCGAGACCAATCGTCTCGTCGCCCTGACCAAGGAGGTCGCGGCCAATCCGACTCCGCGCGAGGTCGACGTGGTGCTCGCCACCGGCGAGCAGGTCACGATCGGCCTGCTGTGCATGGCGCTCGCTGACATCGGCGTGCCGGCGAAGAGCTACACCGGCGCGCAGGTGCGCATCCTCACCGACAGTGCGCACATGAAGGCGCGCATCCTCGACATCGACGAAGCGCCGATCCGCAAGGACCTCGATGCGGGTAGCGTGGTCGTGGTCGCCGGCTTCCAGGGCGTCGATGAGCACGGCAGCATCACCACGCTCGGTCGCGGCGGTTCCGACACCACCGGCGTAGCGCTGGCCGCGGCGCTGAAGGCCGACGAGTGCCAGATCTACACCGACGTCGATGGCGTCTACACCACCGACCCGCGGATCGTGCCCGAAGCGCGCAAGCTCGATTCCGTGACCTTCGAGGAGATGCTCGAACTCGCCAGCCTCGGCTCCAAGGTGCTGCAGATCCGCTCGGTCGAGTTCGCCGGCAAGTACAAGGTCAAGCTGCGTGTCCTGTCGAGCTTCCAGGAAGGAGGCGACGGCACGCTCATCACCGTTGAGGAAGACAGCAATATGGAACAGCCCATCATCTCCGGCATCGCCTTCAACCGCGACGAGGCCAAGCTCACCGTGCTCGGCGTGCCCGACAAGCCCGGCATCGCCTATCAGATCCTGGGCCCGATCGCGGACGCCAACATCGACGTGGATATGATCATCCAGAACGTCGGCCACGACGGCACCACCGACTTCTCGTTCACCGTCGGCCGTGGTGACATGGACAAGGCGGTGAAGATCCTCGAAGGCGTGCAGGCCCACACCGGCGCGCGCGCGGTCACCGCCGACAAGACCATGTGCAAGGTCTCCATCGTCGGTGTCGGCATGCGCTCGCATCCCGGCGTGGCGTCGAAGATGTTCCGCACCCTGGCCGAGGAAGGCATCAACATCCAGATGATCTCCACTTCGGAGATCAAGATCTCGGTGGCGATCGACGAGAAGTACCTAGAGCTGGCCGTGCGTGTGTTGCACAAGGCCTTCGGCCTCGACCAGAGCGCCTGATCGCATATCCAGCTTGACCTCCGAAGGTTCAGCCGCTAGAATGCTGCCTTCGTCGTGGAGACGTGGCCGAGAGGTCGAAGGCACTCCCCTGCTAAGGGAGCATGCGGGCTAAAACTCGCATCGAGGGTTCGAATCCCTCCGTCTCCGCCACAAAACAGAAAAGCCCTTGATAAATCAAGGGCTTTTTTGCTTTCCAGGCTGCGCTGCGATCGTCGGCAGCCGGCCTTTGTGCGGTGCGGCAGGGCACCGCCGGGGGCTTTCAGGCTGCGGGCGTGGTGGTGGGCGTGGCCGGTGCGGCGAATCGGCGGCGGCGGGCGGCGTTGGCCGCGGCGTTTTCGAGAGCGTCCAGGGTGCCGCCGTTGGCGAGCCAGGCCTCGACCCAGGCCGGGCGGCGACCGCGTCCGGACCAACTCTGCTTGAGATCGTTCGGGTTGCGGTACTTGACCGGTGCGGGTGCGTTGGCCGATTTTGCCGCGGAAGGCGTGCGGAGGGGCGGCGGCGCGGCCACGGGGGTGGCGCCCAGGACGTCTTCCAGCGCCACGCCCTCGTCCCTGGCCAACTGGCGCAGGCGCTTGAGCAGGCTGCTCTTGGCCTCTGCCTGTCGCTTGTCGAGTTCGCGGCTGATCCGGGCATTCAGTTGCTTGAGTTCGGGAAGGGTGTAGCTGTTCAACGCGGACATGCTGGAGGTGGCTCCTATGACGAAAGGACTGC
>JAEWVQ010000323.1 GCA_023459095.1 Pseudomonadota bacterium | reverse complement strand
ACAGCATGCCGTGCGCGATGCGGCTTTCGAACATCGTGCTGGCGGCGAATTCGGCGTCCAGGTGCACCGGATTGGTGTCGCCGGAGAGGCCGGCGAACATCAGGATGTCGGCTTCGCCGACGGTGCGCGCGACCGCGGCGGTCATGCCGACGCTGAGGTCTTCGAAGCGGTGGCCGTAGAACTCGGAGAAGTCGCGGGGCTGGGTGGTCATGGAGGCCTCCTGAGGGCTGTGGTTCAAGAATGTGCGGCGGATGGGGCGGTGGGCGCGGGCGTTTGCCGCGCGCGGCCCGGTCGATTGCATGAGCATAGCCCAAAGGCGTGATGCTTTGATGTCGCGGCGGCGCGCGGACAGGCGGCGCGGCGGCCGGCGCAGGTGACGCGGGCGGGCCGCTCGGGCACAATTCGCCGGCTATTCGGCCCTACAGGCAGGCAATGAAGTTCGATCTCGTCATCGTCGGCGGCGGCCTTGCGGGCGCGGCGCTGGCCGTCGCGCTGCGTGGCAGCCGCTTCCGCATCGCGCTGGTGGAGGGTGCCGCGCCGGCGCGCCCGGCGGGCTGGGATGCCCGCGTCTATGCCTACAGCCCGGCCAATGCCGATTTCCTGCGCGCACTCGGGGTCTGGCAGGCGCTCGATCCGGCGCGCCTGTGCGCGGTGCGGGCGATGGACGTGCATGGCGACGGCGGCGGCCGGCTGCGTTTTTCCGCCTACGACGCCGGGCTCGCCGAACTCGCCTGGATCGGCGAATCCAGCCTTGTGCACCACGAACTGTGGGAGTGCGTGCGGCGCCAGCACAACGTCACCCTGTTCTGCCCCGGGCGACCGGCGGCGCTCGCCCTCGACGACGCCGGTGCGCACCTCACCCTCGACGACGGCCGCCGCCTCAGTGCCGACCTGCTGGTCGGCGCCGACGGCCGTGACTCCTGGGTGCGCCACGCCGCAGGCATCGCCGCCGAGGTCGTGCCCTACGGCGAAATGGGCGTGGTTGCCAACTTCCGCTGCGAACACGCGCACCACGGCGTCGCCACCCAGTGGTTCCGCAAGGACGGCGTGCTCGCCTGGCTGCCGCTGCCCGGGCGGCTGATGTCGATGGTGTGGTCGGCGCCCGATGCGTTCGCCGCCGAACTGATGGCGATGGACACCGAAGCGTTCTGCGACCTCGTCGCCGCCGCTGGCGGGCACGGACTCGGCCGGCTCGAGCTGGAAACGCCGCGCGCTGCGTTCGCGCTGCGTCTGATGCGCGTCGACACCGTGGTCAAGCCGCACATCGCCCTGGTCGGCGATGCCGCGCATGCCATCCATCCGCTCTCCGGGCATGGCATCAACCTCGGCTTTCAGGACGCCAGGGCGCTCGCCGATCTGCTCACGCCGCTGCCGGCGTGGCGCAATCCGGGCGAGATCGAGGTGCTGCGCGGCTATGCGCGCGCGCGCGCCGAAGAGCCGTTCCTGCTGCAATACCTGACCCACGGCCTCAACCGCTTGTTCACCAGTACCAATCCGGTGCTCGGCGTGCTGCGCAATGCCGGAATGAACCTCACCGGCGGCCTGCCGGTCCTAGCCAACGCGCTGACCCGCTATGCGGTCGGCGGCAAATTCTGATCGATGGAGAACCTGATGTCCCTGCATTCCAAGCTGCCCCGCCTCGCCCCGCTGGCCTTCGCCAGCGGCCTGCTCCTGTCCGGATTCGCCCAGGCGAGCGAGGAAGCCGTGAAGAAGGGGATCGAGGCTTTCGTCGGTGCGCAGGCGGTCGAGTCGGTGGCGCGCGTGCCGTACGGCGGACTCTACGAGGTGGTGCTCAAGAGCGGCGACCTGATCTACACCGACGAAAAGACCAGCTTCATCATCGACGGCCGGGTGATCGACACCCAGTCGCGCAAGGACGTCACCCAGGCGCGCCTGAACCAGTTGTCGGCGATCGACTTCTCCACGCTGCCGCTGTCCCAGGCGGTGAAGCAGGTGCGTGGCAAGGGCACGCGTGTGATCGTCTCCTTCGAGGACCCGAACTGCGGCTACTGCAAGCGTCTGGGCAAGGAGCTGGCAAAGATGGACGACGTCACCATCTACACCTTCCTGTACCCGATCCTCAGTCCCGACTCGACCGCCAAGTCGCGCAATATCTGGTGTGCCGAGGACAGCGCCAAGGCCTGGAACGACTGGATCATCGACGCGAAGACGCCGGCGGCCAAGGAGTGCGATTCGTCCGTGGTCGACCGCAACGTCGAGCTCGGCCGCAAGCTGCGTATCAGCGGCACGCCCACCATGTTCCTCGCCGACGGCAGCCGCATCGGCGGCTTCCTGCCCGCGGCCGAGCTGGAGAAGGCGCTCGCCGGAGTCGCGCCGGCGAAGAAGTGAGCCGGTGGTGAATAGGCGCGCCGGCGCGGCGCGCGCAAGGTGGTGAACACGACAACGGCGGACCTCGGGTCCGCCGTTGTGCTTTTGGTCGCGCTTTTCGGTCGAGCTTATTGCGCGCCCGGTTCGACGCCGTTGGGCAGCAACACCCACATGCGGCCCTGCTGGCGCATGCGCCCGGCCTGGGCGCCGGCTTCGGCGCCGAAGCCCCAGAAGAAGTCGGCGCGCACCACGCCCTTGATCGCGCCGCCGGTGTCCTGCGCCATCATCAGGCGGGCGAGCGGACGGTCGCTCAGCGGCCAGGTGGTGGCGAGGAACACCGGCGCGCCGAGCGGGATGTGGCGCGGGTCGATGGCAATGCTGCGCTCGTCGCTCACCGGTACCCCGAGCGCGCCGATCGGGCCGCCGGTGGGCGTGGGCAGTTCGCGGAAGAAGACGTAGCTCGGGTTGGTGTTGAGCAGCTCCGGAAGGCGTGCCGGATTGGCCTGGGCCCAGCGTCGAATGCCTTCCATCGACGCCTTCTCCAGCGGCAGCTCGCCCTGCGCCACCAGCCAGCGGCCGATCGACTGGTAGGGATGGCCGTTCTGGTCGGCGTAGCCGATGCGCACCTGGCTGCCGTCGGGCAGCGCCAGGCGCCCGGAGCCCTGGACCTGGAGGAAGAACAGGTCGATCGGGTCGGCGGCCCAGAACAGCACCTTCGCCGGCAGCCGGTCCTGGCGGGCGTCGAGTTCGGCGCGCGACCAGTAGGGCACGACCTTGTTGCCGACCAGGCGGCCGCGCAGGCGCATGCCCTTGAGGTCGGGATAGAGGTCGGCGAGCTCGATCGTGAGCATGTCGTCGGGCACACCGTGCACCGGCCATGGGTAGGCCGCGCTGCGCGTGCGGCTACCCTTGATCAGCGGCTCGTAGTAACCGGTGATCAGGCCCTCGGCGCTGCCGTCGGCGTTGGCCGCCCGCCACGGCGTGAAATTCTGCTCGAAGAACTGGCGCGCACTGGGTGACGACGGCTGGGTGCCGAGCACCGCGGCGAGTTCGCACACCGCCTTCCATTTCTCTTGGCGGCCGATCGCCTTGCACGACTCGCGGAAGGCCGGCCAGGCAGCGGCAGGGTCGTCGGCGTGCCAGCCGGGGAGTTCGTTCCAATGCGCACGTTGCAGCGGTGGGGCCGCGCGCGCCGGTTCGGTGGCCGCAGGTGTCGGGCAGACCGGGCACGCCGGGCAGGGCCGCGGCGCGGACGGTGCAGGGCAGGCCGCCGCCGGCGGCGCTGCGGGCTTAGCGGGTGGGGGCGGCGGCGTGGCGCAGCCCGCCAGCAGCAGGAAGCCCAGGGCGATGGCGCCGAGGCCGGGGGCGAGTTTGGACAGGCGCGCGGAGGAGGCCGGGGGCGGAGCCGGATTCATGACGGGGATCGGTTACACTCGGGACGACTGGCTCCGCAGTATACCGGGATGCCCCGGCGCGACCGCGCCCGGCGGCGGGCGGGAGGTGGACGCATGTGGGTGATTTTTCTCGAAGCCGGGCTCGCGCTCGTCCTGCTGCTCATCATCGTGTGGGCGACGTGGCCGCGGCGGCGCAACGAAACCGAATCCGATGACCGCAATGACTGAACTGGCTCAACTGCTGGCGCGTGCCGAGCTCGTGCTCGCGCGTCTGGAAAACCTGATCCCCGGCCCCGCCGAGGCGCCCGACTGGGAGGCCGCGACGGCCTTCCTGTGGCGCCGCCGCCACGGCCGTGCCGGCCTGCAACCGGTGGTGGTGCCGCACCGCATCCGCCTCAAGGACTTGCACGACATCGACGAGCAGAAGGCGCGCATCGAGCGCAACACGCGCCAGTTCGTCGCCGGGCGGCAGGCCAACAACGTGCTGCTCACCGGTGCGCGCGGCACCGGCAAGTCCTCGCTGGTGAAGGCCTTGCTCAACGAGTACGCCGATCGCGGCCTGCGCCTGATCGAGGTGGACAAGGGCGATCTGGTCGATCTGCCCGACATCATCGAGCTGGTGGCTACGCGCCCCGAGCGTTTCATCCTGTTCTGCGACGACCTGTCCTTCGAGGAGGGCGAGGCCGCCTACAAGGCGCTCAAGAGCGTGCTCGACGGTTCGGTGGCGGCGGTGTCGGACAACGTGCTGCTGTACGCGACCTCGAACCGGCGCCACCTGATGCCCGAGTATCACGACGAGAATCTGCAGGCGCGCCATGTCGGCGGCGAGATCCATCCGGGCGAGGCGGTTGAGGAGAAGGTCTCGCTGTCCGAGCGCTTCGGGCTGTGGGTGTCGTTCTATCCGTTCTCCCAGGACGAGTATCTGGACATCGTCGCGCACTGGCTGAAGCGCTTCGGCGTGGCGCGCAAGCTCAACGAGGCGCTGCGCCAGGAAGCGCTGCAGTGGGCGATGATGCGCGGCTCGCGTTCCGGGCGCGTGGCCTGGCAGTTCGCCCGCGACTACGCCGGCCGCGCCGAGGACTGAGCCGATGACGCGCAAGGTGGTCGAAGTCGCCGCCGGCGTGCTGTTGCGCGCCGACGGCCGTTTCCTGCTCGGGCAGCGCGGGGGCGACACGGTGTATGCCGGCTACTGGGAGTTTCCCGGCGGCAAGGTCGAGCCGGGCGAAACCCCGGCGCAGGCGCTGTGCCGCGAGCTCGACGAGGAACTCGGCATCCGCGTGCGCCATCTGCGGCCCTGGCTGCTGCGCGAGCACGTCTATGAGCATGCGCACGTGCGCCTCTATTTCTTCGAGGTTTCGGCCTGGGACGGCGAGATTCGCGACCATGTGCACAGCGCGCTCGACTGGGTGCTGCCCGGGCAGTCGTGCGCGCCCATGCTGCCGGCCAACGGGCCGATCCTGAAGGCGCTCGGTTTGCCGCGCACGATGGGCATCACCCAGGCCGCCACGATTGGCATCGACGCCCAACTCGCCGCGCTCGAGCGTGCGCTCGCCCGCGGCCTGCGCCTGGTGCAGGTGCGCGAGGCCGGGCTTGCCGCCACCGAGCGCCGCGTCTTCGTCCGCGAGGTGGTGGCGCGCGTCCATGCATGCGCAGGCCTGGTGGTGATCAACGACGATGCCGCGCTCGCCGCGGAGGCCGGCGCCGACGGCGTGCATCTGCCTGCGGCGCGGCTTGCCGCGCTGCAGGCGCGACCGGCGCTGCCGTGGGTCGGCGCGTCCTGCCACCGTCGTGAGGAACTGGAGCGTGCGGCGGCGCTGGAGCTCGACTACGCGGTGCTCGGCTCGGTGTTCGCCACGCCCAGCCATCCGGGGCAGGCTGGGCTGGGCTGGGCGGGGTTTGCCGCGCTCGCCGCCGGCCTGCCCCTGCCGGTGTTCGCGGTCGGCGGGCTCGACGACACTCACATGGAAGCGGCGCGCGACGCCGGCGCCCACGGCATTGCCGCGATCCGCGCGGCCTGGCGCTGAGGCGCGGGGGCGGAGTTCAGGCGCTGGGGTCAGGCGTCGGCGGGCGGGCTGCCGTTGCCGCCGTCGTCCGGCGGTGCGGTCGGCACGCGGTATTCCTCCGCGGCCCAGGCGCCGAGGTCGATCTTCTTGCAGCGCTCGGAACAGAACGGACGGAAGCGGTTCTCCGCTCGCCATTCGACCGGTTTGCCGCAGCTCGGGCACTTGACCGTGCGGGTCGGGGTGTTCATGGATGCGCGGGGGCAGCCTACAGGCTGCAGAAAGTCAGTTCGAAAGCCACGTCGCGCTCGGCCACACGCGGGCGGGCGATGGTCTCGGGGTACATGAAGCGGACGTTGAGCGCGTACTTGTTGGCGCTGATCTCGGGGATCACCGCATCGCCGAGGGCGACGCGCACGCGCAGCATCTGCGCGCTGCGCCCGGCCATGGTGAGCTGGTAGGTGCCGGCGCGCGCGACCTGGGATTCGGGGCGGCCGCTGCTGCGCAGCAGGCGCAGCACGATCTCGATGCCGTCGCGGATCGGCGTCATCGGCTGGATCCAGGTGGCGAGGTCGTGGCGGCGCAGCGCGGCGTCGCGGTTGAGCCAGTAGTGGTAGGAGGGCAGGTCGAACTCGCACACCCCGCCGGGAATCGCCGCCCGGCTGCGGATGCTCATCAGCCAGTCGTTCTCGCGCAGGTACTGGCCGATCTTGCCGGCCATCGACAGCAGCCCGGTGGAGGCCTGCTCGATCTCGTAGAGCGCCCCGGCCAGGGCTTCCTCGGAGATCGCCGGGTTGTTGCGGAAGGCCACCAGGGTCTGACGCTGGCGCTCCAGCTCTTGCACCAGATCGACCTTGAGGTCGGCCCGGCCGGCGACTTCGAGGATCTCGAACAGGGTGATGAGCGCGACGTGATGATCCTGCGGCATCTCGCCGGCGGAGAAGTGGGCGATCTTGCGGTACAGGTCCTCCAGACGCAGCAGGGTGCGGATCCGCTCGTTTAGAGGATATTCGTAACTTATCACCGCACTGAGTCCGAGAGCAGGAGGGCCGGGGGAGCGGATGATGATAGCACAGGGACCGAGGCCGTCCGCGCGTCCGCCCCGGGCTCCGGTCATGGCGTGTGCGGTGCGCTTCAGCGGCGGCCGCCGAGCGCGCTGTAGCGCGTGTGCAGTTCGGCGACACGGCGATCGAGCGCGGTGAGGCTGCCGCTGTTGTCGATGACGTCGTCGGCGGCGGCGAGGCGCGCCGCGCGCGTGGCCTGGGCGGCGAGAATGGCTTCGATCTGTTCCACGGGCAAGCCGTTGCGCGCGCGCACGCGCTCGATCTGCAGCGCTTCGGGACAGTCGACGACGCAGATGCGGTCGCAGCGTTCGCGGTAGCTGCCGGACTCGATCAGCAGCGGCACGGCGAGGATCACGTAAGGGCTGGTGGCGAGGCCGCACTGGCGGTCGCTTTCGCTGCGGATCAGGGGGTGGAGGATGGCCTCCAGGCGGCGGCGCGCGGCAGGGTCGGAAAACGCCAGCGCGCGCATCGCGGCGCGGTCGAGGCGGCCGTCGGCGGCGATCACGCCGTCACCGAAGGCGGCGCCGATCGCCGCCATCGCCGCCCCGCCCGGGGCGGTGAGGGCGTGGGCGATGGCGTCGGTGTCCACCACGGTCGCGCCGTGTGCGGCAAAGCGTTCGGCGACCGCGCTCTTGCCGCTGCCGATGCCGCCGGTGAGACCGATCAGCGGGCGCCGCGTGGAGCCTGCTGCCGTGCTCACGGCACACACTCCGCGCGGCGCTGCGGCAGCGGGCCGCCGTCGGCGGTGAACGGGGCGAGTGCACCGGCGGCGGCGCGGACTTCGATGCGGTACGCGGTCAGGTTGCGGCTGGCGATGCCGGCGCTGCGCACGCCCTTGGCGCGCAGCTGGGCGAGATGCTGGTTGGCGGCGTGTTCGGTCTTGAAC
>JAEWVQ010000322.1 GCA_023459095.1 Pseudomonadota bacterium | reverse complement strand
TGACCTTGTGGTCCTGGATCATCTTCCAGAAACGCCCGGCGTCGGGATAGGTCGGCACGCCTTCGAACACGATCTCGGTCGAGCCGCAGGCAAGCGGGCCGTAGGTGATGTAGGTGTGGCCGGTGACCCAGCCGATGTCGGCGGTGCACCAGAAGACATCATCCGGCTTGATGTCGAAGGTGTACTTCATGGTCAGGATGGCATGCAGCAGGTAGCCGCCGGTGGAGTGCTGCACGCCCTTCGGCTTGCCGGTGGAGCCCGAGGTGTAGAGCAGGAACAGCGGATGCTCGGCATCGACCCACTCCGGCTCGCAGGTCTCGGCCTGGCCGGCGACCGCGTCGTGATACCAGAGGTCGCGCCCCGCGGTCATCGCGGAGTCGGCGCCGGTGCGCTTGACCACGAACACGTTCCTGATCGTGTCGCAGCCGCCCATGGCCAGCGCCTCGTCGGCGATCGGCTTGAGCGGCAGCGCCTTGCCGCCGCGGAACTGGCCGTCGGCGGTGATCAGCGCGACCGCGCCGGCGTCGTTGATGCGATCGCGCAGGGCCTGCGCGGAGAAGCCGCCGAAGACGATGGAGTGGGTGGCGCCGATGCGCGCGCAGGCCTGCATCGCAACCACGCCTTCGATCGACATCGGCAGGTAGATGACCACGCGGTCACCCTTCTCGATGCCGGCCGCGCGCAGCGCGTTGGCGAACTTGCAGACGCGGGCGAGCAGGTCCTTGTAGGTGACGCGCGTGACTTCGCCGTTGTCGGCCTCGAAGATCAGCGCGACCTTGTCGCCCAAGCCGTTATTGACGTTGCGGTCGAGACAGTTGTACGAAACGTTGAGCAGGCCATCCGCAAACCACTTGAAGAAGGGCGCGTTGCTTTCGTCCAGAACCTGGGTGAAGGGCTTCTTCCAGTCGACGAGCTCACGGGCGTTGCGCGCCCAGTAGCCCTCGTAGTCGTCCTCCGCCTCCTTGCACAGCGCGCGGTAGGCATCCATTCCGGAAACGGCCGCATTCTTCACCGCTGCTTCCGACGGGTAGTACAGGCGGACTTGCTGTTCGTTGGACATGCTCACCTCTCCTCAACGTGTTTTGATGGTTGAAGCCGACCCTGACAGGTCCGGCTGGTGGGTCCCAGCCGTTGATTGATCTTCACGTTTCCGGCCCGACAACGGCACCAGAACGGTGCGCTATTGAAGAATAACTATCTTACACAAGACTTACACTCACACTGCGCCCCGGCCGCGGCCGACCACGCGGTGCAGCGGTGCTAGAATTTCGGGTTCGTTCGCACCCTACCGCCTCGTAACCCGGAGAACACGCATCATGACCGTAATTCGCGAAGAAGACCTCATCCAGTCCGTCGCGGATGCCTTTCAGTACATCAGCTACTACCATCCGCTCGACTACATCCAGGCGCTGGGCGCAGCTTGGGAACGCGAGGAAAGCCCCGCCGCCAAGGACGCCATCGCCCAGATCCTGACCAACTCGCGCATGAGCGCGGAAGGCCACCGCCCCATCTGTCAGGACACCGGCATCGCCGTGGTCTTCCTCAAGGTCGGCATGGACGTGCGCTGGGACGCGAAGATGAGCGTCCAGGACATGGTGAACGAAGGCGTGCGCCGCGCCTACAACAACCCCGACAACAAGCTGCGCGCCTCGGTGCTGCTCGACCCCGCGGGCAAGCGCCAGAACTCGAAGGACAACACCCCGGCGGTGGTGCACTACGAGATCGTGCCGGGCGACCACGTCGAAGTCATCTGTGCGGCCAAGGGCGGCGGCTCCGAGAACAAGACCAAGATGGCGATGCTCAACCCCTCCGACTCCATCGTGGACTGGGTGATCAAGACCGTGCCGACCATGGGCGCGGGCTGGTGTCCGCCGGGCATCCTCGGCATCGGCATCGGCGGCACCCCGGAAAAGGCCATGCTGCTCGCCAAGGAGTCGCTGATGGCGCCGGTGGACATCCATGAGCTGAAGGCCAAGGCGGCCTCGGGTGCCGCGCTCAGCCGCGTCGAAGAACTGCGCCTGGAGCTGATGGAGAAGGTCAACGCGCTCGGTATCGGCGCCCAGGGCCTGGGTGGCCTCACCACCGTGCTCGACGTCAAGATCATGGACTACCCGACCCACGCGGCCAGCCTGCCGGTGGCGATGATCCCCAACTGTGCGGCCACCCGCCACGTGCACTTCCACCTCGACGGCTCAGGCCCGGCCCGGCTCGACACGCCCAAGCTCGAAGACTGGCCGCAGGTCACCTGGAAGGCCGACACCAATGTCGCCACCCGGGTGAACCTCGACACCCTGACCCGCGAAGAAGTCGCGTCCTGGAAGCCGGGCCAGATCCTGCTCTTGAACGGCAAGATGCTCACCGGCCGCGACGCCGCGCACAAGCGCATCGCCGACATGCTGGCCAAGGGCGAGAAGCTGCCGGTGGACTTCACCAACCGCGTGATCTACTACGTTGGCCCCGTGGACCCGGTGCGCGACGAGGTCGTCGGCCCCGCCGGCCCCACCACCGCCACGCGCATGGACAAGTTCACGCGCATGATGCTGGAACAGACCGGGCTGATCTCGATGATCGGCAAGTCCGAACGCGGCCCGGTCGCGATCGACGCCATCCGCGACAACAAGTCGGCCTATCTGATGGCGGTGGGCGGCGCCGCCTACCTGGTGTCGAAGGCGATCAAGGAAGCGAAGGTCGTCGGCTTCGCCGACCTCGGCATGGAAGCGATCTACGAGTTCACCGTGGAAGACATGCCGGTGACGGTGGCCGTCGACGCCAGCGGCACCAGCGTGCACAACACCGGCCCGAAGGAGTGGCAGGCCAAGATCGGCAAGATTCCGGTCGCGGTCGCCTGAGTCCCTGCGCGGCACTGAACAAGGCCCGGCAGCTGCCGGGCCTTTTCATCTCCCTCCCCACGGCTTCCCCTTCCCCGCTTCCCCTTCCCCGCTCCGGACGACGCCCCGATGTTCTGGCTGGATATTGCCCTCGCCGCGCACAAGCATGCCGAACGTGCCTTCTTCGAGACCGACGACGGCGGCGCCGACGACATTCCCCGCCTGCGCCTGCCCGGACTCTCCGACTTCGAGCTCGCCCACCTCGGCATGCTGATCGCCGGCGGCTACAACCCGCGCCTGGTGCTCGACGCCGACGACGAAAACGACATCGTCACCGAGATCGACGCGCAACTGGTGCGCGCCCTCGCCGTGCTCGCCGAGGCCGATCAGCCCGCGCTCGCCGCACGCTGGCAGCACGCCGCCGGCCATCCCTTCGCGCTCGACGATGCCCTCGCCGCGCTGTGCGACTTCGCCCGCCGCGCCCGTGCCGACCGCCTGCCCATGCTCTACGCCCAGGGCTGCGATCACCGCGCCGGGGCCGACGACGACTGACCCGGGCGCTGCACCCAAACGCCTCCGGACGCCCTCCGCCATTCACAACGAATAGTCGGAACGACTATGATGCGCGCCCCATCGTTCACCGTCCGCGCACCGCCATGGATTTCCGCCGCACCCGCACCCTCGCCGCCGCCCTGCTCGCCCTCACCCTCGCCTGCACGGCCCACGCCGACGACAACGTCGCCAATCCGCAGCTCATGCAGGCGATCGAGCGCCTCGGCAAGGAGGTCACGCCGGACGCCCGGCGCGCGCTTTTCCACGAACTGAACCGCGCCACCTACCTGGTGCCGCTGATGCGCAACCCGAACGGCAAGCACCCCGAGTACGTCAACTATCTGGTCGCCCACCAGGGCCGGCCATCGATGATCGCGATCTTTGCCGATCGCAATCAGATGGCACGGTCCGACATCGCGCCCGACAAGGTGGTGGCGATGAACGCCGCCGAGGTGTGGAAACTGGTGGACGAACAGCCCCGGCTCGACGGCGTCGCGCTCAACCCCGGGCACAACGCCCTGCCGCTGAACCGCAAGCGCATCGCGCAGATCCGCGAGCACTGACCCGCACTCACCCGGCAGGCAAAAAAAGCGGCGCGCCGGAAAACCCTCCCGGCGCGCCGTCCTTGCTACCGCTGGCCCCCTCGCCGAAGACCCGGCCCGAGGCCGTCGCCGGTCAGGCGTCGCGCGCGAACGTCAGCTTGCCGCCCGCGGCATCGACGCGGATGCAGTCCTTGGCCGCGAATTGCCCCTCCAGGATCGCCTTCGCCAGCGGATTCTCGATGCGCTCCTGGATCGCACGCTTGAGCGGACGGGCGCCGAACACCGGGTCGAAGCCGGCCTCGGCGATCTCCGCGAGCGCGGCATCGCTCACCGTCAGGCTCATGTCCAGCCGCGCCAGGCGCTTCTCCAGATACTTGAGCTGGATGCGGGCGATGCCGGCGATGTGCTTTTCGTCGAGCGCGTGGAACACCACCAGTTCGTCGATGCGATTGATGAACTCGGGACGGAAGTAGGTCTTGACCTCGGCCATCACCGCGAGCTTGATCACCTGGTAATCGTCGCCCGACATCTGCTGGATCATCTGGCTGCCCAGGTTGGAAGTCATCACGATCACGGTGTTCTTGAAATCCACCGTACGCCCCTGGCCGTCGGTCATGCGGCCGTCGTCGAGCACCTGCAGCAGCACGTTGAACACGTCCGGGTGCGCCTTCTCCACCTCATCGAACAGGATCACGCTGTAGGGCTTGCGGCGGACCTGCTCGGTGAGGTAACCGCCTTCCTCGTAGCCGACGTAGCCCGGTGGCGCGCCGATCAGCCGCGCCACCGAGTGCTTCTCCATGAACTCGCTCATGTCGATGCGGATCAGGTGTTCCTCCGAATCGAACAGGAACTCCGCCAAGGTCTTGCACAGCTCGGTCTTGCCCACGCCGGTGGGGCCTAGGAAAAGGAAGGAACCGTAGGGCCGGTTCTCGTCCGCAAGGCCAGCGCGCGAGCGCCGGATCGCATCCGCCACCAGGCGCACCGCCTCGTCCTGGCCGACCACGCGCTGATGCAGGCGGTCCTCCATCTTCAACAGCTTGTCGCGCTCGCCCTGCATCATCTTGCTCACCGGAATGCCGGTGGCACGCGACACCACCTCGGCGATCTCCTCGGCGCCGACCTGGGTGCGCAGCAGCTTGTTGGGGGTCGCGCTCTCACCCGCCTGCTCCGCCATCTTCAGTTGGGCGTCGAGTTGCGGCAGCTTGCCGTACTGCAGCTCGGCGACCTTGTCGAGCTGGCCCTTGCGCTGGAATTCGGCCATCTGCGCGCGGATCTGGTCGATTTCCTCCTTGATGTGGGCGGAGCCGGCAACCTTGGCCTTTTCCGCCTTCCACACCTCTTCGAGGTCGTTGTACTCGCGCTGCAGCTTCTCCAGCTCCTCCTCGATCAGTTGCAGGCGCTTCTGCGAGGCTTCGTCCTTCTCCTTCTTCACCGCCTCGCGCTCGATCTTGAGCTGGATCATGCGGCGGTCGAGCTTGTCCATGACCTCGGGCTTGGAGTCGATCTCCATTTTGATGCGCGCCGCGGCCTCGTCGATGAGGTCGATCGCCTTGTCGGGCAGGAAACGGTCGGTGATGTAGCGATGGCTCAACTCGGCCGCGGCGACGATCGCCGGGTCGGTGATGTCCACGCCGTGGTGGATCTCGTACTTCTCCTGCAGGCCGCGCAGGATGGCGATGGTCGACTCCACCGTCGGCTCGTCCACCAGCACCTTCTGGAAGCGGCGCTCGAGCGCGGCGTCCTTCTCGATGTACTTGCGGTATTCGTCGAGCGTGGTGGCGCCGATGCAGTGCAGCTCGCCGCGGGCGAGCGCGGGCTTCAACATGTTGCCCGCGTCCATCGCGCCTTCGGCCTTGCCGGCGCCCACCATGGTGTGGATCTCGTCGATGAACAGGATGATGCGCCCTTCGTCCTGGGCGATGTCCTTCAGCACCGCCTTCAGGCGTTCCTCGAACTCGCCGCGGTACTTGGCGCCCGCCAGCAGCGCCGCCATGTCGAGCGACAGCACCTTCTTGCCCTTCAACGTTTCCGGCACCTCGTCATTGACGATGCGCTGCGCCAGGCCCTCGACGATGGCAGTCTTGCCCACGCCCGGCTCGCCGATCAGCACCGGGTTGTTCTTGGTGCGGCGCTGCAGGATCTGGATCGCGCGGCGGATTTCGTCGTCGCGGCCGATCACCGGATCGAGCTTGCCGGCACGGGCGCGCTCGGTGAGATCCATGCAGTATTTCGACAGCGCCTCGCGCTGACCTTCGGCGTCCTGGCTGCCCACGTTCTGGCCGCCGCGCACCGCATCCACCGCAGCCTCCAGCGCCTTGCGGGTCAGGCCGTGCTCCTTGAGCAGGCGACCGGTCTCATTCTTGTCGTCGGCGAGCACGAGCAGGAAGAGCTCGCTGGCGATGAACTGGTCGCCGCGCTTCTGCGCCTCGCGATCGGTGAGGTTGAGCAGGTTGGCGAGGTCGCGCCCGACCTGCACCTCGCCGCCGTGCCCTTCCACCTTGGGCAGGCGGTCGAGCGCGCGCTGCAGCGCGGTTTTCAGCGGCGGCACATTGACGCCGGCGCGCTGCAGCAGCGACACCGTGCCGCCGTCGTCCTGATCGAGCATGGCGGCGAGCAGATGCTGCGGCTCGATGAACTGCTGGTCGTTGCCGAGCGCGATGCTTTGCGCCTCGCCAAGGGCGTGCTGGAATTTGGTGGTGAGTTTGTCGAAGCGCATCGGGGCGTCCTCCTGAAATCGTCGATGGCCTCTATGTTGGGCGGACTTGCGGCGGCTTCAAGCCCCGCCGCCGCCCACGACGACGAAAAACCTGGTGCCGCGCGGTGCGCCCGAATCCGGCACTTGCGGCACTGCGGAACGCATCGTCATGTGCTATGTTTGGCCGTGGGGCTGAGGGAGCGGCATGCCGTAGCGAGCCTCGCACAAACACAACCGCGCGCCTGGAGGATGAAAAATGACTAGCAAGCAAGAACAAATGAACGAACTGCAGAAGAAGAACCTTGAGGCCGCGATGCGCCTGGCGCAGCTCTCGATCGAGAACTCGCAGCGCATCATGGAAATCCAGGTTTCCACCGCCAAGGCCTTGTTCGAACAGGGCGTCAGCAACGCCAAGGCGCTGGCCACGGTCAAGGACCCCAAGGAAGTCGTCGAACTGCGCACCCAGTACGCGCAGGCCACCACCGAGAAGATGCTGTCGTGCGCGCGCGAGATCGCCGAAGTCGCCACCCGCACCCAGACCGAAGTCGGCAAGCTCGTCGGCGAACAACTCACCACCGGTAGCCAGGACGTGTTCGACGCCATGCAGAAGATGTTCAAGGGCATGCCGATCACCGACCAGAACGCGATGAGCGCGATGCAGACGGCGATGGACACCACGCGCGCCGCCTTCGAGCAGATGACCCGCGCCTCCGCCGAAGCCTTCCAGGCCTTCAGCCAGGGCATCCCCAAGGCGCGCAAGTAAGCGCTACGGCCGTCCACACGACTACGGCGCCCGCGGGCGCCGTAGTCGTTTTCGGCCGGCAACTGCCGGCCCCGCACCGAGGCGCGGCCCTCAGCCGCTGAACGCCGCCTCACCACCTACGGTCACGCGGTTGCGCCCTTCCGCCTTGGAACGGTAGAGCGCCGCGTCGCTGCGCTGCAGCAAGTCCTCGATGTCGGCCTGGGCCCCTGCGCTGCAGGCGACCCCGAAACTGGACGTGACCTGCAGCACCTCGTCGTCGACCACGATTTCGAGCGCGGCGATCTTCTGCCGCAGGCGCTCGGCAAAGTGGCGCGCGCCTGCGGCATCGGTGCCCGGCAGCAACACCGCAAACTCCTCGCCGCCGAGCCGCACCGGCAGGTCGCTGTCGCGCGCGCAGTCGGCGATCTGCGCGGCGACCTCGATCAGCACCCGATCGCCGGCGTCGTGCCCCCAGGTGTCGTTCACACGCTTGAAAAAGTCGATGTCGAGCATGATCAGGGCGAGCGGATCGCCGGTGCGCGAGGCGAGCCGCAGCAGCTTGCCCGCGCCTTCGTAGAACGCCCGGCGGTTGGGCAGGCTCGTGAGCGGATCGGTGCGCGCCTGCAGCTCGGCCTCGAAACGCAGGCGCTCGAGCTCCCGTGTGCGTTCCGCGACCTTGCGCTCGAGCTCCTGGTTGCTGCGCTCGAGTGCCTGGCCGTGCTCGATCAGCGTGCGCGCCATGCCCCGCACCGCGCGCGACAGCGCCTGCACCTCGGCGACCTCGCCGCGGCCGTCGCCAAGCGCGAGTCCGGCATGCGGATCGCCCTCCTCCACCCGGCGCGAAAAGCGCGCAAGCTCCTCGATCGGCCGGCTCATGCGCGACGCGCCCCACCAGATCAACACGAGCAGCGCGCCCGCCGCCACCAGCTTGAACGCGATCAGCGTGCGCTTGAGGGTGAGGACATCGGCGAGCATGCGCTCCAGCGGCTGACGCACCACCACCCGCCAGCCCAGCGCCTGCCCGGGCAGCGGCTCGCGCACCGCGGCGGCCACTGCACCGTAATGCACTCCGTCGGGCCAGGCGCCGGCGGCGAACACGCCATCGGCGACGAGGCCGGACGGCACCGCGGCGGGGGCGCCCGCGCCGTCGGCGTGGATCACCTTGCCCTCGCGACTCACCAGCAGCAGCTCGACGCCCGCGCCCTGCGCCCACTGCGGCCGGATCGCGGCAATCACCTCCTCCACCCAGTCCCAGTGCGCGTGCGCGGCGAGCACGCCGCGCAACGCGCCATCTGCGCCGCGCACCGGCGCGGTGAAGTCGATGAAGCGGATCGCCGCGCCATCGGGCCGTGGCGGCAGGTGGCGGCTGAGCAGCACGGCCTCGTGCAGATCGCCGACGAAAGGCCCGTTCAAGCCGTTGATGAACCAGGGGCGCTGCGCCACGCTGGCACCGACCAGCAGGCCGCCGGTCGCCACCCGCACCTGGCCGTCACGATCGGCGAGGCCGATCCAGCTGTAATGCGGATAGGAGCGCTTGAGGCGGTCGAGCACGCTGGCGAAGGCCTCGCCGTCGAGCGTATTGCGGGTCAGCAGCGGCGACTCCGCAAGCAGCGTGATCTCACGCTGGCGCTCGCGCAGATCCTCGGCGAGTACCGCCGCCACCGCCGTCGCCAGGCCGTTCAGGCGTTCGCCCTTCTCCGCCAGCGCACGCTGCGTGTAGATGTTGTCGATATACAGGTAGGTCGGCAGCCCGATCAGCAGGATCGACGCGCCGAACAGCAATACCAGGCGATTTCGGAGGCTCCCGAAAAGCGCGTGCATAAGCCCTTGTCTCCAATACGGATCGGTGCCGCACGCAGGCCGGGCAGCAACGGTTGCGCGCTGGCGCGCGCTCTGCGCCTACGCCCAGCGCGCCGCGGCGCCGTCGTCGGATTCGCGCGCGTCGACCCAGCGCGCACCGGCGGGCGTCTCCTCGCGTTTCCAGAACGGCGCCCGGGTCTTCAGGTAGTCCATGATGAATTCGCAGGCGGCGAAGGACTCGCCGCGATGCGCACCAGCGACGCCGACGAACACGATGCGCTCGCCCGGCAGCAGCCGCCCGTGGCGATGAATCACCCGCACCGCGCGCAGCGCCCAGCGCCGGCCGGCCTCGGCGACGATGTCGGCGAGGGCCTGCTCGGTCATCCCCGGATAGTGCTCCAGGGTCATCGCCGACACCCCGCTGCCGTCGTTGATGTCGCGCACCAGACCGACGAAGCTCGCCACCGCGCCGACCTCGGCACGCCCGGCGGAGAGCGCGGCAATCTCGGCGCCGACGTCGAAATCGGCCGCCTGCACGCTCACCGCCACAGCGGTGGCCGGCGTGGCCGGCGTGGCCGCCCTGCTCGCTTCCGCCATCGCTCAGCCCCCCGTCACCGGCGGGAAGAAGGCGATTTCGTCGCCCCCCTGCACCGGCGCCTCGGCGCGCGCCATGCGCTGATTGACCGCCGCGCGCACATTGCGCCCCTCATCGAGCGCCGCCCAGCCCTCGCCGCGCGCCGCCAGGTGCGCGCGCAAGGCACCGACGCTGGCGATGCCCGCGGGGAGCGCGAACTCTTCCTCGGCAACGCCGACCGCCTCACGCAGGCTGGCGAAATAGAGAATCTTCACGTTCATGGTGTTCAGTGTAGCAAGTCGCCATAAGGCAGGAAGCGCACCGCCTCGCCGCGCGCCACCGCGGTGCCGGCGGGGATATCGACCAGGCCGTTGGCCCAGGTCGTCGATCCGAGCGCGGCCGCGCCCTGGTTCGGAAACAGCTCGACGCCCCCCTGCGCGTTCATGCGCGCGCGCAGGAACTCGCGGCGGCGGTCGGGGCGCGGCCAGTCGAAATCGGCGCGCAGCGTCATCGCCTGCGGCGCGACCTCGCTCACGCCCTGGCTCGCCAGAATGAAGGGCCGCACCATGAGCAGGAAGGTGACGAAGCTCGACACCGGGTTGCCCGGCAGGCCGATGAAGGCCGCGCCATGCACGCGCCCGTAGGCGAGCGGCTTGCCCGGCTTCATCGCGATCTTCCATAGGTCAAGGCTGCCTTCGGCCTCGACTGCGGGCTTGACGTGATCCTCCTCGCCCACCGACACGCCGCCGCTGGTGAGGATGAGGTCGTGGCCCTGCGCGGCCTCGCGCAGCACCGCGCGGGTCTGCGCCAGATTGTCGGGGACGATGCCGAAATCGGCGACTTCGCAGCCGAGCTCGGCGAGCAGCGCGCGCAACATGAAGCGGTTGGAGTTGTAGATGCCGCCCGGCGGCAGCGGCTCGCCCGGCATCACCAGCTCGCTGCCGGTGGAGAACACCGCCACCCGCAGGCGCCGGAACACCGGCAGCTGAGCGAGGCCGACGGAGGCGGCGAGCGCCAGTTCCTGCGGGCGCAGACGCAGCCCCTGGGCAAGGATCTCGGCGCCGAGCGCGATGTCCTCGCCGGCGCGGCGCACCGCCTCGCCGGCCTGCGGCCGGTGGTTGATGATGACCGCGTCGCCGTCGTGCTCGCACAGCTCCTGCATCACCACCGCATCCGCCCCCGCGGGCAGCGGCGCGCCGGTGAAGATGCGCGCCGCGGTGCCGGGCTCGAGCGCGCTGCCGACGCTGCCGGCCGGAATGCGCTGGCTCACCGACAGGCGGGTGCCGGCGGCGGGCACGTCGGCCACGCGCACGGCGTAACCGTCCATCGCCGAGTTGTCCATCGGCGGCTGCGCGAGCGGCGAGTGCTGCGTCACCGCGAGCACGCGGCCGGCGGCCATCATGGTGTCGATCTGCTCGACCTCGCGCACCGCGCGCGCGAAGCCGAGCAGTTGTTCGCGGGCGTCGTCGAACGAAAGCATGGCGTTGTTCATGGTGATTCCGAAATTTACGGTTTGAAGCCGAGAATGAAGCCGGCGATCGCCTCGGCGTCGTTGAGCGGCAGCACGGGCAGCGGGCAGTCGAGCGCGGCATCGCTCGCCACCGCCACCACATGGGGGTTCTCCGGCCACAGCGGCGGCTTGCCGTGGGATGGCCGGTGGATTTCGACCTTGGGCACGGCGGCGGCCTTGTAGCCCTCGATCAGCACCAGATCGCAGGGCGCGAGCAGGCGCAGCTGCTCGTCGAGCGTGGGCTCGGGACGGTCGCGCAGCTCGTGCATCAGCACCCAGCGCTCGTTCGACAGCATCAGCACCTGGCTGGCGCCCGCTTCGCGATGGCGCCAGGAGTCCTTGCCCGGGCGGTCGAGATCGAAACCGTGGTGGGCGTGCTTGATCACCGATACGCGCAGCCCGCGGCGGGTAAACACCGGGATCAGCTTCTCCACCAGGGTGGTCTTGCCCGATCCAGACCAGCCCGCAATACCGAAGACTTTCATCGCGTCGCGCCGTCAGGGCCTCTTCATGTTGGGGAGGCAGAGCATACCCCAAGCGGCGACGGCCTGCCCTTTGCCGGGGCAAGCCAGGCTACCTCCGCAACGCCCCGGATCGCCCCTCTCGCCGGACGCCTCCTGAACGGCCCACCGTCGCCAGCAAGCACGACCAGGCTACCGCCGGCCCTCCTCGCCCACCCTGGTCAATGGGCGAAATGCAGGCGCAGGAAGGCGCAGCCGTCGCGCTCGCCGACCGTGGTCCGGTCGGCGAGGTGGCGCAGCAGCACGCCGGAGAGGCTGGCGAGCGCGGCGTCGATGTCGCGGTCGTCGCCCTCCTCGCCATCGAGCAGGCCCTCGAGCCCGGCGCCCGCGGTGGCGCCGAGGGCGAGCGGCGGGCCGGCATGGCGCAGCTCGATGTCGAGGTTGAATTCGTCGAAACTGCCGGCGATCGCGAGCAGCCGGCGGCCGCCTGCGGCGCGGATCGCTTCCGCCGCCTCGAGCGCCGCCATCGCTGCGCGCGTCACCACGTCGCGGCGCGCCGCCCACGCCGCGCCGCGGGTCTCGACGAAATCGATGATGGCCTGGGTGCTCGCCGCCTCGTCGGCGGCGAAGCTCTGGCTGGCGCGACGCGCGGTGCCGATGCGGAACAGCAGATTGAGCCCGATCGCGCACACCCCGGCGACGATGAAGCCGCTGCCGAGCAGAAACTGCAACGACTGCGGCGCATGGCCGGCGACCGCCGGCATCAGCATGATGCCGACGCCGAGCGCGAACGACAGCCCGACCATGAACACGCCGCGGCTGTCGAGCGCGCGCGAGGCGATCAGCTCGATCCCGGAGACGATGAGGAAGACCGCGGCATAGAGCTCGACCGCGCCCAGCACCGGCTCCGGAATCAGGGTCAGCGCCACGGTGACCTGGGGCAGGAAGGCGACCGCGGCGAGCAGCGCGGCGGTGGCGAGGCCGACGCGGCGCGCGGTCGAGCGCGTGGCGTGGCAGAGCGCGATGTTGGCCGACGAGGTCGAGGTCGGAAAGCCGCCGAACAGCGCGCCGACCAGATCGCCGAGGCCGTTGGCGCGAATGCCGCCGCTGACCATCTTCATGTCGGCGCGGCGCCAGTCGGCATCGTCCATCTTGTGCATGATCACCACGCTGCCCACGGTGTCGAGCTCGCTCAGCAGCATGATGATGACGACCGCGGCGAGGATGCCCGGATCGACGCCGAACACCGGCGCCGCGATCGACGGCAGACCGAGCACCGGCGCTGCGGCAAGCAGCTCGCCACCGCCCAGGCGCCCGGCGAGCGCGGCCGCCGCCACGCCGGCGGCGACCCCGGCGAGCAGGCCGAGCAGCTTCAACTGGCGCCCGCCCCACACCGACAGGCCGACGATGACGCCGAAGCTCACCCCCGAGATCAGCAGGCTGGGGCCGTCGATGGCGAAGCGCGCATCGAGCCCGAGGGCGTGCTGCAGCGCCGAGGCGATCAGCGACAGCCCCGCCATGCACACCACCACGCCCGCCACCGTGGGCGGGAACAGCGCGCGCAGCAGCGGCATGATCTTGCCCGCGATCAGATGGACGATGCCGGCGACGACGGCAATCGTCACCATCGCCCCCGGGCCGTCGCTCGCCATCGCCGCGGCGGCGAACACCAGCATGAACGGGTGCGGAATATGCACCAGCAGCGTGCCGCTGCCGAAGCGCCCGCCGAACGACTGCAGCGCGGTCGCCGCCGCCATCGACAGGATCGAAGCCGACACCAGCGCGCGCGTGGCCTCCGCCGACAGACCGGCGATCTTCGCCGCGGCGAGTACGTACGCGAGCAACGCGAGCGCGGTGGCCGCGTGCTGCAGCGCGAGGGTGGCGAGCGCGACCGCGGGCGGGCGATCGTCGGCGGCATAGGTGAGGTCGGGGGCGCGGCGGCGCACGAGGAGCGGCGGCAGCCGCAACCGACCGCCGGCCAGCATCGCCGCGGCCCGCGCAGGCC
>JAEWVQ010000321.1 GCA_023459095.1 Pseudomonadota bacterium | reverse complement strand
GATCACCGGCACCACCAGCACCTCGCCGCGCTGCCTGCCGTCGCACAGGCCCTGGAATTCCTGCGCGGCGGCGAACACGTCTTCCGGCAGGTTGGCAAAACCGTGAATGTAGAGCAGCACCTGCCGGCACTTCGCCGCCTTGATCGCCGACAGCAGCGCCTTGCTGCCGATCTCCTCGTACGTCCCCTTCTTCCTGCGCCGGCAGCAGAAGAAGGCGCGGCTCGACGCGTTGTTGCCGAGATCGAAGACGAAATCGGCGTTCAGCTCGGGCTCGGTATTGACCGTGGGCTGACGGCTGGTGATGAACAGCATGGCGCGCTCCTCCTCGTGACCGCCGGGGTGGCGGGGTATTCACTCAGGGTAGGAGGGGCGGCGGGGAAGGCAAGGTGGGGCTGGGTGAGGTGGATTTCACGGCATTGAATGCAAATTGCCTGCACCGATAATCTTTATGGCATAGGATTTGATGCCGTTGATCGTGGGTGTCGCTGTTCAAAATAAGAGCAAATTTCGAATGAATAAATCCGTTCCGGGTGCAATCGCCAAGTTGAGCACCATTGCCAGCACGCTGATATCTAAGATCACGCCGGCCCTCATTGGCTTGGTGGAACTTCTAGACAAGTGCGAGAAGCATCCGGGAATTGATGTAACGATCGGTAGCTTTGCTTCTATCGTCTATCGACTTTGCGAGGCGTACAAAAGCACGGCCAATATTGCCTATGGCATCCAGGTCGCACTTGATGACGGCCTTTCTAAAAAAACCGTCTCAGATTTCTGTACGGTGCTGGAGAAAATCGAAGAAGGGATTAGCCGACTCATTGATGGGAATCTTGTCTTCTTGAGTTGCGACGTTGACACCCTTCGGGGCCATCCTGAGGTCGAACTGGCAGCTGGCGTTGGACAAACCCTGATCCTGGTTCGCGACCAGATTTTGGAAATTGAAGAGAGCGTTTACGGCCTCGGCCAAGAAGCAAAGCAATTGATCAATATCTCCGAGAGGGCGCTATCGGGGAAAAATTACTCCGATCCATCTTGGAGTCAGATGCAGCAGCTCGTTTCTGAATGTATTGCGAATGCGAAGCGAACTAGAAATCGTGCGCAGACAATTCTGGAGCCTATCACCCATCCGAAGCTCGGAAAAAACGGGAAACCCTTGCTTATCAAGAAGCCAACCCAACCCTCTGTCCAGAACAGTTGGCATGAGCCTAGTGCGACCGCGGTCTTCGTGCCCGGGGGAAGGTCACCAGCCGAACTGAACGGCGTGCCGATGACCATCTGGACGGACCACCCTGATAACGATGCAGCGTGGAATGCACTAGATTTGTTGGCTGCAGCGATGGACGAGCCGCCTATACCGAAAACTCATCTGTCTTTCGCGTCTGGCATCGTGACTGTAGAGCCCGACGGCAGGATCTGGCTCGTTTCGCCAACAAACCAGTATGGAGGCTACGAAACTACCTTGCCAAAAGGAAAAATTGAAGGGTCTAAGCTCACACTCCGGGCCAATGCAGTCAAGGAAGCATTTGAGGAGTCGGGACTAAAGGTAAAGATCATTGGTTACTTAGGCGACTTCAAACGTACTACCTCAATGACGCGACTCTATTTGGGTAAACGACTCGGTGGCGACCCATCCGACATGGGCTGGGAGTCCCAGGCCGTACGCCTCGTACCATTGGCTGAGCTGGAATTATGGCTCACAGCGCCAGCGGACAAACCCGTTCTGGAAGCTATCCTCACTAAACTCAAATGTTGACAACAAAATGGCGAAATACACCTTTCTCGATTTGGCGCATGATGTTCTAATCTCGCAACAGTCGCCGCTAACGGTTGATCAGATCTGGGCAGCGGCGGAAGAGTCTGGACTAACGGATAAGCTGGCTTTCAATGGAGCTACACCGAAGCAGACACTGGGTGCCAGAATCTATGTCGACGTGAAGCGCCCCGACTCAAAACTCGTAAAAATTGGTGCCTGGCCTGCTCGGTTTATTCTGGAAGCTAACGCCGAAAATCTCACGGGTTCTGAGTTGGAGAATTTTCAGGACGGAGAGCCGGAGGAGACAAGTTCTGCTCCCAAGTTTTTGGAGAAAGATCTTCATCGTTACCTTGTATCGTTCGCTGCGAGTGAGTTTTCCGGGTTTGATGCACGATGCAAGACAATTTCCCACAATAAGTCTGGAAAGAAAGGGGCGAAGGTTAATGAATGGCTCCATCCCGATATCGTTGGTTTCTCACTCGAAACTGACGGGTGGGCCGCTGAAGCCGTAGGTTTATTTCGAGAGACAGACAGCCTGCCGGTGTCAATCTATTCCTTCGAATTGAAGCAAGCACTAAGTTTTGGAAATTTGCGCGAAAGTTTCTTTCAGGCTGTATCAAACTCGTCCTGGGCCCACCAAGGCTATCTAGTCGCTGCAGACATCAACGAGGATCCCGAATTTCGGGGTGAGCTTGAACGACTCAGTACAAGTTTCGGAATCGGTGTGATCAAGTTGGACGTCGCTCAACCCTGCGAGTCGTTTGTGCTCTTCCCTGCAAGGAAGAAATCAAAACTTGATTGGAGTACAATCAACCGACTGGTGAGTAGTAACTCCGATTTCAAGAAATTTATCCAGGCTGTATCGAGTTCGGTAAAAATTAATCAGGTTGTTGCTCATGGCTTTGACACCGTCCTGTCAATTGAAGAACTAACAAGCAGTCAATGACCAAGCGGATTTAATTGCCCAATATTGCATATGCGCAGATGCGCTTATGCTTTCTATAGCCGGGATGCTGACAACGAAGCTCCCTGCGTCCGTTGCGCCCCGTCATTGCCCTGCGCTGCTCACCCTTCCACCCGATAAACCCTCGCCTCATAAGCCCGCAGCGTGCAGCTATGGCTGTCGGCATGCGGTGCGACTTCCATGTTTGCCAGCGCGAGTTGCGCGAAGCGCAGGGCGAAGCCGTGGTGGCGGTAGTGGGCAGGGTGGGGGGTGAGGTTGCACAGCACGGCGAAGCCGTGGCCGTTAAGCATGCGGGTGTAGGCGTAGAGGCTGCGGTTGGCGGGCAGCAGCAGGGTGTAGCGGCCGTGGATGAGCGCGGGTTCGGCGGCGCGCAGGGCGATCAGGCGGCGGTAGAAATTCAGCACGGAGTGCGGGTCGCGCTGTTGGCGGGCGACGTTGGCGCGGGCGTGGTCGGGGTGGAGGGGGCGCCACGGGCGGCCGGTGGTAAAGCCGGCGTTGGGTTCGGCGTCGTCCCACGGCATCGGGTTGCGGGCGTTGTCGCGGGCGGTGAGCGCGAGTTCGGCGAGGATGGCGTCGTCGTGCCAGCCTTGCGCGCGCAGTTCGGCGATGCGGTTGCGGGCGAAGACGTCGTCGAAGTCGGCGAGGCTGTGGAACGCGGTGTTGGCGAGGCCGAGTTCCTGGCCCTGGTAGATGAAGGGCGTGCCTTGCATGAGGAAGTACATCGCGGCGAGCGCGGTGGCGCTGGTGCGGGGGTGGCGGCGCGGGTCGCCCCAGCGCGAAACGACGCGCGGCAGGTCGTGGTTTTCGAGGTAGAGGGCGTTCCAGCCGCGGCCGTGGAGGGCGCGCTGCCAGCGGCTGAGGATGCGCTTGAGGCGGCGCGCGTCGAGCCCGGCGCGCGGCGCGTCGGACCACAGGTGCCAGTGCTCGAACTGCAGGATCATCGCCAGCCGCCGGTGGCGTTCGCCCACCCAGGCTTCGGCCTGGCGCGCGCCGATGCCGTTGGCCTCGCCGACGGTGAGCAGGTCGCGCGCGCCGAAGCCGTCGCGCACCAGTTCGTCGATGTCGTCGAGGATGCCGGGGACGTTCATGTGCTGGCCGTAGGCCGGCACGCAGCCGCGGCCTTCGGGGTCGGGGGCGTCGGGCAGGCCGGGAGCCTTGCGGATGTGGGTGATGGCGTCGATGCGAAAGCCGTCGACGCCGCGCGCGAGCCACCATCGCACCATGTCGCAGAGCGCGGCGCGCACCGCGGGGTTGGCCCAGTTGAGGTCGGGCTGGCGCGCGGTGAAGAGGTGGAGGTAGTACTGGCCGGTGGCGGCGTCGAACTGCCAGGCCGGGCCGCGAAAGATGCTCTCCCAGTTGTTCGGCGGGCCGCCGCCGGGGCGGCCGTCGCGCCAGATGTACCAGTCGCGGCGCGGGCTGGTGCGCGCGGCGCGCGATTCGACGAACCACGGGTGTTCGTCGCTGGTGTGGTTGAGCACGAGGTCGAGGATCAGGCGCATGCCGCGCCGGTGCGCGTCGGCGAGCAGGGCGTCGAAGTCGGCGAGGGTGCCGAACTCGGCCATGATCGCGCGGTAGTCGCTGATGTCGTAGCCGCTGTCGTCGTTGGGCGAGCGGAAGATGGGGCACAGCCACAGCACGGTGACGCCCAGCCACTGCAGGTAGTCGAGGCGGGCGCGGATGCCGCGCAGGTCGCCGATGCCGTCGCCGTCGGCGTCCATGAAGCTGCGCGGGTAGATCTGATAGACCACCGCCTGCTGCCACCACCGCTCGCGCATCGCCGTTCTCCCGCGCCGCTGCCCGCGCTCGCCGCGGGTGCGTCGATTGTAGGCAGGGTGCCGCGCACGGCGCCGTGGCGTGTGCCGCGCTGAGGCCGCCGCGCGCGGGAGTAAGCTGGTCGCAGCCGGGCAGGCGCCGAGCAGCGGGTACGGCAGCAGGGGCACGGCAGCAGGGGCGCCGGCGGGCTTGCCGGCAGCGACCGATTACCGCAACGGGAGGGCAGGGCGATGAGCGCGAACACGAATACGAGTGCGACGGCGGCGGGCACCGGAACGGCGCCGGGCAAGCTGCGCGGGGTCAATCTGGGCAGCTGGCTGCTGCTCGAAAAGTGGATGGTGCCCAGCCTGTTCGAGGGCCTGCAGGCCACCGACGAAACCACCTGGTGCGCCGAACTCGGCGCTGCCGCCGGCGAGCGCCTGCGCCGGCACTGGAACAGCTTCATCACCCGCGAGGATTTCGCGTGGATCGCCGAGCGCGGCCTCAACGCGGTGCGCATTCCGGTGGGGCACTGGATCTTCGGCCCCGATTACCC
>JAEWVQ010000320.1 GCA_023459095.1 Pseudomonadota bacterium | reverse complement strand
ACCCCCGCCACCGCACCGGGCGCGGCGCTGCGCAGTCCGCGCGTGCTCGCCTACGTGACCACGCTCGCCGCCTGCGTGGTGGGCGGCGCGTGGCTGCTCGCGCAGCGCGTGCCGCTGCAGGTGGACGTGCTGCGCGACCGCCATGCGCTGCTGCGCGAGGCCGCCGACGGCAGCATCGAGAACACCTACACGCTGAAGCTGGTGAACATGGACGAGACGCCGCGTGCGTTCCGCATCCGCGTCGAAGGCCCGGCGGCGGCGCGCATCGTCGGCGACACCGTGTTCCACGTCGCCGGCGGCAGCGTGCTGCCCGCGCCGGTGACGGTGGCCGCCGCCGCCGACGGGCGGCGCGGCGCGCAGCCGCTGCGCTTCGACATCGAAGCGGTGGACGGGTCGCCGACGCGGGTCAGCGAGCGGAGTGTGTTCTTGTTGCCTTGAGTGGGGCCTGCGGGGTGTGGGGCCGTGTCAGCGACGCTTGCTGGCCATGTCCTCCTTGTTGGCCACCTGCTCCCGAACCCATGTTGCCGTCGAGGTTCAAGCGGGCTGTCGTTCAACGCGCCAGCCGAGGGGCTGCCGGGGCGGTGGGTTGGCGCCCACCGTCGTTGTCCATGAATTCATGGGCGGCGGCAGCCGCCTGCCACGGCACGACCTGAAACACGAAATGCGGCGCTGACAGCTCGACGACCTTGGTGGTCGGCATAAGGGCTGCGCCTCATGCGGACGAGGACGCCGGAGCAACACGATCCTCGGCGACGCGGAGATACAGCGCCGGCACGCCGACGCGGGCCAACGAGGCCGAAACATCGACAGAGCGCGCTGCGCGAGCCCGCGCCCGAAGGGATGACGGCGAGACCTGGGCCAGCGGCGTGGCCAACGCTAGGCGGAGCATCGGCGGCGAGAAGCGTCCAGGCATGAAGAAACTGAGCAACGCCAGGGGCAACGCCGCGACCGGGACAACGGCAAGCAACGGCCGAAACACCTCAAGCGGCGGTCGCGCGCTGGCGGAAATCAGCAAAGGGGTGTTGCTGACGCTGCTCACGCCGCCGCCTGCGCCGCCGGCAGGCCATGCAACGCCTGCCGTGAAGGGGACGGCGCCGCGGCACGCCCCGTCAGGGTGGCGAGTTGACCACCTTGGAGGCGGCATTGCTGGTGCCGCCGTCGCCGTCGCTCAGCGTCACCGTGACCGTCCGCGTCGAGGAGCCGGGCGTCGCCACGGTGCTGGCGTAGGTGAGATTGCGCAGCAGCGCCTGCGTCGCCATGGGCGTGGCGTTCGAATTCAGCGTGATGCTCAACAGCGGCGTCGGCGTGGCGCAACTGAACTCGGTGGCGATGGTGCCGATCACCGCCACGCCGCTGCCCGGGTTGAAGCGCACGTTCGTGCCGCTGACGCTGATCTGTCCGAACCCCGTGCCTTCGTCGCGCACGTCGAGGCGGTCGTTGTTGTCGCAGTTGCCGGTCACGTCGGCCGTCAGCACGCCGGTGCCGAAGTTGGACGAATCCACGTCGCTGACCATGGCCGTGGCGTCGAGCACCACCGCCGTGACGTTGTCGTAGGCTGCGGCCGCTCCCGGCAGGGCGATCACCGGCGCATCGTTGACCGGCGTCACCGTCAGATTCACCGTGGCGTTGGTGGTTTGCGCCGGGCCGCCGCTGTGGCCGTTGTCGTTGACCGAGATGCCGAGCGTGACGCTTTGCAGCGGGCTCAGCACCTGGCCACTGCAACCGGCCTGGCACAGATTGGCGCGCAAGGACAGGGTGTTGTCGGTCAGGTTGGCGGTGACCACGTCCGGCTTGGCGTCGCCGTCGAGATCGGCGATGGCCAGCGAGAACGGATTCTGGCCGACGGACTGGTCGCCCCGGGTGCCCAGGCTGATGGTGCCGATGGCGCTGGTATTGAGGAAGACCGATACCTTGGCCTCGTTGGAACTCGTCACCGCGATGTCCAACTTGCCGTCGCCGTTCAGGTCGGCCAGCGCAATGGGCTTGGCGCCGCCGCCGGTGGCGAAGTCCTGTTTCGGATCGAAGGCGATGACGCCCGGGCTTCCGGTGTTGCGGAAGATCGACAGGTAGTTTTCGTTGGTGTTGCCGACCACCATTTCCGGCTTGCCGTCGCCGTCGATGTCGCCGATGGCGATGGCCGCCGGGATGACACCGGTGGCGAAGGTGACCTGGTTGTCGAAGCTGATGGCGCCCACGCTGCCGGTGTTCCTCAGCACCGAGATGGTATCGGGAACGACATTCACGTTCGAGATGTGGTCGGAGTTCGCCACGGCGATGTCCAGCTTGCCGTCGCCGTCGAGATCGCCGACGGCCACCGCGCTGGGCTTGCTGCCGACATCGAAGGTCTGCTCGGCGGCGAACGAGACCGCGCCGGCGGTGCTGGTGTTGCGCAGCACGGATATCGTCAGTGTCGGATTGGCGGACGAGGTTTCCGAATTGGCCACCACCAGATCGAGCTTGCCGTCGCCGTCGAAATCCCCCAGCACCACGGAGCGCGGATTGGCGCCGACGGCGAAGGTGGCCTGGGCGTCGAAGGAGACCGCGCCGGCGCTGCTGGTGTTGCGCAGGATCGATACCGTGGACGGGCCGCCGGTATTGTTGTTGGTGTTGGCCACCGCCAGATCCGGCTTGCCGTCGCCGTCGATGTCGCCGATGGCGACCGAGGTGGGGCCCGTGCCGGTGGCGAAATCAAGTTTGGCGGCGAAAGAGAAGCTGCCCGGCGTGCCAGTGTTCCTCAGCACCGAGACATCGTTTGTCGTCCGGTTGGCGGTGACCAGATCGGGCTTGCCGTCGCCGTCAATGTCGCCCGCTGTCACCGTGTAGGGATTGCCGCCGGTCGCCGGCGATTCGGTTTCATGGCGCGACACCAGATAGCGCAGGTTGCCGCCGGCGATGAAGGCGTTGAGATTGGCGAGGGTGCCATCGAGCACCAGGCTGGTCGCGCTGCCGCTCACCGTGACGCCGCCGCCGCTGCTGGCCGAGAGCGCGCCCAGGGGCACCGAGAAGGCCATGGTGACGCCGCCGGCGCCGGCGTCGGCATCGCTGGCGGAGATGCCGGTGAGGGTGGTCAGCGTGTCCTCCGGCGTCGCGATGGCGGCCGGCGCCGTGATCACCGGCGCGCTGTTGGCGGCGGTGACGGTGATCACGAAACTCTGGTTGGCGCTGGTGTCGGTGCCGCCATTGCCGGTGCCGCCATTGTCGGCGAGGTTCAGGGTGATGGTGGCCGTGCCACTGGCATTCAACGCCGGGGTGTAGCTGAGGGTGCCCGTCGCCGATACTGCCGGCGCGGCGCTGAAAAGCCCAGGGTTGGTGTTGCCGACAACATGGAAGCTCAGCACCTGCCCGGCTTCGAGGGCTGGCCCGGCGGAGATCGCCGTGGCCCAACCGGGCACGGTCTGGGCACCGGCATTCTTGGCCACGGTCTGGTCGGCTCCCTTGGTGAAGCTGGGCGCGACGTTGGCCGGAATCCCCGCCTCGATGTCGTTCACGTCGATGCGCAAGAATAGGGCGCCGCCTTCGCGGGCGGCGTAGCCGGCGAGGAGGTCGTTCTCGGCATTGCTGTCGCCGGCGGCATCGTTGCCGAGGGCGGGCACGCCGGCCCAATCGCTGACCTGGCCGTCCGCCGCGAAGCCGGCGGCCCAGGCCCACACCCCGAGGCCGCTGAAGGTGGCGACAACAGCCAGGCCGGCCAAGCCATGGGGAAGGCGGTGCCGGAGCCATCCGGTGGCGAACAGCATCAGCGCCACCAGACCGACCAGGCCCGTCCCGCCCAGGGCCGGGATGCTGGCCGAACCGAGCGGCGGCCCGAGCAGCAGCGGGACCGCGCCGAGGAGGTCGTCGGCGGTGCCGATGGAAGCGAAATACAGGCGCATGGTCCCGCCCGGCGCCGGCATCAGGGCATTGGCGACGGCGATCTCCACCACGTCGCTGCCGGCCGTGCCGCTGTTCAGGCCCAGCGGATAGGGCGTGCCCGGCAGGGTCGTCGCCGCGCCGAAGACGCCGCCGGCGCAGGCTTCCAGCGTCACCTGGGTGACTTGGGCGGGGGGAACGTTGGAGACCGTGGCGCGCAGCCGGTATTCGACGCCGCTGACCGTGCCTGCCGTGGGCAGGACCATGTTGCAGCCGGTGGCGGTATTGTTGTCGCCGTCGCCCAGCACGTAGAAATCCGCCAACGCGGAGGCGCTGGCGAGCAGGCCGAGCAGGACGAACAGCGGCAAACGGAACCAACGACTCACGGACATCTCCTGGGCGAAAGTGCTGCCCGTCACGCCCCGGCGCGAAAGAGCGCGCGTGACAAGGGCCCGGGCCTAAAGGGGGGAATCTATTCGGAATGCCGCCGGAGATTCTGACGACATACTTGCACTAAACCCCACGATGCAGTCAGGAATTAATCCGTGAAAAATCGGCGCTGGCGGGACGGCGCTCAGCCGCCCGGCAGGCGCCGCTGCAAGTCGCCGTCGAAGACGAAGCCCCCGCCATAAATGGTGCGGATCGGATCGCCATGCACCTTGAGCTTGCGCCGCAAGCGATGGACCAGGGCGTCGAGGGAACCGCCGGCATCCTGCTCCAGGGCCAGGTCGCGGCCGATGCGGTGCTGCGGCGCCTCATACAGGGCATTGAGCAGCAGGCGTTCGCGGTGGGTCAGCGGAATGCTGGCCCCGCCCGGGGCCAGCAACTCGCGGCGGGCCGGGTAGAAGACCCAGGGCTGCGCCCCGCCCTCGGCGCCGGGATGGCGCCGGCGATGCACGGCGCCGACCACCGCCGCCACTTCCTCTAGCGGCGCCGGCTTGACCAGATAGACATGGGCACCGCTCTCCCAGCCGGCGATGCGGTCCTCCAGGCGGTCGCGGGCGGTGAGGATCACCAGGCCCAGGTCCGGCCGCGAAGCCAGGCGGCGGGCGATGTCGAGGCCGTCCTCGCCGGGTAGACCGAGGTCGAGCACGATCACGTCCCAGGCGGATTCCTGCAGCAGGGTGTCCATGGCAACGCCGTCGACGACGCCCCGGCCGTGGATCCCGGCGCCGGCGAGATAGAAGACCAGATCCTTGCGCAGGCGCGGGTTGTCTTCCACCACGAGGCAGCGGATGGGCTCGCCGCTCATGTCGATGCTGCCGGCAGGATGAGGATGAAGCGGCTGCCGCGCCCCTGTGCGCTATCGACCTCGACCCGGCCGCCGTGGGCCTGGACGATGCGCCGCACCAGGTAGAGACCGAGCCCCGCGCCAGGGGTGAGCGCCTTGCCGGCCCCATCGCCGCGCCAGTAGGGGTCGAAGGTCCGGGACACGGTGTCGGCGTCCATGCCGGCGCCGTGGTCGCTCACGGCCAGACGGATGCCGTCCGCTCCGGCCCGCGCCTCGACGCGGATCTCTCCGCCTTCCGGGCTGTATTTGATGGCGTTGTCGATCAGGTTGGCCAAGGCTACGCGCAGGTATTCCGGGTCCGCCTCGACGGCGGGCAGGGCCGGCGGTGCGTCAAGCACCAGGCGGTGTCCGGGCAAGCCGCGGAAGCTGTCGACCACGCCCCGCGCGAAGGCCGCCAGGTCGACGGATTGGCGGGCCAGATGGACCTCATCGAGGCCCTGGCGGTCCCGCGCCAGGCTCCGTTCCACCAGCAGGTTGAGGCGCTCCACCGCGGAATGGATGGTGTCGTAGCCGACGCCGGTCTCGCGCCGCGAGCCGTCGTCGAGATGCTCCAGCACGGTGGCGGCGGAATCGATTTCGGCCAGGGGCGTCTTGATCTCGTGGAACAGCATGGCGACGAAATCCGACTGCTCGCGCCGCGCCGTGCGCTCCCGCTCCGCCATCTCGGTGGCCAGGCGCGCCGCCTGCTCGCTGGCGGCGCGGGCCTGCATGGTCTCGGAGACGCGGATGGCAATCGCGAAATGCAGGATGAGAAAAACCGCCACCGTCGAAATCTGGCCGCCGTACAGATCGGTGAACTGGCTGCTATGCACGCCGAGCACGGAAAAGGCGGTGAAGGCCGTGCCCACCGCGATAAACAAGGTCGTCGCCAGCAAGAGCCAACCCAGACGCCCGCCGCGCCGCAGATGGACGAGGGCGACAAAGACGCCGGTGCCGGTGACGAAGATCATGATCACCGCCAGCAGGCCGGCGACCAAGGCGTAGACGTCGCTCCAGGCAGTGAGCGAAATCGTCACCGCGATGCCGGCCAAGACCAGGCAGACCCGGGCCAGGCGCGGGAACAGGCTCCGCATGTCGAAGACGCGCACCAGCAGCACCGCGACGGACGCCACCACGAGCGGGATCAGGAACTGGAGCAGGTCGTCCGACAGCTGCGCATGCTCGGGAAAGAACTGCAGCAGGTAGCCGTCCCAGATGAGGAACGCCGCGCCGCGCAGCAGCAGATAGACACTGAATTCGGCGTAGATCAGCTCGCGCAGCGCGAACCAGTGCAGCAGGTTGACCACCAACAGAGCCAGCACGATGCCGAAGTAGAGCGCAAACACTGCCGTTTCCACCAACCGCGTGGACTGCCGCTGCTCGGGCGTATAAAGGGTAAAGTAGGCATTGAAGTTGCCTTCGTGGCGCAGGTGCAGGTAGTAGGTGCGGCTCTCCCCCGGCGCCAGTTCGATAGGCAGCACCGAGGTCCGGTCGTCTGGGCCGTAGCGGCCGGCAGGCAGGTTGTCGCCGCCCTGTGCCATGCGCCAGCCCTCCTCCGTCGGCGCGTAGAGATCGACCCGATCCAGATAGGGTGGCAGCACCCGCAGTTGCCATTGGCCGCCGGTCCCCGCGCCGGCGCTGAGGCGAAAGCGCAGCCAGGCCTCGCGGTAGCCCCCCATGCCGGCGACGAAATGGCCCGCCAGCGGCTCGAAACGGCCGGCCCGGCCGCTGGCCACCGCGTCGATATCCGACGTCTCGCCGTCACCGCGCAGCACCTCCAAATGCCCCGCCAGTTCCACCGGCCCGGCCTCGGCGTCGAGGACCAGGTCGGCGCGGGCAACGGAACCGAGGCAGAGCAATGCCAACAGGATGATGACGCGCGGCAGCATGGGATGGGAGTCGCGGGCAGGGATGCGAGGCCAAGCGTTGCGATGGGGATGCCATCACGGGACAAAAGACTCGAACTCTAACTGAGAAATACCATTCGGATTCCGTCGGCGGATTTTTCGCCGTGCCGGGATATCGGCCGCCGTCCCGCCAGCGTCGACTTTTGTGGGCCAGCGCGACCCGGTTGCGGGCCTGTCCTGACGTTTGACATGAGCGGGCACGCTACAGCGCGCGTCGAGTTTCATTGGTTCTCGGCGGCGTACCCCAGCAACTGGACGATCCGCTCCTTTGTCAGTGCATTTCGATGCGCTGCGGCCGACAAGTCCGCCGAGGTGCCGCTGCGCTCGCGCGACCAATGGCGCTCGATGAACCGGAGTTCCGCGTCGCGAAACTGCAGCCATAGGCGCTGCGACTCAACCACAACCTCGCGTGTCGGGCTTTGGAGATTCGCAAGCAACGTGCCGGACGCCGCGTTCAATTCAGCGTCCAGGAAGCTGGCGTACGCTTGTCCGGCGCGCATCGCCGCGCTACCACCGTCGGTAGCGGCGAGTTGTCGCTCGAAAGGTGCGGCGCGGCGCTCGAAGGCGCCGACTCGGTCGGGATCGTCGATAGCGCCGACGCTTGCGGCGACAATGCGCAGCAGCCGAGCGGGCGCGGTCAACTGACCAGCGGCCGCCTCGAACTCCCCCTGTTCTTGCTGAAGCCCCCTGCGCAAGACATTGATTTTTCGTGCTCTGATTTTTGAAAGTGAGGCTTTTCGAGGTGCCCGATAGAGTTTGTTGTGGTCTTTTCGTCATGAAAGGACGTAAATCCGCAACCAAACCCAGCAGGCAATCGGCGGTGCTCCCGAGATCCTGCGCGCATCAACGCTGAATGGATAAAACGTCGCGGCGACGGGCCGCCGTTTGCCGATTGCCTCCATCCCGCATGGCGCTCCGCAGAGCCCGCCCTCAGCCCCCGCGTAGCGCCTCTTCAAACCCCCAGCGCGCGGATCAGCGCTTCCGGATCGTCGTCGTCGGGCAGGTCGGTCGCCGTAGCCGAGGCGGACGGTGCGGCGCGGGTTTCGCCGACCGCGGCGAGCAGCGCGTCGGGGTCGGGGGCTTCGTCGGCGTCGAAGTCGTTGAGCTTGATGAACTCGGTGCGGTCGATCGCCAGCTCCAGGTAGAAGATGTTGTTCTGGCTGGTGCGGAAGCTCACGCGGCGGGCTTCGGGCTGGTCGAGGTGGGTGTCGACGCTGAGCGTGACCTGCTTGGTGAGCGCCAGCATCTTGGGCTGGTTCTGGGTGATCTGGGTCTGCAGCTGGCGCGCGACCTTGCCGATGAAGTCGCCCACGCACTGGTTCATGAGCTCGCCCATGACGTTGCCGACCTCGTCCGAGGTGAAGGTGGTGGCGAGTTCGTCGCGCGCCATACCCATGTTGAGCATGTAGCGCTCGTACAGCTCCATGGCCGCGACCGCCGAGAAGTTGATGACGACGAGGCCGGAGAAGCCGCCGTCGAACAGCACGAAGCAGCCGATGTCGGGCTTGAGGCAGGTCTTGTGGATGCGCTGGACCATGCCGGCGTAGTGCACGGCGCTGCCGGTGGCCACCGTGAGCACACGGGCGACGGAGTCGCACAGATGGCGGAGGATGTCTTCGGTGCCGACCACCACCGGGCTGTCAGTTGTTGTAGATGTCATTGCGGCGGGCTGAAAAGGAATAGGGGTAGGCGGGTATATATCACGTCCGCAGGGTGCGCGCGTTGGTGCTGGTGCCGGCGGCCCGGGATCGCGCACCGCGGCCTGCTATAGTCGCCGACCCGGCTCGATTTTCCTCCGACCATGGCCCGCATCCACCCCGAAGGCTGGCGGCAGTTGCCGGCGCAGGGCGCGCTCGCGCGCGAACGCGCCACCCTTGCGCAGCTCGCCGCCGGCCTGCCCGACGACTTCGCCGTGTATCACGGCCTGCACTGGACGCGCGCCGAAGGCCGCCATGCGATCTTCGGCGACATCGGCTTCGCCGTCGTCGGCCCCGGTGGCCAGGTGCTGCTGATCGAACAGCAGGCCGGTTTTCTCGACGAGACCGAGATCGGCCTGCTGCGCCCGGGCAAGCGCCGCAACCGCGAGGTCAGCCTGGAACTCGCGCGCAGCGTGGATGCGCTGCGCGCCCGCCTGCGTCCGCTGCTCGGCGGTGCCGAGCCCGAACTCGACGCCCTGTTCTACTGCCCCGATTACACCGTGCGCCAGCCCGGCACCGCCGGGCTCGATCCGGCGCGCATCGTCGATGCCACGCGGCGCGAGCGCCTCGTCGACATCGTCCGCGCGCTGTGCGGCGACGGCCACGCCCCGGCGGCGCGGCGCCAGGCGCTGCACCGCTTCTTCGCCGACCTGCTCGAGCTGGTGCCCGACGTGCAGGCGCTCGCCGGCGCCGCCGACGCGCTCACCACCCGCCTGTCGGGCGGGCTGGCGGAATGGGCGCGGCGTATCGCGATGCAGCCGCACCGCCTGCGCGTCACCGCCACCGCGGGCAGCGGCAAGACCCAGCTCGCGCTTGCCGCCTACGCCGACGCTCTCGCCGCCGGGCGGCGGCCGCTGTACGTGTGCTACAACCGCCCGCTCGCCGATCATTTCGCGCGCGTCGTGCCGCCCGGCGGCGAGGTCGCGACTTACCACCAGCTCTGCGACCGTAGCCTGCGCGCGGCGGGGCGGACGCCGGATTTCTCCGCGCCCGACCGCTTTCGCCGCATGGCCGCCGACTTTGCCGCGCTGGTGGCGGGGGGCGGCGGGCCGGCGGCGAGTTTCGACGAACTGATCGTCGACGAAGGCCAGGATTTCTACGAAGACTGGCGCGACATCCTGCTCGCCCTGCTGAGGCCGGGCGGGCGCGCCTGGTGGCTGGAAGACCCGCTGCAGAATCTCTACGGCCGCGCCGCGGTGGCGCTGCCGGGCTGGGTCGGGCTTACCGCCGACACCAATTACCGCACCCCGGCCGACATCCTCGCCTGGCTCAACGAGCGCCTGCCGCTGCCTTCCCCGGTGCGCGCCGGCAGCCCGGTGAGCGACAGCGCGCCGGAACTGTTCAGCTGGGCCGACGAGGCCGGGCTGATGGAGGCCACGCGGCGCGCGATCACGCGCGCGATCGGCCTCGGTTTCAAGCGCGACATGATCGTGTTGCTCACCTTCCGCGGCCGCGAGCATTCGCGCTTCACCCCGCTCGGCCACCTCGGCCCGCACCGCCTGCGCGCCTTCCACGGCCGCTACGACCTGTTCGGCGAGGCCGAGTACAGCGAGGGCGACCTGCTGCTCGACTCGGTGTACCGCTTCAAGGGCCAGGCCGCGCCTTGCGTGATCCTGACCGAAGTCGATTTCGACACCCTCGACGAGGCGGCGATGAAGAAGCTCTTCGTCGGCGCCACGCGCGCGACCATGAAGCTGCTGGTGGTAGCCTCGGCGCGCGCGGCGGCCGCGCTCGGCGAGCCGGGGCCGCACTGAGCGATCCGCCGTTCGCCGGGCGCTGCGTTCAGTGCGCGTCCTGCAGGTCGGCGGCCAGTTCGGCGACGGCGCGCTCGCGTTCGGCGTCGCCGCCGTCGTCGCAGCCGTTGTCGTCCGTGGCCGCCCATTCGGGATGGGCGCGGGCGCGCAGCAGGGCTGCGGGCAGGCGGCCGC
>JAEWVQ010000319.1 GCA_023459095.1 Pseudomonadota bacterium | reverse complement strand
CGGCAATACTCTCGTGGTGGTCGAGCACGACCCGCAGCTCATCGTCGCCGCCGACGAACTGCTCGAAATCGGCCCCGGCCCCGGTGAGCGCGGCGGCGCCATCGTCGCCCGTGGCACCCCGGCCGAGATTGCCGCCGATCCGCACTCGGTCACCGGGCCCTGGCTGGCGGGGAAGAAGGCGATCGCCGGGGCGCGGTCGCCACGCCCGGTCGATGCCGCGACGCCGCGCCTGGTGCTCGCCGGCGCGCGCGCGCACAACCTCAAGAACCTTCGCGTCGCCTTTCCGCTGCAGCGCCTGACCTGTCTCACCGGGGTGTCGGGCTCGGGCAAATCGACGCTGATCCAGGACGTGCTCCATCCGGCGCTGGCCAAGCACTTCGGCGAGGCTGCCGAGACCCCGGGCGCGTTCGACGGCCTCGAAGGTGTGGATAAGTTGCGCGGCGTGGTCATGGTGGACCAGTCGCCGATCGGCAAGAGTTCGCGCTCCAACCCGGTCAGCTACGTCGGCGCCTGGGACCCGATCCGCAACCTGTTCGCGGCGCTGCCGGAGGCCAAACAGCGCGGCTACTCGCCCGGCACCTTCAGTTTCAACGCCGGCCACGGGCGCTGCCCGACCTGCACCGGCTCGGGCTTCGAGCACGTCGAGATGCAGTTCCTGTCCGACGTCTGGCTGCGCTGCCCGGACTGCGACGGCAAGCGTTACCGCCCGGAAATCCTTCAACTTCAATGGCATGGAAAATCGGTCGCGGACGTGCTCGAGCTCACCGTGCGCGAAGCGCTCGACTTCTTCTGCGAGCACCCCAAGGTGCGCGCCGCGCTCGCCCCGCTCGCCGACGTCGGTCTCGACTACCTGCGCCTGGGCCAGCCGGTGCCGACCCTGTCCGGCGGCGAAGCGCAGCGCCTGAAGCTCGCCGGCCATCTCGCCGAGGCCGCGCAGAAGCCGGCGGCGCGGCGCGTGAAGACTGTGGATAACTTTGTTGGCAATTCTGTTGACAAGTCCACGGCGAGCGCCGATGGCCTGTTGTTCCTGTTCGACGAGCCGACCACCGGCCTGCATTTCGAGGACGTCGCCACCCTGCTCGGCGCCTTCGACAAGCTGCTGCAGGCCGGGCATTCGCTGATCGTCATCGAGCACAATCTGGACGTGATCGCCGCCGCAGACTGGATCGTCGATCTCGGCCCCGAAGGTGGCGACGACGGCGGCACGATCGTCGTCGAGGGCCCGCCCGCCGCACTGCGCGCGCACCCCGCCTCGCACACCGGGCGGGCGCTGCGCGACTACGCCGCGGCGCTCGACGACACCCGCCGCGCGGCGCTGCCGGCGGTGGCCGAAGGCCGCGTCGAGTACCGCAGGGTGGCGGCGCCGGCGATCGAGATCCGCCACGCCCGCGAGCACAACCTCAAGAACATCAGCCTGCAGATTCCGCGCGACCGCTTCACCGTGGTCACCGGGCTGTCCGGTTCGGGCAAGTCCACGCTGGCCTTCGACATCGTGTTCGGCGAGGGCCAGCGCCGCTATCTGGAATCGCTCAACGCCTACGCCCGCCAGTTCGTGCAGCCGGCGAGCCGGCCGGACGTCGACGGCCTGTTCGGCATTCCGCCCACGGTGGCGATCGAGCAGCGCACCAGCCGTGGCGGGCGCAAGAGCACGGTGGCGACGCTCACCGAGATCCACCCCTTCCTGCGTCTGCTCTACGTCAAGCTCGGCATCCAGTACTGCCCGTGCTGTAACGTGGCGGTGACGCCGCAGCGCTTCGAGGCCATCGTCGCCCAGGTGCAGCGCGATTTCCGCGGCCGTTCGGTGGAGGTGCTGGCGCCGCTGGTGGTGAACCGCAAGGGCTTGTACACCGATCTCGCCAAGTGGGCGCGCGGCAAGGGCCACACCCAGCTGCGCGTCGATGGCGACTACCTGCCGACCGCGAAGTGGCCGCGCCTCGACCGCTACAAGGAGCACAACATCGAACTGCCGGTGGGCATGGCGGTGGTCGAGCCCGAGCACGAAGCGGTGCTGCGCACACAGATCGCCAGCGCGCTCGAGCACGGCAAGGGCGTGATCAAGGTCATCGAAATGGGCCGCGTCGGTGCCGCGCCGGTGACCTTCTCCACGCTGCGCGCCTGCCCGAGCTGCGGCACCGGCTTTCCCGAGCCCGATCCGCGCCTGTTTTCGTACAACGCCAAGCACGGCTGGTGCCCGAGCTGCTACGGCACCGGGCTGAAGACCGCGGGCCGGGTGGAGGACCCGGACGCGCTCGATCTCGGCGTGCTGAAGAGCGACGCCGACGACTCGGTGGTCGCCGACGAGCCCTGCCCGGCCTGCAACGGCGCGCGCCTGAACCCGGTGGCGCGCGCGGTGCGTTTCCGCGATCGCGGCCTGCACGAGCTCGCCGCGCAGCCGGTGGCGGCGGCGGCGGCGTTCTTTGCCGCGCTCGAACTCAGTCCGCGCGAGGCCGACATCGCGCGCGACCTGGTCGCCGAGATCGGCGGCCGGCTCGCCTTCCTGCAGCACGTCGGCCTCGGCTATCTGGCGCTGGACCGCGCCGCGCCCACGCTGTCCGGCGGCGAGGCCCAGCGCATCCGGCTCGCCGCCCAGCTCGGCTCCAACCTGCGCGGGGTGTGCTACATCCTCGACGAGCCGACCATCGGCCTGCATCCGCGCGACAACCAGCTGCTCCTCGATACCCTCGAGGCGCTGCGCGACCGCGGCAACACCCTGCTCGTGGTCGAACACGACGAAGACACCATCCGCCGCGCCGATCATGTCATCGACCTCGGCCCCGGCGCCGGCGTGCGTGGCGGCCGCGTGGTCGCCGAAGGCCGCCTCGACGACCTGATCGCGGCGCCGGAATCGGCCACCGGCGCCTGCCTGCGCGCCCCGCTGCAGCATCCGATGCGACCGCGGCGCGCGGTCGCCGATGCGCATCCGGCGCTGCGCGTCGAAGGCGCCGGCCTGCACAACCTGCGCGACGTGTCGGTGCGCGTGCCGCTGGCGCGGCTCACCGTGGTCACCGGCGTGTCGGGTTCGGGCAAGTCCTCGCTCGCGCGCGACGTCATCCACGCCAACCTGCGCGGCCTGCTTGGCGATCCCGATGCGGTGCGCGCGCGCCGGCGCGGCCAGGCCCAGCCGCAGGACAGCACCCACGCGCTGGTCGGCTGCCGCGTGCTCGAGGGCTGGCAGCAGGTCGGCCGCGTGCTCGAGGTCGATCAGACCCCGATCGGCAAGACCCCGCGCTCCTGCCCGGCGACCTATGTCGGCTTCTGGGACGCGATCCGCAAGTTGTTCGCCGACACCTTCGACGCCCGCACCCACGGCTGGAACGCCTCGCGCTTCTCGTTCAACACCGGTGCAGGGCGTTGCCCGGTGTGCGAGGGCCAGGGCCAGACCACGGTGGAGATGAGCTTCCTGCCCGACGTCAAGACGCCGTGCGAGGCCTGCGGCGGCGCGCGCTTCAACGCCGAGACGCTGACCGTGCGCTGGCGCGGCCGGAGCGTCGCCGAGGTGCTGGCGATGCCGGTGGACGAAGCGGTGGAGTTCTTCGCCGCGCATCCGGCGATCGCCCATCCGCTGCAGCTGCTGCAGGACGTCGGCCTGGGCTACCTGACCCTGGGCCAGCCCAGTCCCACGCTATCGGGCGGCGAGGCCCAGCGCATCAAGCTCGTGACCGAACTGGCGAAGGTGAGAAAACGTCCCGGCGATGCCGTCGACACCGGCGGCGTGCCGCTGGCGGCGGACAAGCACAGCCTCTACGTGCTCGACGAACCCACCGTCGGCCTGCACATGGCCGACGTGGAGAAGCTCATCCGCGTGCTGCACCGCCTGGTCGATGGCGGTCACAGCGTGGTGGTGATCGAACACGACCTCGATGTCATCGCCGAGGCCGACTGGATCATCGACCTCGGTCCGGAGGGGGGCGTGGGTGGTGGACGCCTTGCGGCCACCGGCACGCCGGAGGACGTCGTTCGCGCCGGGACGCACACCGGGACGGCGCTGCGGCCGGTGCTGGCGCGCAGGGTCTGATTTACGCCCGACCGCCTGCGCCGTCACGCCGTCCGGTACACAATATTGCACTGCAACACCGGGACGCCACCCCAGGGTCGGGGGTGCGCGTCGTGGCATGCACCGGGCGTCGCCCCGGTGCCGACGCGCAACGACCCATGAGCCAACCTCACCCCCAGCCTTCCTTCCTCGCGGTCTTCCTGGCCGTGATGGTTCCCATGTTCCTGGCCGGACTGGACCAGGGCATCCTGACCGCGGCCCTGCCGCGCATCACCGCGGAACTCGGCGCCCTGCACGATGCCGTGTGGATCAGTGTCGCCTACCTGATTTCCGCGGTCATCGCCGCGCCGGTGGCGGGGCGCCTGGGCGACCGCTACGGCCACCGCC
>JAEWVQ010000318.1 GCA_023459095.1 Pseudomonadota bacterium | reverse complement strand
GGCCACCTCACCGTCACCGACCGCCACTTCGACAACAAGCCGGTCGATATGGACATGCAGGTGCTGCTCGGCAAGCCACCGAAGATGACGCGCAACGTGTCGCGCCGCGCCGTTTTCCTGCCGCCCTTCGATGTCGCCGGGCTGGACCTCAAGGACGCCGCGCTGCGCGTGCTGCGCAACCCGACGGTGGCGAGCAAGAGCTTCCTGATCACCATCGGCGACCGCTCGGTCGGTGGCCTCACCGCGCGTGACCAGATGGTCGGCCCGTGGCAGATGCCGGTCGCCGACGTTGCCGTCACCGCAATGAGCTTCCACGGCTACCGCGGCGAAGCGTTCGCGATGGGCGAGCGCACCACGGTGGCCTGCCTGGATGCCCCGGCTTCCGGCCGCATGGCAATCGGTGAGGCGATCACCAACATCGCCGCCGCCGACATTCCGAACCTCGGTGACGTCAAGCTTTCCGCCAACTGGATGGCCGCTGCCGGCCACCGTGGCGAAGACGCCAAGCTGTTCGATACCGTCAAGGCGGTGTCGGAGTTCTGCATCAGCGCCGGCCTGTCGATTCCGGTCGGCAAAGATTCGCTGTCGATGCGCACCGCCTGGCAGGACGAGGGCGAGAACAAGCAGGTGGTCGCGCCGCTGTCGCTGATCGCCACCGCCTTCGCGCCAGTGGAAGACATCCGCAACACGCTCACGCCGCAGCTGCAGTTCCTCGAAGGCGAAGAAACCGAGCTGCTGTTGCTCGACCTCGGCAACGACCGCAACCGCATCGGCGGCTCGGTGCTGGCCCAGGTCTACAACTCGGTCGGCGAACACGCGCCGGACGTCGATCCCGCCCAGCTCGCGACCTTCTTCAAGGTGGTGCAGCGCCTGCGCCGCGAAGGCCTGATCCTGGCCTACCACGACCGCTCCGACGGCGGCCTGTTCGCCACCGTGTGCGAAATGGCCTTCGCCTCCAAGTGCGGCCTGTCGTTGGTGCTCGATACCGTGTGCTACGACGTGTTCATGAACGACGTCGACGGCCTGGAGAAGAAGCCCGACACGCTCAAGGGCCGTTTCGACGACCGCCTGGTCGGCGGACTGTTCGCCGAGGAGCTGGGTGCGGTGGTGCAGATCCGCCGCGCCGACCGCGCCAAGATCACCGAGATCCTGCGTGCCGAGAAGCTCACCTACCACTTCATCGGCGAGCCCAACGACAAGGACGAGATCCGTTTCTGGCGCAGCGCCAAGCTGGTGCTGAGCGCAACGCGCACCGAGCTGCTGCAGGCCTGGGCGGAAACCAGTCACCGCATCGCGCTGCTGCGCGACGACGCCGAATCCGTCCAGCAGGAGTTCGACGGCCTCGCCGATGCGGCCGACCCCGGTCTGTCGGTGAAGCTCTCCTTCGATGTCACCGAGGACGTCGCCGCCCCCTTCATCGCCACCGGCAGCCGGCCCAAGGTCGCGGTGCTGCGCGAGCAGGGCGTCAATTCTCAGTTCGAGATGGCGGCTGCCTTCGAGCGCGCCGGCTTCGAGCCGGTCGACGTGCACATGTCCGACCTGCAGAGCGGCCGCCGCAAGCTGGTCGATTTCCACGGCCTCGCGGCCTGCGGCGGCTTCTCCTACGGCGACGTGCTCGGCGCCGGCCAGGGCTGGGCAAAGTCCATCCTGTTCAATCCGGCGCTGCGCGCGCAGTTCGAAGCCTTCTTCGGGCGCAGCGACACCTTCGCGCTCGGCGTCTGCAACGGCTGCCAGATGATGGCCCATCTCGCGCCCATCATTCCGGGCGCCGACGCCTGGCCGACCTTCCACCGCAACCGCAGCGAGCAGTTCGAAGCCCGCTTCGTCATGGTGGAAGTGACCGACAGCCCGTCCATCCTGCTGCAGGGCATGGCCGGCAGCCGCATGCCCATCGTGGTCAGCCACGGCGAGGGCAGGGCGGTGTTCGCCGCCGAGGCCGATCGCCAGCAGGCGCTGGTGGCGCTGCGCTACATCGACAACCACGGCGCACCGGCCGTCGCCTACCCGAAGAACCCCAACGGTTCGCCGGACGGCGTCACCGGCTTCACCACCGCCGACGGCCGCTTCACCGTCATGATGCCGCACCCGGAGCGCACCGCCCGCACGCTGCAGATGTCGTGGGCGCCGCAGTGGCTGGTCGAGACCAGCCCGGACGCGTCGCCGTGGCTGCGCATGTTCCGCAACGCGCGCAAGTGGCTGGGTTGAGCGGCGGAATGAGTGCGGCGGGCAGCGCCGGCGGGCTGTCGTCGCCGGCGGAGATTCTCGGCGAGCTCGAGCGCTACCTGTCGGACGCGCTGCGCGACGGCGATCTGCGCCTGTCCACCGCGCAGGGCGACGGACGTTCGAATTCGAGCGAGGACGAACGGCGTATTTCGTCGGCGCTGCGCCTCTTCGTGCACGCCAATCAGGCCTTCAAGCAGCGCGGGCTGTCGATCGAGATCGCGCCGCCGCGCTGCTGGTACGATTTTCTCGTGCGCAGCGAGGACGAGTCGGTGTGGCTGCCGGTCAACGTCAAGGTCACCGCGATGCGCGGGCAGGACAACCTCTCGTCCAAGGAAGGGTTGTTCTATGCGGTTACCGGCGTGCGCCCGGAAACGGTCGCGCTCAACAACTGGGAGCGCTACTGCGAGGCGGTCGCCACCCACCTCGATCCGGCGACCGAGGCCGACTATTACTTTCTGGTCGTGTCCAAGAACGAGGTCGGCCATGTGTTCTGGACCAGCCTCAAGCAGCTCGACCGCGTTGTGCCCAACGGCAACAACCCGCCGTTCCAGTGCGCCTGGCGCGACAACCAGGAGCGCGTCGAACGCCGTCCGGAAGAAGCGGTCGCCCGCCTGCTCGGCGTGCTCGGCGAGACCTTCCGCCTGCGCGCCGAGGCCTACCGCTATTACGGCGAGATTCTCGCGCCGCGCCTGTACGGAGGCGCCGAGGTTGATGCCGAAATCGATGCCGAATAAGCCCCGGCCCCACCACCCATGGATGCAATGAGCCGGCCGCTCGACGTCGCCACGCTCGGCCAGGTGTTCACACCGGACGACATCGTTCGCATGATGCTGGCGCTGCGCGCGAATCAGGGCAGCGTGCTGGAGCCGTCCGCCGGCGACGGCGCGTTCTCTCGCCAGATCCCGGGCTGCACCGCGATCGAGTTCGATGCGCGGGTGGCGCCCCCCGGCGCGCGCGTGATGGATTTCTTCGAATTGCCGGTCGATGAGCGTTTCGACACCGTGATCGGCAATCCGCCCTATGTGCGCTTTCAGGACATCGCCCCGGCAACGCGCGCACGGCTCGACTCGACGCTGTTCGATGCGCGCTCCAACCTCTTCCTGTTCTTCATCGAGAAGAGCGTGCGCCACCTCAACGACGGCGGCGAGCTGATCTTCATCACCCCGCGCGAGTTCATCAAGCTCACTGCGGCGGCGAAGCTCAACGACTGGCTCTACGAGCAGGGCACGATCACGCACTGGATCGAGACCGGCGACACCCGCATCTTTGCCGGCGCGGTGCCCAACTGCGCGATCTTCCGCTTCGTGCGCGGCGATTTCTCGCGCCGCACGCACTACCGGCGCCTTGGCGACGCGACGTGGGACGAGCGCGAGATGGTGCACATCGCCGGCCAGCTCGCGTTTACCCACGCCCATCTCACGGTGCCGCTGGCGGCATTGTTCGACGTTCGCGTCGGCGCGGTCTCGGGGGCGGACGACATCTTCCAGCACCCCAAGGGCAATCTCGAGTTCGTGTGCTCGAAAACCGCCACCACCGGCGAGACCCGGCGCATGTTCTACGACGTTCAGCATCCGCACCTCAAGAAGCACAAGGCGCGCCTGCTGGCGCGGCGGGTGCGTCATTTCGACGAGCGCAACTGGTGGAAGTGGGGGCGGGCCTACCACGACGCGCCGGGGCCGCGCATCTACGTCAACGGCAAGACGCGGCGCGCGCGCCCGTTCTTCACCCACGACTGCGAAGCTTACGACGGCTCGGTGCTGGCGCTCTTTCCCCGGACGGCAGGCATGGACCTCGCTCGCGCCGTCGAACTGCTCAACGATGCGGTGCCGTGGGAAGAGCTCGGTTTCGTCGTCGACGGCCGTTATCTGTTCACCCAGCGCACCCTGGCCACGCTCCATCTTCCCGCGTGCTTCGCCGAGTTGTTGCCGCGAGAGCCGTCCCCTGTGGCCGAGCCGATCGGGCACCCGGCATAGCGCGGTCGCCGGCGAGGGCAGGGCATTCCTGATGCCAATCAAGTCCGCGCACGCGCTTCCGCGCTAGAATCACGGCATTCCTGCTTGATCGCCTCCCTCTGACGCGCATGCATCGTTTCCGCCACCGCTTGTACGCCTGGATCGCGCTGTTCGCGATGCTCGCCGGTGCGCTCGCGCCGACGATCAGCCGCGCTGCGGCGGCCGGCGACCAAAGCGGGGTGCGGTATTGGCTGGAGGTGTGCTCAGCCTCCGGCTCCAACCTGATCGAACTCGCCGTGGCCGACGCTGGCCGCTATGGCGGCCATGGCCTGGTCACCGCGGCGCCCGCCGACGGCGAGGGGGCGCCGGCCCATCTGGCACTCGACCACTGTCCGTATTGCGGGGCGCAAGCGGGGACGGCGGCGCTGCCGCCGCATGATCCACCGCCGCTGATCGTCGCCCAGCGCGTGATGCGGGCCCCGACGCTCTTCCTGCTGGCGCCGCGGCCGCTGTTCGCGTGGAGCCCCGCGCGCCCGCGCGCGCCCCCCTTCCCGGCCTGATCTCCGCGCCTTCGCCGCGCGTCGCAGACTTTCCGCCCGCTGCCGCCCGTCACCGTTCGTGGCCGGCAAACGGCGGCTTCCGATCGCTTGCGCGTGCGGCGCCCCACGCTTGAACAACACCATGCATGGCAGAGGCTGGCCCGCGCTCGCTGCGGCCTCGCCGAACGCTTTACAGGATTCGATCATGAAAAAATTCGCCATTGCCGCGCTCGTCTGCGCCTTGCCGCTGGTCGCCAGCGCCGAAACCACCGTTGCCGATCCCTGGGTGCGCGCCACCGTGCCCCAACAGAAGGCCTCCGGGGCCTTCATGCGCCTCACCTCCGACGTCGATGCCCGGCTGCTCGCAGCGGCTTCGCCGGTCGCGGGCACGGTGGAGATCCACGAGATGAAGATGCAGGACCAGGTGATGAAGATGAGCCCGATCGGCGCCCTCGACCTGCCGGCGGGCCAGGCGGTGGAGCTCAAGCCCGGCGGTTACCACGTCATGCTGCTGGACCTCAAGGCGCAGCTCAAGGAGGGTGACAGCGTGCCGCTGACGCTGACCATCGAGAACCGCGACGGCAGCCGTCAGACTCTGGAGGTGAAGGCCCCCGTGCGTCCGCTCGCCGCTGCCGGCGGCATGCCCATGAGGCACGGCCACTGAATTAGTGGCACCGCTGCCCGGGCCGCGGCAAGCGGCCCGCCAGCGCACACGCCAGCCGTAGAGGCCGGCGCGCGCTGACTTTTCCCGATCGCGATTGAACCCCCGTTAGCCAGCGGCTATCGGGCAGGGCCCGCTCGCGCCCGTTTTCCGCACCCGATCGCACCCGATGCGTCGGCGTGCGCGGGACGACGCGCGCCCGCAACACCGAGAAC
>JAEWVQ010000317.1 GCA_023459095.1 Pseudomonadota bacterium | reverse complement strand
TCTCGATCAGGCACACCGAGAGTTCCTCGCCCTTCTCGCCGGCCTGCTGCTTCAACCGGATCGCCGCCGCCAGCCCCGCGGGGCCGCCGCCGACGATCAGCACGTCGAATTCCATCGACTCGCGTTCCATCCTGCACTCCTCGTGTTCGTTCATTCTCGTAAGCGGCGGCAAGTGTAATACACGCCGTCATGCTGCGGTGCCGTGGCGGCCGCGTACTGCGTGGCTTTCCGCCATGCGCGCGGCGCCGAAAACATACGGAAGCGTATGCTACATTAGCCCGGCAAGCCAACCAATCCCACTGAAAACCAACAAGAGGTAGACCACGATGGAGACGAAAGGCCGCTTCCTGCACGAAAGCCGTATCCCGGTGCGCTGGGGCGACATGGACTTCTACGGACATGTTAACAACACAGTGTATTTCCGCTACTTCGAGCAGGCGCGGGTGGAGTGGATCGAGAACGCCGGCTTTCGCGTCGGCCCGGACGTGTCCACCGGAGCGGTGATCATCAACGCCGACTGCACCTTTCTGCAGCCGGTGAATTACCCGGCGACCGTGGTGGTGAAGATGTATGGCGGCGCCCCCGGGCGGAGCAGCGCGATGACCTGGTACGAACTCTACGTCGAGGGCGAGGACACGCTCTATGCCCAGGGCTCGGCGAAGGTGGTGTGGATGGACAACGGCACTGGCAAGTCGGCCCCGTTGCCGGATACACTGCGCGCATTGCTGGATTAGTCATTGACGAACTAATTAAACATAAACACAGGAGACAAGCATGAACGCTGCCGAGCACGCCTTGTGGTCGCCATCCGCACAACGTATCGCCAGCGCCAACGTCACCGCCTTCCGCGAGCACGCCGCGAAGCGCTGGAACGTGGCGCTGCCCGATTACGCCGCACTTCACGCCTGGTCGGTGGCGCAGCCCGAGCAGTTCTGGGTCAGCGTCTGGGAAGGCGAGGGGACGGGCGACGGCGTGATCGGCACGCGCGGCGAGCGTGTGCTGGTCGATGGCGAGCGCATGCCCGGCGCGCAGTGGTTCCCCGATGCGCGCCTCAATTTCGCGCAGAACCTGCTGCGCAGCCGCGATGCCCACGATGCGGTGGTGTTCTGGGGCGAAGACAAGGTGAAAGACCGCTTGTCGCATGGCGAGTTGTATCGCCGCGTCGCGCAGTTCGCCGCTGCGCTGCGCGAGCAGGGCGTGGAGGCGGGCGACCGGGTCGCCGCCTACATGCCCAACATGCCCGAGACCCTGATCGCGATGCTCGCCGCGGCCAGCATCGGCGCGATCTTCACGTCGGCCTCGCCCGATTTCGGCGTGCAGGGCGTACTCGACCGCTTCGGCCAGACCGCGCCCAAGGTGCTGGTGGCCTGCGACGGCTATTACTACGCCGGCAAGACCATCGACGTGCTCGGCAAGCTCGGCGAGATCGTCGCCGGCCTGCCGTCGGTGACGCGCGTCGTGGTCGTGCCTTACGTGCATCGCGAGCACGACCTGTCGCACATTGCCCATGCGCGCACGATCGCCGACTTCGTCGCCCCGCATCACGCCGTGACCGAGATCGAGTTCGCGCAACTGCCCTTCGATCATCCGCTCTACGTCATGTACTCGTCGGGCACCACCGGTGTGCCCAAGTGCATCGTGCATGGCGCGGGCGGCGCTTTGCTGCAGCATCTCAAGGAACATCGCCTGCACTGCGACGTGAAGCCCGGCGACCGCGTGTTCTATTTCACCACCTGCGGCTGGATGATGTGGAACTGGCTGGTGTCGGGGCTCGCCGCCGGCGCCACCCTGCTGCTCTACGACGGCTCGCCGTTCGCCGCCGACAACCGTGTGGTGTTCGATTACGCCGACGCCGAGGGCATGACCCACCTCGGCACCTCGGCCAAGTTCATCGACGCCGCCGCCAAGGCCGGTCTGAAGCCGCGCGAGAGCCACCGCCTGGAGGCGCTGCGCGCGGTGATGAGCACCGGCAGCCCGCTCGTCGCCGAAGGCTTCGACTACGTTTATCGCGACATCAAGGCCGACGTGCAACTGTCGTCGATTTCCGGCGGCACCGACATCATCTCGTGCTTCGTGCTTGGCAGCCCGGTGCTGCCGGTGTGGCGCGGCGAGATCCAGTGCCGCGGGCTGGGCATGGCGGTCGAGGTGTGGGACGACGACGGCCGCCCCCTGCTGGGCGAGAAGGGCGAACTGGTGTGCACCCGGCCGTTTCCGGTGATGCCGCTCGGCTTCTGGAATGACGCCGACGGCAGCAAGTATCGCGCTGCCTATTTCGAGCGTTTCCCCAACGTGTGGTGTCACGGCGACTTCTGCGAGATCACCGCGCACGGCGGTCTGGTGATCTACGGGCGTTCCGACGCCACCCTCAATCCGGGCGGCGTGCGCATCGGCACCGCGGAGATCTACCGCCAGGTCGAGAAGCTGCCGGAGGTGGTGGAGTCGCTGGTGATCGGCCAGGACTGGCCGCCGCAACAGCCGAACGACGTGCGCGTGGTGCTGTTCGTGAAGCTGCGCGAGGGCATCGCGCTCGACGATGCGCTCGTCGAGCGCATCAAGCGCACCATCCGCGACAACACCACGCCGCGCCACGTGCCGGCCAAGGTGCTGCAGGTCGCCGACATTCCGCGCACCAAGAGCGGCAAGATCGTCGAACTGGCGGTGCGCAACGTCGTCCATGGACGACCGGTGAAAAACCAGGAGGCGCTCGCCAACCCCGAGGCACTCGCGTACTTCCGCGAACGCCCCGAGCTTGAAGCGTGACGGAGGTCGGACATGTTGATGAATCGTGAGAAGTCCGCACTGCTCATCGTCGATGTGCAGACCCGGCTGGCGCCGGCGATCCACGACGGCGAGCGCGTGGTCGCGAACTGCGCGTGGCTCGCGGGCGTGGCCGGGCAGCTCGGGGTGCCGGTGGTGGTCACCGAGCACTTTCCGGAGAAGATCGGCGAAACCGTGGACGCGGTGCGCGCGGTCACCGAGGACGCGCATTACGTGCGCAAGGAGTGCTTTTCGGCGCAGGCCGACGGCTGCCTCGCCGGCACCGCGATCGAGTCCTGCAGCCAGATCGTGGTGTGCGGCACCGAGGCCCACGTGTGCGTGCAGCAGACCGCGCTCGAGCTGCGCTGGGCGGGCAAGGCGGTATTCGTCGTGGCCGACGCCGCGGGGTCGCGCGCCCCGGCCGATCGCGAGCTCGCCTATGCGCGCATGAGGAGCCACGGCATCGAGATCGTGTCGCGCGAGATGGTCGCCTTCGAGTGGCTGCAGCGCGGCGGCACCGAGCTGTTCCGCGCGGTCAATCGCGACTTCATCCGCTGACAGGGGGTGCGGCGCGGGCTTCCCGGCAATGCCGGGCCCGCGCCGGGGCGCTTCCGGCCGCGGGGGCGGATCGGTTATCATCGCGCTTTCCCGCAGCACAGTTCCCATGACCAAATACGTCTTCGTTACCGGCGGTGTCGTGTCCTCCCTGGGCAAAGGCATCGCGGCGGCCTCCTTGGGGGCCATTCTCGAGTCCCGCGGCATCAAGGTGACTCACCTGAAGCTGGATCCGTACATCAACGTCGATCCGGGGACGATGAGCCCCTTCCAGCACGGTGAGGTCTTCGTCACCGAGGACGGCGCCGAAACCGACCTCGATCTCGGCCATTACGAGCGCTTCACCAGCGCCAAGATGAGCAAGCGTAACAACTTCACCACCGGCCAGATCTACGAGGCGGTGATCAAGAAGGAGCGGCGCGGCGAGTATCTGGGCAAGACCGTGCAGGTCATCCCGCACATCACCGACGAAATCAAGACCTACGTCAAGCGTGGCGCCGAAGGCGCCGACGTGGCCATTGTCGAGGTCGGTGGCACGGTCGGCGACATCGAATCGCTGCCCTTCCTCGAGGCGATCCGTCAGATGGGCATCGAGGAAGGCCGCAACGCCACCTGTTTCATCCACCTCACGCTGCTGCCCTACATCCCGACCGCGGGCGAACTCAAGACCAAGCCTACGCAGCATTCGGTCAAGGAGTTGCGCGAAATCGGCATCCAGCCCGACATCCTGCTGTGCCGCGCCGACCGCTCGGTACCCGAGGACGAGCGCCGCAAGATCGCGCTGTTCTGCAACGTGATGCCGGAGGCGGTGATCGAGTGCCTCGACGCCGACTCCATCTACAAGATTCCGGGCCAGCTCCACGACCAGATGCTCGACGAGATCGTTTGCCACAAGCTCGGCATTCTTGCGCGCGCGGCCGACCTCTCGGTGTGGGACAACCTGATCCGCGCCCTGGAGAACCCGAAGCAGGAAATCGACATCGCCTTCGTCGGCAAGTACGTCGACCTGACCGAGTCCTACAAGTCGCTGATCGAGGCGCTCAACCACGCCGGCATGCACACCGAGTCGAAGGTGAACATCCATTACCTCGACTCCGAGGACATCGAACGCGAGGGCTGCGCGGCGCTCGCGAAGATGGATGCGATCCTGGTCCCCGGGGGGTTCGGCAAGCGCGGCACCGAAGGCAAGATCGCGGCGATCCGCTATGCGCGCGAGAACAAGGTGCCCTACCTCGGCATCTGCCTGGGCATGCAGCTCGCCGTGGTCGAGTTCGCCCGCGACGTCGCCGGCATGGAGGGCGCCCATTCCACCGAGTTCGAGAGCCAATCGCCGTACCCGGTGATCGGCCTGATCACCGAATGGAAGGACCGCAGCGGCAAGCTCGAAAAGCGCAGCGAGGATTCCGACCTCGGCGGCACCATGCGCCTGGGCGGCCAGGTCTGCCAGCTCAAGGACGGCACGCTGGCGCGCGCGATCTACGGCAGTGCCGAGGTCCTCGAGCGCCACCGCCATCGCTACGAGGTGAACAACACGCTGCTCGCGCAACTCGAAGAAAAAGGCCTCGTCGTCGCCGGGCGCGCGCCGGTCACCGATCTGTGCGAGATGATCGAGTTGCCCGCCGATGTCCATCCCTGGTTCGTCGGCTGCCAGTTCCACCCCGAGTTCACGTCCAACCCGCGCAAGGGTCATCCGCTGTTCACCGCCTACGTCAAGGCGGCGCTGGCGCGCAAGGCGGCGCAAGGCTGAAGGAGCGAGTCATGAAGCTGTGCGGTTTCGAGGTCGGCCTCGACCGGCCCCTGTTCCTGATCGCCGGGCCCTGCGTGGCCGAGTCCGAGCAGATGTGTCTCGACATCGCCGGGCAGATGCAGGAAATCTGCGCCGAGTTGGGCATTCCCTACATTTTCAAGGCGTCCTACGACAAGGCCAACCGCAGCTCGGGCACGAGCTTCCGCGGCCACGGCATGGACGCCGGGCTGAAGATGCTCGAGGCGGTGAAGACGCAGCTCGGCCTGCCGGTGCTCACCGACGTGCACACGGTGGAAGAGATTCCCACGGTGGCCGCGGTGGTCGACGTGCTGCAGACTCCGGCCTTTCTGTGCCGCCAGACCGATTTCATCCATGCCGTGGCGGCTTCGGGCAAACCGGTGAATATCAAGAAAGGGCAGTTCCTCGCTCCCGGCGACATGAAGAACGTGGTCGACAAGGCCAAGGAAGCCAACGGCGGCGCCGACACCATCATGGTGTGCGAGCGTGGCGCCTCGTTCGGTTACAACAACCTGGTGTCCGACATGCGCAGCCTCGCGATCATGCGCGAGACCGCCTGCCCGGTGGTGTTCGACGCCACGCATTCGGTGCAGCTGCCCGGCGGGCAGGGTACGGCCTCGGGCGGGCAGCGCGAGTTCGTCCCCGTGCTGGCCCGTGCCGCGGTGGCGGTGGGGGTGGCCGGCCTGTTCATGGAAACGCATCCCGATCCGGCCAAGGCCTTGTCCGACGGCCCCAACGCCTGGCCGCTGCCCCGGATGAAGGCGCTGCTCGCCACGCTCAAGGACCTCGACACCCTGGTCAAGCGCAACGGCCTGCTCGAACTGGCGGGCTGACTGCGGCGGCCGGAGCACTCCGCCGCCACCTCTCCGTTTTCGTTTTCAAATCCACTTTCTGAACGACAGGAAAACCCATGAGTGCAATCGTTGATGTGATCGCCCGCGAGATTCTCGATTCCCGCGGCAATCCCACCGTCGAAGCCGACGTGCTGCTGGAGTCCGGCGTGATGGGCCGCGCTGCGGTGCCATCCGGCGCCTCCACCGGTTCGCGCGAAGCGATCGAACTGCGCGACGGCGACGCCGCGCGCTACCTCGGCAAGGGCGTGCTGCGCGCGGTCGAGAACGTCAACACCGAGATCTCGGAAGCGATCATCGGTCTCGACGCCGAAGAGCAGTCCTTCATCGACCGCACCCTGATCGAGCTCGACGGCACCGACAACAAGTCGCGCCTGGGCGCCAATGCCACCCTCGCGGTGTCGATGGCGGTGGCCAAGGCCGCCGCCGAAGAGGCCGGCCTGCCGCTGTACCGCTACTTCGGCGGCTCCAGCCCGATGGTGATGCCGGTGCCGATGATGAACGTCATCAACGGCGGCGAGCATGCCAACAACAGCCTCGATATCCAGGAATGCATGATCATGCCGGTGAGCATGGGCAGCTTCCGCGAAGCGCTGCGCTGTGGCGCCGAGATCTTCCATCACCTGAAGAAGATCACCGACAAGAAGGGCTACCCGACCACCGTCGGCGACGAGGGCGGTTTCGCCCCCAACGTGGCGGGCACCGAAGAGGCGCTCAACCTCATCCAGGAGGCGATCGCCGCCGCTGGCTACGAGCCGGGCCGCGACGTGCTGCTCGCGCTCGACTGCGCCGCCAGCGAGTTTTACAAGAACGGCAAGTACGAGCTGAAGGGCGAGGGCCTGTCGCTCACCGCCGAGGGCTTCACCGACTACCTCGCCACCCTGGCCGACAAGTTCCCCATCGTGTCGATCGAGGACGGCATGGCTGAAGGCGACTGGGCGGGCTGGAAGCACCTCACCGAACGCCTGGGCGGCAAGGTCCAGCTCGTCGGCGACGACCTCTTCGTCACCAACACCAAGATCCTCGAGCAGGGCATCGAGCAGGGCGTGGCCAACTCGATCCTGATCAAGATCAACCAGATCGGCACGCTGACCGAGACCTTCGCCGCGGTCGAGATGGCCAAGCTCGCCGGTTACACCGCGGTGATCTCGCACCGTTCGGGCGAAACCGACGACTCGACCATCGCCGACATCGCCGTCGGCCTGCGCGCCATGCAGATCAAGACCGGCTCGCTGTCGCGTTCCGACCGCATCTCGAAGTACAACCAGCTGCTGCGCATCGAGGAAGATCTGGGCGACACCGCCTTCTACCCGGGTAAGCGCGCGTTCTATAACCTGCGCACGCGCTGAGGCGAAGGTGCGGTCGCCGACGCGGCCGCGTTGCCTTGATCCGAGGGCCGGCGGATAATCCGCCGGCCTGTTTTTGCTTGTGGCGCCTTGCCCATCCGGGTGGCCGATCCACCTCCACACCTCACGTATTCCGGATTTCGCTCCCTTCATGCGCTGGCCAGTGATCATTCTCGTCGTGCTGGTCGTCGTTCTCCAGTATCCCTTGTGGCTGGGCAAGGGCGGCTGGCTGCGGGTCTGGGAAGTCGATCGCCAGTTGCACGAAAAGCGCGCGGAGAATCTGCGCCTGGAACAGCGCAACGCCGGCCTCGAAGCCGAAGTGCGCGATTTGAAGTCGGGTAACGATGCGATCGAGGAGCGCGCCCGCTTCGAACTGGGTCTCACTCGACCTGGCGAGATCTACGTCCAAGTGCCGCAGAAGAACTGAGTGTCGCCGCACCCACCGCGGCTGGTGCGCGCAGCGACAGCCCCCTGGGGCCATCGCCGCCGCGATAGGCGCCAAAGGCGCTACAGCAACTCGGTGATGGTTTCGCGCTGGACCAGTTCTTCCTCGAATGCGACCATTTCGAGGCCGAGTGCGTCGCGCGCCGAAACCATGCCCACCGGCACGCCGTCGACGACCACCGGGACGTGGCGGAAGCCGCCTTCATACATCAGGTGCATGGCGTGGCCAAGTGGGTGCTCGGGCGCGATCGTCTGCGGCGACGGCGTCATCACCGCGGCCAGCGTGGTGGTGTCGGCATCGAGACCGGCGGCGAGCACGCGTACGAGCGCATCGCGCTCGGTGAAGATGCCGCTGAGGCGACCACCCTCGACGATCATGATCGCGCCCACCCGTGCCGCAGCCATCTGCCTGCTGGCGTCGCGCACGCGGGTCTGTGCGTTCGCGGTCAGAATTCGCTGCCCCTGGATCACTTCCTGAATCTTGCGCATCGGCATCGCAATACCCTCCTGTGCACGCGTGGTCAACCATTGCACAGTAGGTTTCGCCGCGCTGCGCGGCAAGTCAGGCTCTACCCTGACCTGCTGGGCAGTCGTGCTCAGTCCTGCTCCGCGAGCAAGGTGCGCATGCCGTCCAGGCGCGGGGCGAAATAGCCCTTGTCCAGACTTTCGACGCGGACCACGCCGCGGCTGGACGGGGCGTGGATGAACTTGCCGTCGCCGATGTAGATCCCCATGTGCGAGTGGCGGCGCTTCATCGTGTTGAAGAACACCAGGTCGCCGGGTTGCAGCTCATCGCGCGCGATCGCCCGGGTGCGTGCAGCGATCTGCGCGGCATTGTGCGGCAGACGCTGGCCGCTGACCTGCTCGACGACATAGCTGACCATGCCGCTGCAATCGAGCCCGGCCTCCGGATTGCGTCCGCCGAAGCGGTAGCCGGTGCCTAGCAGGCCAAGTGCGAACAGCACTACTTCGCGACTGTGGGCTTCATGCTCGAGGGCAAAATAGGCCCCCGGTGCCGAGGTGCTCCTGGCCGGTGCCGGCGCGGGGGCGGGCGCTGCCACCGGCGGCGGAGGCGAGACCGTGCTGCAGCCGGCGAGGAGGACGAGGGTAAGCGCAATAAATACGCGTTCGGGCTGTCGATGTCGATGCGGCATGCCCGCGAAGATAGGCGATGGAAGCGGCCGCGTCTACCGCGCTGGCCGGCGCTCGCGCTCCGCCGGGCTGCCCCCCGCCGCGCCCGACACGGGGCAGCGCGTCATCACCCGGCCTCGGGTCGGCAGTTGTGGGCGACCGGCAGACCCGGGCGCTCAAGCAGGACTGCGTCGCCCTCGGCACGCAGTACGTTCTGGCCGTCGGTGAAGTGGGCCACCGCATCGACCGTCGGCGGCGCTGCGTCGTGGGTCAAGGTGAAGATCCCGGTGCCGGTGCGCAGGCGCAGATGGTCGGCATGGGCTTCCACCTTGAAGCGCTCGCCGTTGGGGCAGCTGTACTGCGTGCTGGCGATACTCCCCGGCGTGGCGGCCTGAGCGGTGCCGAGCGCCGCGCCGAGGATGAGAGGAAATGCGCGAAGGCGGAGCATGACAGCGCTCACTCCACGAGTTCGATGCGGCCGTTGATGGTCACACCGACTTCGCTTTCGCCGCCTTCGAGCGGCGCAGAGGCCGCTTCGGCCATCATCGGTGCGGCGCGCATGCGCGCATAGATCGGCGGGCGGGCGCCGGAGTCGGAGATGTTGATGTGACGCAGGCGGTAGCGTTTGCCCAGACTGGAGGAGATCAGCGCGGCGCGCTGCTCGAACGCACGGATGGCATCAACCGTGGCCTCGTCGGTAGCCTTGCGCCGGGTTTCCGCCGACGGCTGCATGCTCAGCTGTGCGACCGCCAGACTGCCCTGCAGCTTGCCGATGAGTTCGGAGAGCGCGGCGACGTTGCGCGTTTCCAGGCGGATCTCGGAGCGCATGCGCCAGGCCTCGATCTTGCCGCCGTTCTTGTCGTACACCGGCCAGGTCGAGGTGTTGCCCGATTGCACCTTGATGTCCGCATGGCCGCGCGCGGTGTCGAGCGCCGCGGCGATGGCGCGGTTCACGCGGGTGGCGAGGGCTGCGGCGTCGGCACCCGACTGTTCGACGTAGAGCGTGGCCACGGCTTCGTCGTTGGGCGCCGGGCGGCTGGCCTCGACGGCGAATTCGACGGTGCGCTCGTCGTCGCGGTCGGCGTTCGCGGTCGGCGCGGCGAGCGCGGCGCCGGCGGGCAGGTGCAGGGCGGCGGCAAGGAGGACGGCGAGCAGGGTGCGGTTGTTGTTCATGGTCGGAGGCTCCCGGAATTCGCAAAGGAGCCGTTTTATACCGTAAGAATGGGGGTGGCCGCAGCCCAAGGTGTAAGCGCCTGTGAGGCCACCTCCTGCGCAGACGCTCGCCTTCAGCCGATCGCCGCGGCCGGGTCTACGGGGCTCAGCCCGGTTTCGTACTGGCGCGCGTTGGCGACGTAGTGGCGGGCGTTGTGCTTGATGTTGGCGATCTCGGCATCGGTGAGCTCGCGGATCACCCGCCCCGGCGAACCCACCACCAGCGAGCGGTCGGGAATCACCTTGCCCTCGGGAATCAGTGCATTGGCGCCGATGATGCAGTGCTTGCCGATCACCGCGTGGTTGAGGACCACGGCGTTGATGCCGATCAGGCTGCCGTCGCCCACCGTGCAGCCGTGCAGCATCACCATGTGGCCGACGGTGACGTCGGCGCCGATGGTGAGCGGCACGCCCTCGTCGTTGTGCAGCACCGAACCGTCCTGGATGTTGGTGCCGTCGCCGATCACGATCGGGTCGTTGTCGCCGCGGATCACCACGTTGTACCAGATATTGACGTTGCGCCCGGCGCGCACCGCGCCGATCACCGTAGCGTTGTGCGCCACCCAGCTGCCTTCTCCGAGGCGGGGCGTGCGTTCGCCCAGGGCGTAAATGCTCATTGTCTCTCTCGCTGTTACGTCGGCGCCGAACGCCGTTGGGGGGCAGATCATAGCAAGCGGGCGCATGGCGGGGAACGCCATGGAAAGCGCGGCGAGGCCGGCGGCCGGTGGTAGCATTCCACGCCTCAGCTCCGTTCCTGCTCCCATGCTCAGTTACCGCCACGCCTTTCACGCCGGCAATCATGCCGACGTCCTCAAGCATGCCGTCCTTCTCGAACTGCTCGATTATTACAATCGCAAGGACAAGCCCTGGTTCTACATCGACACCCACGCCGGGGCAGGGTGCTATGCCCTCGATAGCGAACATGCGACCAAGACCGCCGAATCCGCCGATGGCATCGGCCGGCTGTGGGCGCGCGAGGATCTGCCGCCGATGCTGGCGGCCTATGTGGAGGCGGTGCGTCAGTTCAACCCGCACGGCCGCCTGCTGTTCTACCCCGGGTCGCCGGCGCTGGCGATGACGCGTGCGCGCACGCAGGACCGCCTGCGCCTGTTCGAGATGCATCCGGCCGACGAAGCGGCGCTGCGCCAGACCTTCGCCGCCGAAGCCGAGCGCGTGCAGGTGCGGCGTGCCGACGGCTTCGATGGTCTGCGCGGCTTGCTGCCGCCGCCGTCGCGGCGCGCAGTGGTGCTGATCGATCCGCCCTACGAGGTCAAGGACGATTACCGGCGCGTGGTCGACACCGTGCGCGATGCGATGAAGCGTTTTCCGAGCGGCACCTATGTGGTCTGGTATCCGATGCTCGCGCGCGCCGAGGCCCGGCAACTGCCCGAGCGCCTCGCCGCGCTGGGCGCAGACAGCTGGCTGGACGTGCGTCTGGCGGTGCGGGGGCCATCCGCCGACGGCTTCGGCATGTTCGGCAGCGGCCTCTTCGTGGTCAATCCGCCTTGGGTGCTGCCCGAGCGCCTCGAAGCGGTGATGCCGTGGCTGGTCGAGCATCTCGGTGAGGACGGCGGCGCAGGTTTCGACCTTGAGCACGAGATCGCATGACGACGCCCGCCGAGCCCGCCGCCGGCGCGGACGCGTTGCGCGAACTGCGCGACCAGTTGCGCGACTTCGCCGCGGCGCGCGACTGGCAGCCGTTTCATACGCCGAAGAATCTGGCGATGGCGCTCGCCGGCGAGGCGGGGGAGGTGGTCGAGCATTTCCAGTGGCTGACCGCCGAGCAGTCGGCCGCGCTCGACCCCGCGCAACGCGAAGCGGTTGCGCTCGAACTCGCCGACGTGCTGCTCTACCTGGTACGTCTGGCCGACGTGCTCGGGGTCGATCTTGCCGCCGCGGCGCAGCGCAAGCTCGCCATCAACGCCGAGCGCTACCCGGTGGACAAGGCCCGGGGGCGGGCGGATAAATACGACCGCCTGTGATCTGCGCCCGCTCCTGCGCTCGGGCAGGGCGTGGATTTCGCTTCGGCTGGCGTCGTTTTTCTGAAACAATGCCGCCTTTGTGTTTTTCGGATGTACCGAGTGAATCTGCAAGATATCAACGAGATCGAGCGCGCAACGACGTCCGGCCGCAGCGAGATGTTCCGCCTCGGCATCGGTTTGTTGTTCATGGTCGGTGTCATGCTTTACGCCATGATGCGGGGCGAAGGCGCCGGCAGCATGGTGCTGGTGATCGCCGCGGTGGTCGGCGGCTACATGGCAATGAACATCGGCGCCAACGACGTCGCCAACAACGTCGGTCCGGCGGTCGGCTCCAAGGCCATGAGCCTGGGCGTGGCGCTGGTCATCGCCGCGGTGTTCGAGGCCGCCGGTGCGCTCATCGCTGGTGGCGAGGTGGTCGGCACCATCCGCAGCGGGATCATCGACCCCACGCTGATTCCCGATAGCCAGACCTTCGTCTGGATCATGCTCGCGGCGCTGCTCGCCGGCGCGTTATGGCTCAACATCGCCACCGCGGTCGGCGCGCCGGTGTCCACCACGCACTCCATTGTCGGCGCGGTACTCGGCTCGGGGGTGGCGGCGAGCGGCTTCCAGGTCGTCAATTGGGGCACGATGGCCGAAATCGCGGCAAGTTGGGTAATCTCGCCGGTGCTCGGCGGCCTGTTCGCGGCCGGCTTCCTGTACTTGGTCAAGCGCAGCATCACCTACCAGCACGACATGGCGACCGCGGCGCGGCGCACGGTGCCGCTGCTGATCGCGGCGATGGCTTGGACCTTTTCGACCTATCTGCTGCTCAAGGGTCTGAACCGGGTGTGGACGATCGGCTTCGTCGCGGCGTCGGTGTACGGGCTGGTCTTTGCCGTGGCCACCTTCTTCCTCGTACGCGCCTTGCTCGGGCGCAACACCGTGCTGATTCCCAACACCAAGAGCGGGGTCAATCGCCTGTTCACGCTGCCGCTCGTGTTCGCTGCCGCGTTGCTGAGCTTCGCCCACGGCTCCAACGACGTCGCCAATGCGGTCGGTCCGCTGGCGGCGATCGTCGACGTGGTCTCCGGCACCTCGGGCGCGATCGGCGAATCGGCGGCGATTCCGACCTGGGTGATGATGGTCGGCGCCATCGGCATCGCGCTCGGGCTGGCGCTGTTCGGCCCCAAACTGATCCGCACCGTCGGCTCGGAGATCACCGAGCTCGACCAGATGCGTGCCTACTGCATCGCAATGGCGGCGACGATCACGGTGATCGTCGCCAGCCAGATGGGCTTGCCGGTGAGTTCGACCCATATCGCGGTCGGCGGCGTATTCGGGGTCGGATTCCTGCGCGAGTATCTGAAAAGCAACTATGCGCGCATGATCGCCGAGATCAAGGCGCATCACCCGGAAGGCGATCAGGCCGCGATCGACGCCTTCCTGGCGCGTTTCGAGGAGGCGACGATCGACGAGAAGGGCGAGATGCTGCGCGAGCTCAAGCACCGCTCCAAGCGCCACGAAGACCCGGCGAACTTCTCCAAGGGCGAACGCAAGGATCTGCGCAAGGTCTATCGCCGTCAGCTCGTCAAGCGCTCGCAGCTGATGCGCATCGCCGCAGCGTGGATCATCACCGTGCCGGCCTCGGCGCTGATGGCGGCGATGCTCTATTACATGATCCGCGGCATGATGCTCTGATCCGCCCCGGATCGAGCTTGCTGCGCCCCCGCCCATGTCCTTTGCCGAACTCCTCGCCCTGTTGCTGCTTGGCCTCGTGGCCTGGTTCTGGTTCGACAGCCTGAAGGCGAGGGAGGTCGGCGTCGCCGCGGCGCGCGCGGCATGCCGACGCGAAGGTGTGCAGTTGCTCGACGACACCGTCGCCGGCAGCTCGCTGCGCCCGGCGCGCGACGACGACGGGCGTTTCGCGCTGCGCCGGGTGTATGAGTTCGAATACTCCGGTTCGGGCTACGACCGCCATCGCGGCTCGGTGATGCTGCTCGGCCGTGAAGTGGTGATGCTCGAGCTGTCGGCGCACCGCGCGCAGCGCGATCCCGGGCTGTATTGAGTCGATCGCGACCGCACCGCGGCCGGCGCACGGCTCAGAGCGGGCACGGTGCGATCGCGCGCAGGAATTCGTTGCGCAGCTGCGGCTGGTGTTCGAATTCGCCCGCGTAGGCCTGGGTGACCACGCGTTCGTCGCCGCGCCGGTCCTCGCCGAGCAGCAGGCACAACTGTTCCGCCTCGATCACGCAGGCCGCGCCCGCGGCCTGGCCGTGGCGCATCAGGGCGTCGGCGATGTCGCGCGTCATCCACTCCTGATAGGTGAAGCGGTGGCCGATCGCGTCGACCAGGCGGGCGATGCGGCCGAAGCCGTGCAGGCGGCCGCCGGGCAGGTAGGCGACGTGGGCGACGCCACGGAACGGCACCAGATGATGCGGGCACACGCCGTGGATGGCGATGCCGCGCACCACCACCATGTCGCGGCGCTCGTCGGCGAAGCCGTCGCCGAGGGCCTCCGCGGGGTCGAGATCGTAACCGCCCAACAGCCGCCGCTGCCACAACTCGCGCACGCGCTGCGCGGTGCGCCCGGTATGGGGCGAGTCGGGAGCGACACCGCAGGCGCGCAGCAGATCGCCGACCGCGCGCTCGAAGGCGGGAGCATCGAAGGCGGCGCTGCGGGGAATGCCGATCGACGCGGGGCGCGGCCCCGGCGGGGTATCGTGGGCGTCGTCGGGGGGCATGGCGGCGGCTCCGTGAGTCATGTCGCCGATCATACGCGCAAAGCCCGCCTCAGCCGAGGAACACCGGGTCGGAGAACACCAGGGTGCCGTCCTTGCGCATCATCAGGTTGTTGGCGTTGAGGATGTCGGGCAGCACCTGATACTCCTCGACGAAATCGGACAGCGCCTTCAGCGCCTCCGTCATGCGCGCGTCGAGCGATTCCGGAGTGAGCGTCATGTGGTGGAGGGCGATGCGCCCCATGTCCATGCCCAGCCGGCTCCACTGCTCGCAGGCCGACCAATAGACCTCGATCAGCCGGGTGGCGAGGTCGCTCGCCGGCGAGCTGTCGGGCAGCGGGTATAGACGCTCCATTTCCAGCAGATGGAAGGGGTAGCCCGACTGCGCGCGGCCGATCACCCCGTGATCGGCATACACCACCGGAAAATGCTCGCCGCGGGGGCGGTCGTCGGCGGTGTACAGGAAATAGTCGGCGGGCGAGCTGACCACTTTGTAGACGCGCTCGCCGTCGCCCTTGTCGAGCACGATGGAATACTCGCCACGGCCGATTTCCGGCCTGCCGTCGAGCAGCGGATGGGCGGGAACGGGGTCGGGGAGGACCACGCCGCCGCGGCCGACGCGGGCCCGTGCCGTGGCAAGATCGATCATCGTGCGCTCCGGCCTCAGCCCATGATGTTGTAGCCGGCGTCGACGAAATGCACGCCGCCCGAAATCAACCGCCCGGCGTCGGAGACGAGGAAGGCGGTGAGCGCGCCGATGTCGTCCGGCGTCACCAGGCTGTGCATCGGCGAACGCTCGACCGCGGCCGCCATCAGGCCGTCGAAACCGGAGATGCCGGACGCGGCGCGCGTCATCAGCGGCCCGGGCGACACCGCGTTGACGCGGATGCCCTTCTGGCCGAGCTCGGCGGCGAGGTAGCGGGTGGCCGCTTCGAGCGCAGCCTTGCACAGCCCCATCACGCCGTAGTTGGGGATGACCTTTTCCGAGCCCAGATAGGTCATCGTGATCAGCGAGCCGCCGCCGGCCTTCTCGAGCAGCGGTTCGGCCTTGCGCGCGAGGCGGATGAAGGAGTGCGTGGACACGTCCATGGCGAGCGCGAAGCCGTCGGCCGAGGTGTCGACCACGCGGCCGTGCAGGTCGTCGCGCTTGGCGAAGGCCATGCTGTGGATGGCGAAGTCGAGCTTGCCGTGCTTGGCTTCGATGTCGGCGAACACCGCATCCATGGTTTCCGGCCGGGTGACGTCGAGCAGCAGCACGTCGGTGACGCCGAGGCGGTTGACCACCGGCTCGATGAAGGCGCGGGTCTTGTCGTTCTGGTAGGTGATGATCAGCTTGGCGCCCGCCTGGGCGCAGGCCTCGGCGACACCGGTCGAAATCGATTTCTCGTTGGCGATGCCGGTAATCAGGCCGACCTTGCCTTCCAGATTGATGATCGGGGTCATCGTGTGGCTCCGTTTCAGATGAGGGGTGGAATGAGTGCGTGGGAGAGCAGCGGCAGCGGGGCCGCGGGACATTGAAGCACGCCTGCATGACAGCGCCGCGACGGCGGTACGATCCACATGGCGTGCCTGCTCGCGTCCATCATGTTTGAAGTATATTCTGCATTGCAACATCCATGAAGCCGTCACGGCGAAATGGTTTTCCGGACCCCTGCGGTTCTTCGATCCAGAAGCGAATTCAAGCGACGCCCAAGCGAGCCCCCATGTCTCAAGTGACTTACATCTTCATCGACTTCGATGGCGTCACCCATCCGTGGGGCGAGGTCGAGGACTTCCGCTGCCTGCCGCTGATCGAGACCGTGCTGCGCGAGTTCGACGAGGCCCGACTGGTCATCGCCTCGGACTGGCGCATGCTGTTCTCGCTGCAGAAGCTGGTGGCGCGCTTCTCCGAGGACATCCGCCCGCGTGTCGCCGGCGCCACTCCGCACATGCTGCCCAAGCGCGGCGTCGATCTCCACGGCCTGCGCGAACGCGAGGCCATGCTGTGGCTGGCCCAGCACGTGCCCGACATCACCTGTGCCAACTGGTGCGCGATCGATGACGCGCCCGGCAATTGGCTGACGCGCTCGCGTCTGGTGCTCACCGACTTCAAGCGCGGTTTTTGCGACGAGGACGCGGCGGTGCTGCGCCGCCTGCTGCAGGATTTCCGCCTGGGCCAGCAGCAGGCCGCAGTGCCGCGCCCGCGCCTGCGCTGGGCCAACTCCGGCGCCGCCTGAGCGGCCGTCGGCGGGATGCGCGGGCGGGGCGCGGCGATTGCCCGGCGCGCGCGGCCTCGGCACAATGTGCGCCCGCTCTCCGGAACCCCTTCATGTCCGCGTCGCCCCCGCCCGCAGCCGCTGCGGCTGAATCCGCCGAATCCATCCTTCCGGCCGACCCCCTCGCTTCCCTCGTCGCCCCCGACATCCAGCGTCAGGCGGCGCACATGGCGCAGGATGCGTTCGCACGTGTGTTCCGCCTCACCGTCGAGGCCGACGACAGCGCGCGTGCCGCCGGTGTCGGCGAACTGCGCGGCGCGCTCGCCAACTGGGCGCAGGCCGGCGGCGGCGATGACGCCCGCGCCCTGCGCCTGGCGCTGCTCCTCACCGGGATCGATCAATGGGGGCTGGCCTGGAGCCAGGCCTTCGGCCTCGTCGCGCTGCCGGGGCTGAGCGAACTGGTCGGTGCACTGCGCACCGGGCTAAGCCCCGAGGACGAAGCGCGCTTTCTGCAGCAGTTCGACGCGGTGGCCGGTCGCGAGGAGAACGCGATCGACTTCAAGGTCGAGCTGCGCCGCGGCATCCACCTTGCGCTGTGGCATTCGGCGATCGCCAGCGAGGAACGCGACGAGGCCCTGCGCCTCGCCGCCCAGCTCGGCGGCCTGCTGCTGGCGCTGGTACGCGACATGCCGGTCGCCGGCTGGCGCCTGGTCGCCGATGCGCTCGCCCACATCCAGCTGCGCTGCCTTGCCGAAGGCCTCGCCGCCGACGGCATCGGCCAGGAGGCCACGCAGGCGCTGTTTGCCGCGCTTGCCCGCGAACTGCCCGCAGCGCAGCGCGATGCGGTGATGGCGCACGCGACCCAGGCGGTGATCGCCTGGCAGCGCGCCAACCGGCCCGCGGGCACGGTGCACTGAGGACGCGCGGATGGCTCTCAAGGCAACGGTTTACAAGGCCGAACTGCAGATTGCGGACATGGACCGCAACTACTACGGCGATCACGCGCTGACCCTGGCGCGCCACCCCTCGGAGACCGACGAGCGCCTGATGGTGCGCCTGCTCGCGTTCACGCTGTACGCCGATCCCGCGCTCGGTTTCGGCAAGGGCCTGTGCGTCGATGACGAACCCGACCTGTGGCAGAAGGATCTCACCGGCCGGATCGAGCGCTGGATCGACGTCGGCCAGCCCGACGAGAAGTGGGTGCGCAAGGCCTGCGGGCGCGCCGACCACGTGGTCGTGCTCAGCTACGGGCGCGCTGCCGACATCTGGTGGAACGGGGTGCGCGACAAGCTCGCCCGCCAGGGCAACCTGACCGTGCTCAACATCGCCCCCGAGATCGCGCCCGCGCTTGCCCGCCTCACCGGCCGCGGCATGCGCCTGCAATGCACGGTGCAGGACGGCCACGTCTGGGTCACCAACGGCGAGGAGTCGGTGCAGGTCGAGCCGCGCCTGCTGATGGGCGCGCCGGCGGCCTGAACGCGCGCCCCGGCGGAGGCGAACGATGAATTTTCTCGCCCATGCGCTGCTCGCCGGCGCGCAGCCGGCCGATCGCGTCGGCGGCGTGATCGGCGATTTCGTCAAGGGGCGGCTCGAACCGCTGCCGCCGGGGCTGTCGCCGGCGCTGGCCGCAGGCGTGATGTTGCATCGCCGCATCGACAGCTATGCCGACCGTCATCCCGCCTTCCAGCGCAGCCGGGCACGCATCAGCGCCGAGCGCCGGCGGGTGTCGGGGATCATGGTGGACATGTTCTACGACCACTTCCTCGCCCGCCACTGGGCGCGCTTCAGCGCGCAGGCGCTGGAAGCCTTCGCCGCCGACACCTACGCCTTGCTCGGCAGCTTCCCGGAGCCGCTGCCCGCGGCGTTCATGCCCATGTTCCAGGCGATGGCGGCCGACGACTGGTTCGCCGGCTATCGCGAACCGCAGCGCATCGCCGGCGCGCTCGACGCCATGGCCCACCGCCGCCTGCGCCGCCCGAACGCGCTCGCAGGCGCGGGTGCCGAACTGCTGCGCGACTACGCCGGCTTCGAGGCCGATTGCCTCGAATTTCTGCCCGATGCACGGGCCTACGCCGCGGCGCTGATCGCCGCGCGCTGAGCTTTGCTGCGCGCCGCGCCAACGCGGGCGCGCTCGCCGGCGAGCACGGCACGGGCGTCGAGCGCGCGGATCGGCACTGCGCCGTCGGCGGGAATCAGCCCGGCGATCTGCAGCTGCAGATAGCGGGTGCAGCTCACGCGCAGGAAGGAGGCGAAGTTGGCGCGATCGTCGAGCGCGCCGGCGGCGCTCAACTCGTCGTGCAGGCGCGCCACCAGCCGCGGCACGCTGAGTCCGTCGCGGGCACCGATTTCCTCCAGCACCTGCCAGAAGATGTTCTCCAGACGGATGCTGGTGGCGACGCCGTGCAGCCGTACCGAACGCGCGCGGCTGGCATAGAGCCCGGGGTCGGCGCGGGTGAAGATCTCGCACATGATCGGAGTTCCACGGGAGGACGGACGATGCGGTCATTGTAGGCCGCGCCGCACCCGTGCACAGCGCGGCCGCCGCCTCGGCCGTTCAGTGCGCGATGCGGGTGCCGAGCAGGGCAAGGAATTGCGCGATCCACGCCGGATGCGCCGGCCATGCCGGTGCGCTCACCAGATTGCCGTCGGTCACCGCCTGGTCGATGGGGATGTCGGCATAGTGGCCGCCGGCGAGTTCGACCTCGGCGCGGCAGGCCGGATAGGCCGAGCACCGCCGCCCTTCCAGCACGCGCGCACCGGCGAGCAGTTGCGCGCCGTGGCAGACCGCAGCCACCGGCTTGCCGGCGGCGAAGAAGTGACGCACGGCGGCAATCACTGCATCGTTCAGGCGCAGATACTCGGGACCGCGGCCGCCGGGAATGACCAAAGCGTCGTAGGCCTGCGGATCGAGTTCGTCGAAGCTCGCGTTGAGGGCGAAGTTGTGGCCGCGCTTCTCGGAGTAGGTCTGGTCGCCCTCGAAGTCGTGGATCGCGGTGGCGATGGTGGCGCCGGCCTTCTTGCCGGGGCAGGCCGCATGCACGGTGTGGCCGACCGCCTGCAGGGCCTGGAACGGCACCATGGTCTCGTAGTCTTCGCAGAAATCGCCGCAGATCATCAGGATCTTCTTGCCCATCGTCGTCTCCTCGTTGCGTTGTCGTGGGCACGGCCGCAGCCGGCCGCGCCCGGCGAGTGTGGGCGAAGGCGCGCGCCCGCGGGTGGTAGCCGGTTGCGACGCCGCGCCGGCTGGAACCATCGGCCGCCGGCCGCTCTCGAAGAAGCGCCGCCAAAGGCTTCCGGCGTCGTCCTTTCGTTTTCCACGGAGATCTCGATGAAACGCATCCTGCTCTTCCTCGCCACCAACCTTGCCGTGGTGGTCGTCCTCGGCATCGTCGCCAGCCTGCTCGGCGTGAACCGCTTCCTCACCGCCAACGGCCTCGATCTGGGTTCGTTGCTCGCATTCGCGGCGATCATGGGCTTCGGCGGCGCCTTCATCTCGCTGCTGCTGTCGAAGCCGATCGCCAAATGGAGCACCGGCGCGCGCGTGATCGAGCAGCCGCGCAACGCCACCGAGCAGTGGCTGGTCGATGCGGTCGCGCGCCTCGCCCGCGGGGCGGGAATTCCGATGCCCGAGGTCGCCCTCTACGACGGCGAGCCCAATGCTTTCGCCACCGGCGCCAGCAAGCGCAGTTCGCTGGTCGCGGTGTCGACCGGGTTGCTGCAGACCATGTCGCGGGAGGAGGTCGAAGCCGTGCTCGCGCACGAAGTGGCGCACGTCGCCAACGGCGACATGGTGACGCTGACCCTGATCCAGGGCGTGGTGAACACCTTCGTCATCTTCCTGTCGCGCGTGGTGGGCTATCTCGTGGATGCCTTCCTGCGGCGCAACGACGAGAGCGCGAGCGGCCCCGGCATCGGTTACATGGTGACGACGGTGGTGTGCGACATCCTGTTCGGCGTGCTCGCGAGCATCATCGTCGCGTGGTTTTCGCGCCAGCGCGAGTTTCGCGCCGATGCCGGCGCCGCGCAGCTGATGGGGTCGGCGCAGCCCATGGTGAGCGCGTTGCGCCGGCTGGGTGGGCTGGAGGCGGGCGAGCTGCCGCAGAACGTGGCCACCGCCGGCATCGCCGGCCGTCCGGGGTGGATGGCGCTGTTCGCCACCCACCCGCCGATCGAGGCGCGCATCGGCGCGCTGCAGCGTCGCTGAGCCGGGCGGGCGCTGCGCATGAACGATCAGGTTGCCGAGCGGCTCGTGCGCCGGGTCATCCTCGGGGTACTGCTCGGCGCGCTGCTCGTCCTGAGCTATGCGGTCTTGCATCTTTTCATCGTGCCGGTGGCGTGGGCGGTGATCATCGCCTACGCGAGCTGGCCCCTGCATCGCCGGCTGCGCGCCGGTCTGCGCCGCCATCCGACTCTTGCCGCACTGTCGATGACGCTGCTGCTGAGCGCGGCCTTCATCCTGCCGGCGGCGTGGATGCTCACGCTGCTGCGCACCGAGGCCGGGCTGGCGATCGCCGCGGTGACCACGCAGATCCGCGAGGGCGGGCTGGCCCTGCCCGAGTTCGTCCGCACCCTGCCGTGGGTGGGCGAAACGCTGCAAGGCCTACTCGACGAGCTGACCGGCGATCCGGAAGCCTTCAAGGCGCAGCTCACCGCGTGGCTGAGCCAGGGCGGCGACCAGCTGGTCGCCCTGATCGGCGATCTCGGGCGCAATGCGGCGAAGCTCGGTTTCGCTTTGATCACGCTGTTTTTTCTCTACCGTGACGGCGAGCACGTGCTCGCCCAGGTCCAGCGCGTGTTGCGGCGCTTTCTCGGGGCCCGCGTCGACGCCTATCTCGCCGCGGTCGGGGGCATGACCAAGGCCGTGGTGTGGGGGCTGATCGCCACCGCGCTGGCGCAGGGCTTGGTCGCCGGGCTCGGCTACTGGTGGGCCGGCCTGCCCGCCCCCGTGCTGCTCGGCGTGATCACCGCGCTGGTGGCGATGATCCCCTTCGGCACGCCGTTCGCGTGGGGCACGTTGGGCGTATGGCTGCTGCTCAGCGGCAACACCGTCGAAGGCGTCGGCCTGCTGCTGTGGGGCGCCCTGGTGGTGAGTTGGGTGGACAACCTCATCCGCCCCCTGGTGATCAGCAACGCCACCCGGATTCCATTCCTGCTCGTGATGTTCGGCGTGCTCGGGGGGCTCGCGGCCTTCGGCCTGGTCGGGCTCTTCCTCGGGCCGGTGGTGCTCGCCGTGCTGATGGCGGTCTGGCGGGAGTGGCTGGAGGAGTCCGAACTGAACGCTGCGGAGCGTGGATCGCGCGCTGTGCGCCACGGCAGCGGCGCCGACGGCTGAAATTCGGTGGTGCAGCGCTCAGCCCGGGCGGGCGCGGAAATGAATCTCGACCCAGTGCTGGTCGGCCGAGCGCGCAAACTCGTGATGCTCACCGAGCGGCACGATCTGGATACGGTTTGCCGCCACCCCCATGCGGATCAGCTGCCTGCGCACCACGGCGAGGGATTGTTCGGCCAGACCGATGTTGAGCACCGGGCTGCCGCCATCGGGCACGTAACCTTCGAGGCGCAGCGCGATGCGCTCGTCGGCCTTCGCGGCCTCGGCGACCGTGCGCAGGCGGGCGTCCATTTCGGCGGAAAGCTCGCTCGCCGTCGGTGTGAGCTCGATCACGGCGACCGGCTCCGCCGCCGCGGACGATGCGCCGGACGCCGCGTCGCCGCGGCGCGCGCGCGACGGCGTTGCGGTGGCGTCCGCTGCCGCGTGTTCGGCGGAGACCCGGAGGTTGCCGCCGCGCGACGGCGGGGTGTCCGGAGTCAGGGCGCAGCCGCCGAGGCCGAACAACACCAGAGCGGCCAGCAGCGGGCGCAGTACCGGGCGGCGAACCCAGACGAACAAATACGCGTCGAGCTTCATCGCGTTCAGCCTGCGGCGAGCAGAAAGGCGCGGATCGCCGCCGCGCTCGCCGCCGGGTCTTCCTGCATGAAGCAGTGGCCGCCGGGCAGCACCTGCTCGCTGACCCGGGGGTTGGTCGCCGTCCACCGCGCGATGCCCTTGGCCGCGAACGGAAAGGTCTGGTCGCCGCGCAGCACCAGGGTGGGGGGGGCGACGCGATCGAGAGCCGCCCACAGCCGGCGTGGATAGGAACCGAAGATCTCGGCCTCGCGCGCCGGCCGGCACTTGAGTTCGACGCCGCCTGCGCCGTCTTCCGCGCTGCTCACGTCCTTGAGCGCGTGGTTGACGTAGGCCCACATCGCAGCCTCGGTCCAGCCCTTGAACATGCCGCGCCCCTTCAGCGTTTCGTAGGCGGTGGCGCGATCGGGCCAGTGGTGGCGACGGCTGCGCGCGCGGCGGGCGAGGGTGTTGCGCGCGTACAGGCCGACCACGTCGGAGAGCGCCATGAGGCCGATCATCGCCGGCGGGAACAGCACCGGGTCGAGCAGCACGGCGCGCTGGCAGCGGTTGGGGCGGCGCGACAGCATCAGGCTGGTGATCACCGCGCCGAAGCTGTGGCCGACCGCGAACAGCGGCACGTTGCCGAACACGGCGCCCTTCGCGCGCCAGGCCTCCAGGCACAGTTCGGCGGTACGGTTCCAGCCGTGGAAGCGGCCGCCGTGATCGCTGTTGCCGTGGCCCTGGACGTCGCTGATGAAGAGGTCGAAGTCCGCGCTCAGCAGTTCGAGCAGCGGCTCGTAGGTACGGCCGCAATAGCCGTTGCCGTGCAGGAAATGCAGCACCGGTTTGCCCGAGGGCACGGAGTGTTCGCCGCGCAGGGTGAACCCGGCGGAGCAGGAGTGGTACCAGGACTGGAGTTGCATGCGGAGGTAGGGGGCGGAATCGGGGTTCTGCGGGATACGACCGGGTCGTGCGCCGAGTTTACCGCTTCGCCCCGCGGTTTGTGCAGTGCGGCGCGAAACCGCGCACAGGGCCGTCGCCGCGGCTCAGATCGACCATAGCGGCGCTTCGTCCATCAGCGCGATCTGCTCGCGCAGCTCGAGGATGCGGTCCTGCCAGTAGCGCTGGGTGTTGAACCACGGGAACGCGGCGGGAAAGGCCGGGTCGTCCCAGCGCCGTGCGAGCCACGCCGAGTAGTGGAGCAGGCGCAGCGTGCGCAGGGCCTCGACCAGATGCAGCTCGCGCGGCGAGAAGTCGCAGAAGTCCTCGTAGCCGGCGAGCACGTCGGCGAGTTGGGCGCTCATCTCGTGGCGCGCGCCCGACAGCAGCATCCACAGATCCTGCACCGCGGGGCCGCTGCGCGCGTCGTCGAAGTCGACGAACTGCGGCCCGCCGCCGCCATTGCCGAAATCGGGCAGCCACAGCACATTGCCCAGGTGGCAGTCGCCGTGCAGGCGCAGACGGCGGAACGGCCCTGCGCGGTCGAAGGCGCGGCGCACGCCGTCGAGCGCGAGGTTGGCAGCGCTACGCCAGGCCTCGATCAGGTCGGGCGGGATGAAGTCGTGGGCGAGCAGCCAGTCGCGCGGTTCCTCGCCGAAACTGGCGATGTCGAGCGCGGGACGCGCGCGGAACGACCGCGTCGCGCCCACCGCGTGGATGCGGCCGATGAAGCGCCCCAGCCATTGCAGGGTGGCCGGGTCGGAGAGTTCGGGGGCGCGCCCGCTCAGGCGCGGAAATACCGCGAAGCGCAGCGCACCGCTACGCAGCAGGGTGCGGCCGCCGAGCGCGAGCGGCGCGGCCACCGGAATTTCGCGCGCGGCAAGTTCGGCGACGAAGGCGTGCTCCTCGGCGATCGCGGCATCGCTCCAGCGCGCCGGTCGGTAGAACTTCACCACCCGCGGCGGGCCATCCTCCATGCCGACCTGATAGACCCGGTTCTCGTAGCTGTTGAGCGCGAGCAGGCGCCCGTCGGGCACGAGGCCGACGCCCTCCAGGGCGTCGAGGATGCAGTCCGGGGTGAGGGCGGAGAAGGACGGGGGGAGCGTGTCGGGAGTAGTCATCGGCGCAGGGTAGCAGAGCGCGGCGCGCGGCGTACCCTCACTGCCCTTCGAGCAGGCCGTGGCGGCTCAGGCCGGCGGCGATGCCGTCGGCGAGACGGCGATAACCTTCGGCGTTGGGATGCACGGGATCGGTGCGCAGCGCGGGCGTGGACAGCACGTCCGCGAACACCTCGTCGATCAGCGGCACACGTTCTTCCTCAGCGATCTCGCGGTAGAAGCCGGCGTCGCGCAATGTGCCGGTGGCCGCGCCCAGCGGCGAGAACGCCGGCACCGCGATCAGCACCGGGATGGCCCCCGCGGCGCGCACGCGATGCACGATCGCGCGCACGTCCGCGGCCACCTCGTCATGCCCGCGGCGGCGCAGGAAGTCGTTGCCGCCGATTTCGATCAGCACCAACTGCGGCGTGTGCGTGGCGAGTTCGGCGTCGATGCGCGTGCGCGCGGTCTGTGCCAGATCGCCGGGCACGCCGGCGTTGGCGATCTGCCAGCCGGTACGCTGCGCGAGCCGGGTGGGGTAGTCGTGGCCTTCGGCGGCGCCGGTGCCCCAAGTGACGCTGTCGCCGAAGGCGAGCACCGCGGCGCCCGGCGGCAGCGGGGCGAAGCGCGGCGCGTCGTTGCCGCAGGCCGCGAACAGCGCGGCAAGCGCCACGGCGACCAGGGCGTGCAGCGCGCGCCGCATGCTCAGCCGCGGTCCTTGCGCTTGAACGGCTTGGCCGGCTTGTAGGGCTTGTCGCCGGCGTCGTGACGGGCGGGGAAGGGCGCGCCATCCGGCTTGCGCGCGGGGAAGGGGCGGTCGCTGCCGCGTTCGTCGCGGCGCGGATAGGGCGCGCCCTCGCTGCGCCGCGCACCGCCTTCGGGCCGTTGCGTGGCGTTATGCGCCGGGTAGGGGCGATCGGCGGGCTTGCCGTAAGGTTTGGCGGGGCGCGGCGTGTCCTTGTTCCAGGTGCCGCGGCCTTCCTGGCCCTCGGCCGGGCGAGGACGGCGTTCGAAGTTGCCGCCGCGTTCGTCGCTGGCGCGCGGCGGACGGCGGCGCTCCGGCGTGGCCGCGGCTTCGGCCTCGCTCAGCGGGCGGATGTCGAGCGCGCATTGGCGCACGCGCGTGCGCTTGAGCAGGCCGAGCAGTTCGGGCGGCAGGTTGGCCGGCAGCTCCACGGTGCTGAAGTCGTCGAACAGGTGGATCTGGCCGATGTACTTGCCCTCGATGCCGCCCTCGTTGGCGATCGCGCCGACGATCTCCTTGGGGCTGGCGCCGTGCTGGCGGCCGACCGCGATGCGGTAGCGCACCAGCGCACCATCGGCGAAGGCGCGGCGACGGGCGAGAATCTCGTCGTGGTTCGGACGCGGCGTGCGCTCGCGCGCGGCGCCCGTGGTGAACAGCTCGTCGCGCGGCGGACGGCCGCCGCTCATCGGATCGGCGGTGGCCAGATCCCAGCCGCGGCCGCTTTCCTCGATCTGCAGCGGACGTTCGCGCTGGGCAAGGACGGCGAGCGCGGCAGCGATCTCCAGCGGCTCGACCTCGTTCTCCTCGCACAGGCTGTTGACCACGTTCATGAAGAAACCGAGATCCTCCTGGCTGAGCAGTTCGACGACCTGCTGCTTGAACTGGGCCACGCGCAGGTTGGACACGGCCTCGCGGCTGGGCAGGGCGATCTGTTCGATGGGCTGGCGGGTGGCGCGCTCGATGGCTTTGAGCATGCGCGTCTCGCGCGGTGCGACGAACAGGATCGCCGCGCCCTCGCGGCCGGCACGGCCGGTGCGGCCGATGCGGTGCACGTAGGCTTCGGTGTCGTAAGGGATGTCGTAGTTGATGACGTGGCTGACGCGCGGCACGTCGATGCCGCGCGCGGCGACGTCGGTGGCGACGACGATGTCGAGGGTGCCGTTCTTCAGCTGCTCGATCACGCGTTCGCGCAGACCCTGGGTCATGTCGCCGTTGAGCGCGGCGGCGGCGTAGCCGCGCGCGGCGAGCTTGTCGGCGATTTCCTCGGTGGCGATCTTGGTGCGCACGAACACGATCGCGGCGTCGAGCGTGGCTTCGGCGTCGAGGATGCGGGTCATCGCGTCGAGCTTGTCGACGCCGCGCACCAGCCAGTAGCGCTGGCTGATCTTGGACACCGTGGCGGTCGCGGCGCGGATCTTGATCTCTTCGGGCTCGCGCAGGTGGCGGCGGGCGACCTCGCGGATCGCCGGCGGCATGGTCGCCGAGAACAGCGCGGTCTGGCGCGACGCCGGGGTGTGCTCGAGAATCCACTCGACGTCGTCGATGAAGCCCATGCGCAGCATCTCGTCGGCCTCGTCGAGCACCAGCGCGCGCAGCGCGTCGAGCTGCAGGCTCTCGCGTTCGAGGTGGTCCATGACCCGGCCCGGGGTGCCGACGATGACCTGCGCGCCGCGCGACAGCTGGCGCAGCTGCACCACCATGCTCTGGCCGCCGTACAGCGGCAGCACGTGGAAATCCTTCAGGTGGCGGGCGTACTTGGCGAAGGCCTCGGCGACCTGGATCGCCAGTTCGCGCGTCGGCGTCAGCACCAGCACCTGCGGCCGCCGGTCGCTCAGGTCGAGCGCGGCAAGCATGGGCAGCGCGAAGGCCGCGGTCTTGCCGGTTCCGGTCTGGGCTTCGCCGAGCAGGTCGCGGCCGGCGAGCAGGTGCGGAATGCACGCGGCCTGGATCGGCGACGGGGTTTCGTAACCGACGTCGGTGAGCGCGCTCAGTACGGGGGCGGGCAGGTCGAGGTCGGCGAAGGAGAGAGTGGATTCGGACATGGCGGTCGGGGCGATGAAGACGGAGGCGAAGGGCGCGCACGGCGCCGCGGGGCGGCAGTCAAGCCAGTATGGCCGATGCGGCGGCGAGAAGCACGACGGCACGGCGACCCAAAAACAAAAACGCGGCCCGAAGGCCGCGTTCCGTTCAATCAGTGAAGACTGATCAGAGCGGGCGGATGTTGGCCGCCTGCAGGCCCTTCGGGCCGGTCTTCACTTCGAATTCGACGCGCTGGTTTTCGGCCAGGCTCTTGAAACCCTTGCTCTGGATTTCGCTGAAGTGGGCGAACAGGTCGTCACCGCCGTTTTCCGGGGTAATGAAGCCGAAGCCCTTGGCGTCGTTGAACCACTTGACAGTACCGGTTTGAGTGCTCATTTGCGTTCCATAAGTAAAAATTTGGGCAATGCCCGGGATGCAGGAACGATCAAGAACGTTTCTAGGGAATCAAACCGGAAGGTTCGCGGAACGAACACGCGGAAACGACACCACAAGGACAAAGCTTGAATCGACTGCGCCGCCACAATACACGGTTTCCCGAGCGGGTGGAAAATAATTTCGCTGTTGCCATAAGCGAAAGTGCGTAATTCACGCTTTGCCCGCCATCGCTGGTTCGCCATGCCTGCACCGGCGGTGGGATAATGCCCGCCCCATCTGTTTTCTGGATTCCCGATGCCCATCCAGTGGTTCCCCGGTCACATGAATTCGGCACGCCGCAAGGCGGCCGAGACCCTGGCCGCGATCGATGTCGTCATCGAGGTCACCGACGCCCGCCTGCCCGAAGCCAGCAGCAACCCGATGATCGCGGAGCTGCGCCGCTTCCGTAACCGGCCCTGCCTGAAGCTCCTCAACAAGAGCGACCTCGCCGACCCGGCGGCAACCCAGGCCTGGATGGACTTCTACAACCGCCAGCCAGGTGTGCGCGCGGTGGCGATCTCGGCCAAGAAGCCCGCCGACGTCGCGCGCATTCCGGCGCTGTGCCGCCAACTCGCGCCGCACCGCGCCGACGGCACCAAGCCGCTGCGCATGATCCTGATGGGCATTCCCAACGTGGGCAAATCGACGCTGATGAACGCGCTCCTCAAGCGCAAGGTCGCCGCGGTGGGCGACGAACCGGCGGTGACCAAGAGCCAGCAGACCCTCGATCTCGGCTACGGCATGACGCTCACCGACACCCCGGGGCTGATGTGGCCGAAGATCGAGCACGACGCCGACGGCTTCATGCTCGCCGCCAGCCACGCGATCGGGCGCAACGCGGTGATCGACGAGGAGGTTGCCGCAGTGCTCGGCGACATCCTGCTCGCGCGCTACGCGCCGGCGCTCGCCGCGCGCTACAAGCTCGACCCCGCGGCGCTCGACGGCCCCGGCCTGGTCGAGGCCATCGGCCTGCGCCGCGGCTGTCGCACCAAGGGCGGCGGGCTCGATCTGGAGAAGGCGGCGCAGATCCTGCTGACCGATTACCGCAGCGGAGCGCTCGGCCGCATCAGTCTGGAAACGCCGGAAACGCGCACGGCAATGCTCGCCGCGGCGGCTGCGGCCAAAGCCGAGGCCGCCGCGCGCGCCGAGCCGGACGAGACCGGCACCGCCAGCGCGCGCGACGAGGACGAATAAGCTGCGCCCGGCGGCCCGATTCAGGCGTCGATCGGCGCGCGGTCATTGGCCGGCATCGAAGCGGATGCCCTGCGCCAGTGGCAGTTCGCCCGAGGCGTTGAGCGTGCACGTCACCCGCCGCATGTAGCCCTTCCAGGCGTCGGAGCCGGCTTCGCGCCCACCGCCGGTGTCCTTTTCGCCGCCGAAGGCGCCGCCGATCTCGGCGCCCGAGGGTCCGGCATTCACATTGACGATGCCGCAGTCGCTGCCGGCGGCGCCGATGAAGCGCTCGGCCTCGGTGAGGTCGCGGGTGAAGATCGCCGAAGCCAGCCCCTGCGCCACCGCATTGTTGAGCGCGATCGCCTCGTCCAGGCTGCGGTAGCGCAGCACGTAGAGGATGGGGGCGAAGGTCTCGCGCATCACTACCGCGGCCTGCGCCGGCATGAGGACCAGCGCCGGACGGCGGTAGCAGCCCGCGCAACCGGGCACGGCGACCGCCTCGCCGCCGCGCACTTCGCCGCCCGCGGCGCGCGCCTCGGCGAGCGCCGTGTCCATCGCGGCGCCGGCGGCGGCGTCGATCAGCGGACCGACGAGCACCTCCTGCTCGCGCGGATCGCCCACCCGGATGCGCTGCCAAGCCCGCCACAGGCGGTCGACGAGTGCGTCGTGGAGATCGGCATGCACGATCAGGCGGCGCAGACTGGTGCAGCGCTGGCCGGCGGTGCCGACCGCGGCGAACAGCACGGCGCGCTCGACCAGGGCGAGGTCGGCGCTGGGTGCGACCACCGCGGCGTTGTTGCCACCGAGCTCCCAGATCGCGCGCCCGAGCCGGGTGGCGACCCGCGGGGCGAGCGCGCGCCCCATGGCGCACGAGCCGGTGGCCGATAGCACGGCCACGCGGCGGTCGTCGGCGAGCAGTTCGGCGAGTTCGCGGCCGCCGACCAGCACTTCGAGCAGTCCGGCGGGGACGTCGCCCTCGGCGGCGCAGGCGTCGCCGAACAGCGCCGCGCAGGCGAGCGCGGTGAGCGGCGTGCGCTCCGAAGGCTTCCACACCACGCTGTCACCGCACACCCAGGCCAGCGCGGCGTTCCAGGCCCACACCGCGGCGGGAAAGTTGAACGCCGACACCACGCCGACCACGCCCGCCGGCTGCCACAGCTCCATCAGGCGGTGCCCGGGGCGTTCGCTGGCGATGGTGAGGCCGTGCAGCTGGCGCGACAGCCCGCCGGCGAAGTCGCAGATGTCGATCATCTCCTGCACCTCGCCGAGCGCTTCGGTGTGGATCTTGCCGGTTTCGATCGTGATCAGCGCCGCCAGCCGGCTGCGCTGCGCGCGCAGCAGGTTGCCGTAGTGGCGCACCAGTGCGCCGCGGCGCGGCGCCGGCACTTCGCGCCAGGCGAGGTACGCGGCATGTGCGCGGGCGAGGGCGGCGGCAGCGGCCGGCGTCGAGTGGGTGGCGAGGCGGGCGATGCAGCGCGCGGTGATCGGCGAATGCACCGCCAGATCGTCGCCCTGCAGACGTTGCGCATCGAGGCCGAAAGCGGCCAGCAGGCTTGCGGTATCCATGAGTCGCGCCCTCCCGAACGATGCCCGGTGGACCGGTGGCGGTGCGCTTCGTTCGCGCCGGCGCGGCGTTCAGTCGGGACCGGGTGCGGGGACGATCTCGATCCAGCGCAGCCATTGCCCGCAGGCGTTGCGCGGCCCGCGCAGGCTGCCATGCCACGGACCCTCGATGCATGGGCCACGGTTGTCGTCGGCGTCGAGCTCGACCTGCTCGCCGTCGGCACCCAGCCTGCGCTTGCCGCCCCAGCGCTTGCAGGTGGGGCAGCGGCGCAGCTCGGCGAGCTGGACGTTCATCATCGCCGCCCGTTCAGATGCCGAAGTAGCGGCCCGGGCGGTGATTGACGCCGATCACCAGGTTCACCGCGGCCGCGCCGAGCACCGACAGCGCGACCAGCCAGGGCGAGACGAGAAGGAGCGAGCCGCCCAGGATCAGCGCGTCGGCGATCATCTGCACCGTTCCCGCGCGCCAGCCGCGCCGGCTCTGCAGATACAGCGCCATGACGCCGATGCCGCCCAGGCTGGCGCGGTGGCGGATGAGCATGAGCAGGCCGACGCCGGCGAGCAGCCCGCCCATGACCGCGGCAAACACCGGATCGAGGGCTTCGATGACGATGAGCCGCGGCAGCAGCTCGACGTAGGCCGAGAGCAGGATCACCGCGGCGAAGGTCTTGAGGGTGAACTCGCGGCCCAGGGCGCGCAGGCCGAACAGGTAGAAGGGCAGGTTGATCAGGAAGAACACCGGCCCGAAGGCCCAGCCGCTGGCGTAATGGACGAGGAAGGCGAGCCCGGCCGAGCCGCCGGTCATCAACCCGGCGTGGCGGAAGAACAACACGGAGAGCGCGCAGAACAGGGTGCCGATGAGCAGCGCCTGGAGGTCTTCGATCAGGCTGTGGTCGGTGGCGGAGGATGGCTGGGACATGCGGGAAGAATCCGGTCTCGGGGGCGGGCCGGTGCCGCAGCCCGACCGAGGCCGGATCATAGCGCCCGCATGCGGCGCCGCAAACGCGTAGTTTCGCCTAGTTTCCCGGGTGCGCCGGGCACGGTGCGGGTTCAGGCGCGCAGACGGACATTCAACTGGTCGACGATCTCCGCCCAGTCGGCGTCCTCGCGCAATTCCTCGCGCAGGAAGGCGGCCTGGGCCGGCGTCCAGAACGGCGCATGGGCGAGCTGGACGTGCGCCGGCAGCGGGCTGTGGGTAGCGATGAAGCGGTCGATGGCGGGCCCGTCGGCGGGGAGGCCGAGTTGGGCGAAGAGGGCGCTCATCGGATGCAGGGGCGATTCCATGCGACGTCTCCTTGAGGGGCAGGACCGGGGCGGACTGTCTTCACCATAGACGACGCCGCCCCGCCGCGACCGCCTCAGGGCCACCTCAGCCCGCCAGCGCACGCATCTCGGCGATCAGGTCGGCCTTGCCTTCGAAGCCGATGCCGGGCAGCTCGGGCATCTCGATGACGCTGTCGACCACCTTCACGCCGTCGGCGAAACCGCCGTAGGGCTGGAACAGGTCGGGGTAGGACTCGTTGCCGCCCAGGCCCAGGCCGGCGGCGATGTTGAGCGACATCTGGTGGCCGCCGTGGGGAATGCAGCGCGTCGCCGACCAGCCGTGCGCCTTCAACATCTCCAGCGTGCGCAGGTACTCGACCAGGCCATAGGACAGCGCGCAGTCGAACTGCAGCCAGTCGCGGTCGGGGCGCATGCCGCCATAGCGGATCAGGTTGCGCGCATCCTGCATCGAAAACAGGTTCTCGCCGGTGGCCATCGCGCCTTCATAGTGGTTGGCGAGCTCGGCCTGCAGCGCGTAATCCAGCGGATCGCCGGCCTCCTCGTACCAGAACAGGTCGTACTGGGAGAGCGCCTTGGCGTACTCGATGGCGGTGGGCAGGTCGAAGCGGCCGTTGGCGTCCACCGCGAGCTTGCAGCCCGCCGGCAAGATGGAAAAGATGGCCTCGATGCGGCGCAGGTCCTCGGCGAGCGGGGCGCCGCCGATCTTCTTCTTCACCACCTTGTAGCCGCGCTCCAGGTAGCCGCGCATCTCGTTCTTCAGCGCCTCCAGATCCTGCCCCGGGTGGTAGTAGCCGCCGGCGGCGTACACGAACACCTTGCGGTTGGGCGTGCCGGTGCCGTAGCGCTCGGCAAGGAGTTGGTACAGCGGCTGGCCGGCGATCTTGGCGACCGCGTCCCACACCGCCATGTCGAGGGTGCCCACCGCCACCGAGCGCTCGCCGTGACCGCCGGGCTTTTCGTTGGTCATCATGGCTGCCCAGATCTTGTGCGGGTCGAGGTTGTCGCCGGCGTCATCGACCAGGGATTCGGGCGCGGCCTCGAGCACGCGCGGGCGGAAGCGCTCGCGGATCAGCGCGCCCTGACCGTAACGGCCGTTGGAATTGAAGCCGTAGCCGATCACCGGCTTGCCGTCGCGGATCACGTCGGTGACCACGGCGACGAGGCTCAGCGTCATCTTGCTGAAGTCGATGTAGGCGTTGCGGATGCTGGATTTGATCGGCCGGGTGGTTTCGCGGATATCGATGATCTTCATGGGGCGTGCTCCTCGGTGACGGCCGCCCTGCGGCGGCGAACGAGGGGCAGCTTATTTCGTTACGGGAAAATATGAATCGAATCGAATTCACTATATTCGGTCGTAAAATTCATCAATGGATGCGCCCTCCGAACTCGCCTTCTTCGTCGTGCTTGCCGAGCGCGGCTCCTTCACCGCGGCCGCGCGCGCCCTCGACCTGACGCCGCCGGCGGTGAGCAAGCGCCTGGCGCAGATCGAGCAGCGCCTGGGCGTGCGCCTGCTCAACCGCAGCACGCGGCGCGCCAGCCTGACCGCCGAGGGCGAGCTTTACCTGGAGCACGCCCGCCGCATCCTCGCCGACATCGAGGAACTGGAGCAGTCGCTTGGCCACCGCCGCGCGGCGCCCCGGGGGCTGCTGCGGGTCAATGCGACGCTGGGCTTCGGGCGCACGACGATCGCGCCGCTGGTGTCGGCGTTCGCGCGGCGTCATCCGGAAGTCGAGGTCCAGCTACAGCTCACCGACGCGCCGGTGGACCTGATCGCGACCGGCTTCGACGTCGCGGTGCGCTTCGGCGAACTGCCCGACTCGCGGCTGTCGGCGCGGCGGTTGATGTCGAACCGGCGCTTTCTGTGCGCCTCGCCGGCCTATCTCGCCGCGCGCGGCGCGCCGCGCTCGCCGGCCGAACTTGCCCGCCACGCCTGCATCCTGCACCGCCAGAACGACGACGCCTACGGCATCTGGCGGCTGACGCGCGGACGCCACGCCGAAACCGTGAAGGTGCGCGGCGCGCTGTCGTCCAACGACGGCGACGTGGTGCTCGGCTGGGCGCTCGACGGCCACGGCATCCTCATCCGTTCGGAGTGGGATCTGGCGAAGTACCTCGCCAGCGGCCGCCTGAAGGTGGTGCTGCCGGACTACGACCTGCCGCCCGCCGACCTCCACGCGGTGTATCCGGCGCAGCGCAACCTGCCGGCACGGCTGCGCGCGTTCATCGATTTCCTCGTCGAGCAGTTCACCCCGCCGGATGCCGGCGGCGCTCATGCCGGCGCGAAATCCGGCGCCCTCGTCGACCATCCGGCCGTGCGGTAGCGCTGCAGCGCGAGATCGTCGTGGCGGATCGCCGGGCGCTGGCCGGTGATCAGGTCGGCGAGCAATTCGGCGGAGCCGCAGGCCATGGTCCAGCCCAGCGTGCCGTGGCCGGTGTTGAGGAAGAGTTCGGGGCAGGACGTGGCGCCGACGATCGGGGTCGAGTCCGGCGTCATCGGCCGCAGCCCGATCCAGAAGCGCGCGGCGGCGAGCTCGCCGCCGCCCGGAAAGAGGTCGTTTACCACGCGCGCCAGCGTTGCCCGCCGGCGCGGGTCGAGGCGCAGGTCGAAACCGGCGAGTTCGGCCATGCCTCCGACCCGGATGCGCTGCTCGAAACGCGTTACCGCGACCTTGTAGGTTTCGTCGAGCACCGTGGACAACGGCGCGGCCTCGGCGTCGCGCAGCGGCAGGGTGAGCGAATAGCCCTTCACCGGGTACACCGGCAGGTCGAGGCCGAGGGCGGCGACCACCGCGCGCGAGTAGCTGCCGAGGGCGAGCACGTAGCGGTCGGCGCAGACGAGTTCGTCGCCGCCGTCGCCGTGAATGCGCACTCCGCGCAGGCGGCCGCCCTCGGCGACCAGCTCGCGGATATCGACGCCGAAGCGAAACGCCACCCCGGCCTGCGCCGCGCGTTCGGCGAGGCGGGTGGTGAACAGATGGCAGTCGCCGGTTTCGTCGCCGGGCAGATGCAGGCCGCCGGCCAGCCGCACCGGCGCGCGCGCGAGCGCCGGCTCGATCTCGGCCAGGCGCGCGCCTTCGACCAGCGCATAGGCCACGCCGCAGGCCTCGAGCACGGGGATGTCGCGCGCCGCGCCGGCGAACTGCGCATCGCTGCGGAACAGCTGCAGCGTGCCGCGGCTGCGGCCCTCGTAGTCGAGGCCAAGTTCGGTGCGCAGTGCGCGCAGACAATCGCGGCTGTACTCGGCCAACCGCATCATGCGCTCCTTGTTGCTACTGTAATGCGCCGGCGTGCAGTTGCGCAGCATCGCCGCCAGCCAGCGCAACTGGAACAGCGAACCGTCGGCGCGCACGGCGAGCGGCGCATGGCGCTGGAACAGCCATTTCAGCGCCTTCAGCGGAATGCCGGGGGCCGCCCACGGCGTGGCGTAGCCGGGCGAGACCTGGCCGGCGTTGGCGAAGCTGGTTTCGAGCGCCGCGCCGGGCTGGCGCTCGAGCACGGTGACCCGCGCACCGCGACGCGCCAGCGACCATGCCGTGGTGGTACCGATGACGCCGCTGCCGAGCACGATGACATGCATGATTTCACTCCCGGACGCTTGATGGGATGCGTGGATTCAAGTCTATCCAGCTTCCAGCAGTGAAATTTCCTATATTGAAGTCGAGATGCAGGGTTTTTCACCAAGCCTGCCGAGTTCCTTCCCACTCTTCCGGTGAGCATGCGCGCCCCCGACCACGCCCCCCGTCTGGACCGCCTCGATCGCAAGATCCTCGACCTGCTGCAAAAGGAGGGGCGGTTGTCGATGACCGAACTCGCCCAGCGCGTCGGCCTGTCGCAGACGCCGTGTACCGAGCGTGTGCGCCGCCTTGAGCGCGACGGCGTGATCACCGGCTATCACGCCCGCGTCGATCCCGGAGCGCTCGGCAAGCCGCTGCTGGTGTTCGTCGAACTCAAGCTGTCGGCGAAGTCGAACGAGACCTTCGACCGCGTGAAGAAGGCGTTGCGCTACGTGCCCGAAGTCATGGAATGCCACCTGGTGTCGGGCGACTTCGATTACCTGATCAAGGCGCGCATCGCCGAAATGGGCGAGTACCGGCGACTGCTTGGCAACATCCTGCTCAAGCTGCCGGCCGCGGTCGAATCGCGCAGCTACGTGGTGATGGAGGAGGTCAAGGAGAGCCTTTATCTGCCGACCGAGGGCTGAGGGGGCTAGAATCGCCCCCCGTTCCACCGCCCGCGAGGCCCACGCGCATCATGGAAAACCGTCTCGAAAGGCTCGAATCGAAACTCATGCTCGCCGAAGACATGATCGACGAGCTCAACCGCAGCGTCTATCGCCAGCAGCAGCAGATCGACCTGCTGCAACAGCAACTCCGCCACCTCGCCCAGCAGGTGCAGAACGTCCAGCCGGCCGGCCGCCTGCGTCCCGAGGACGAGATTCCGCCGCACTACTGAGGCGCCCCCATCCGCACAGGGCTGGATGGGGCCGGAAAGACAATCGCCCCCGCAAGCACGACACTTGCAGGGGCGATTCGGCGGCTCGCGTTGCGGGGCTGCGGGGCTGCCTGGGTCAGCCGCAGGTGCCCACCGCGCCGCACGCGGTGCAGAAGTCGCAGCCGTCCTTGCGGATCACGGTGTGGTTGCCGCACTCCTTGCACAGCGCGCCCTGCATCAGCTTGGCTTCGCCGTCCTCGCGGGGGGCTTCGAGGATGCCCATTTCACGGGTCGGGAAACCCTTCTCGTCGAGCACGCCGAGCATCGCATAGCGGTGGATGATGAGCTGGGCGATGTAGGCCACCGTGCTCGGGTAGTTCTGCTGGCGCTTGGTGCCCGGAATGAAGGCCATGAAATCGCCCAGCGGCTCCGGGTAGTCGAGGAGCTTGCGCAGCTTCATGCCGATCCACGCCGGGTCCATCACGCGCATGTCGAGCGACAGGATGCGCGACAGGCCGTCGAGCGCACGAGGGTAGTTGCCCGACAGCCACATCGAGTACGGGCGGGTCACGCCGGTGGCGTAGCCGTCCTGCGCCGGTAGGATGATCTCCTTGAGGCCGAGCACGAAATCCTCGCCGGTCGCGGGGTTGTAGATGTCCACCGTCCACGACAGCGTGCCGTCGGTGCCGGTCTTGGGCTCCTCGAGGCTGAACAGGGTGTCGAGCACCGGGTTGGTGTCGTCTTCCTTGTCGAAGGTGCCGAGCTTCTCGCAGCGGTAGTTGACCACCTGGGCGAAGGCGGAGACGGCACCCGGGACGAGCTTCTTCTCGCCGTGCGGAGGGAAGGCCATTTCGAACGACTTCTCGCCCACGGTGCGCGCCAGGGTGTCGAGCTTGAGCTTGAGCCAGCCGCGGTCGTTGGCGCGCATGTCCATCGACAGTGTCTTCGCCACCGCGCCGAGCCCGCGCGGCTGGTCGGCGCCGTTCACCCAGACCTCGAACGGGAAGGTGCCGCCGTTGGTGCCGAACTGGCCGACGAAGAGGGCGAAGTCGCCGGTCGGCGTGTTCAGCATGTAGGTCCACGCGAGGTTGCCGTCCGGCATGTCGGGGCGGCCCGGCCAGCGCAGCGAGGCAAGCACCGGCGCGGGCAGACTCTTGATCGACAGGCGGCGGTTGGCGTCGGAAATCTCGACGTCGTGCGGCTGCTTCTGCTCGCTGCTCGGCGTCACCGACAGCACCGAGCCCAGCACCGAGTTCGGGCGGTAGGTGGCGAGGCCCTTGAGGCCGGCCTTCCACGCGGTGAGGTAGAGATCCTCGAACTCCGCATAGGGATAGTCCTCGGGGACGTTCACCGTCTTCGAGATCGAGGTGTCGACGTAGGGCGCGACCGCGGCGACCATGTCCTTGTGCGCCTGGGCGGAGATCTCCAGCGCGGTGACGAAGTAGGACGGCAGCTTGTCGACGTTGCCGCCGAGGTGTTTGTAGAGGCGCCAGGCGTAGTCCTCGACCGCGTACTCCTTGAAGGTGCCGTCGGCCATGCGCTTGCGGCGCGTGTAGGTGTAGGAGAACGGCGGCTCGATGCCGTTCGAGGCGTTGTCGGCAAAGGCGAGCGAGATCGTGCCGGTGGGCGCGATCGACAGCAGGTGCGAGTTGCGGATGCCGTGCTTGCGGATCTTGTCCTTGACCTCGGCGGGCAGGCGCGACGCGAAGTTGCCGCCCGAGAGGTAGAGATCGGCGTTGAACAGCGGGAAGGCGCCGCGCTCGCGGGCGAGCTCGGACGAGGCGAGGTAGGCGCGGTTGCGCATGAACTCGGAGATCTTGCGGGCTTCCTCGCGGGCTTCGTCGCTGTCGTAGCGCTTCTGCAGCATGATCAGGGCGTCGCCCAGGCCGGTGAAGCCGAGCCCGACGCGGCGCTTGGAGTCGGCCTCGGCGCGCTGCTGGTCGAGCGGCCAGTGGGTGGCGTCGAGCACGTTGTCGAGCATGCGGATCGACACGTCGACCACCTTGCCGAAACCGGCGTAATCGAACTCGGCCTTGTCGGTGAACGGGTTCTTGACGAAGGGCGTCAGATTGATCGAGCCCAGGCAGCAGCAGCCGTAGGGCGGCAGCGGCTGCTCGGCGCACGGGTTGGTGGCCTCGATGGTCTCGCAGTAATACAGGTTGTTGTCCTGGTTCATGCGGTCGAGGAACAGGATGCCCGGCTCGGCGTGGTCGTAGGTGGACCGCATGACCTGGTCCCACAGCGTACGCGCGCGCACCTTGCGATACACCCACAGGCCGTCGTCGCGCTGATAGGCGCCGGCCTGCTTGAGTTCGTCGGTCGGCTCGGCCTTGTGCACGAGTTCGACGAAACCGTCGGCCTCGACCGCTTGCATGAACGGGTCGGTCACGCCCACCGAAATGTTGAAGTTGGTGAGGTCGCCTTCGTCCTTGGCGTGGATGAATTCCTCGATGTCCGGGTGATCGCAACGCAGCACGCCCATTTGCGCGCCGCGCCGCGCGCCGGCGGACTCGACGGTCTCGCACGAGCGGTCGAACACGCGCATGTAGGACACCGGGCCGGAGGCGTTCGATGCCGTGCCGCGCACCAGCGCGCCTTTCGGGCGGATCGACGAGAAGTCGTAGCCGACGCCGCCGCCGCGGCGCATGGTCTCGGCGGCCTGGGCGAGCGCGGTGTAGATGCCGGGGCGGCCATCGACCGCCTCGGTCACGGAGTCGCCCACCGGCTGCACGAAGCAGTTGATCAGGGTGGCGGCGAGCGTGGTGCCGGCGGCGCTGTTGATGCGCCCGGCAGGCACGAAGCCCTTTTCCTGGGCCTCGAGAAACTTCGCCTCCCAATGCGCGCGCTTGTCTTCGGCCTCGACCGCGGCGAGCGCCCGCGCCACGCGCTGACGGACTTCGGCGACGCTCTGCTCGTCGCCCTTGGCGTATTTTTCGATCAGGACTTCGGCGGAAATTTCCTGCGAGGGGAGGGTGCTCGCGTCGAGTTTGGCCGGGCGTTGGGTGGTCGCGCTCATGGTTTGTTGTTCAACCTTGGTGTGGTCTCGAATGCTGCGAAGGATAGCCGCTGACCCCGATTTTCGCAAAAAAAATAAATCAATATAAAACAATGTCTTATTGTTTTTTCTTGTGTGTCAATAGCGAAG
>JAEWVQ010000316.1 GCA_023459095.1 Pseudomonadota bacterium | reverse complement strand
GCAGCAGGCGGCTGCCAGCGCAGCTGCAGGGCTGCGCCGGGGCTGACCGCGCGCACGAACTTGGCGCTGCCCAGACGCCAGGCGCGCGGCGTGCCGCCGAGGGCGGCGTCCAGCGCGAGCACGGCCTGATCGAGGAGCACGACCCCGGGCACGATGGGTTGCCCGGGAAAGTGGCCGGCGAACGCGGGATGGTCGGCGGCGATCGCGAGTGCGCACTGGCCGCCGTTCATTCTTCCCTCTCCGGCCGCGGCTGGGTGTGGCGGGCGGCGTGCTCGGCGAGCAGCGCGGCGCAGGTCTCGCGCGGCAGCTTGCCGGTGGCGTTGCGCGGCAGGGCGTCGAGGCAGATCAGCGGCCGTGGCAGGAACACCGGGTCGAGGCGCTCGCGCAGCGCCGCGCGCAGTGCGCCGGCGTCCATGCCGGGGGCGACGACGAAGGCGGCGAGACGGGTGACGTGGCCGTCGCCCTTGTCGTCGGGCAGGTAGAAGCCGCCGTCGCGCACGCCGGCGATCGCCAGCAGCTGCTGGTTGAGCCAGCCCAGCGAGGTGCGCTTGCCGGCGAGGTTGATGAGGTCGGCGTTGCGGCCGAGAAGGCGGAAGCGGCGCGCATCGACCTGTTCGATGACGTCGGACAGCGCCACCGCCTCCTCGATGTGGCCGCCGCCGGCCCAGGTGCGGTCGCCGCGCGCCTCCAGCTCGATGCCGGGGAACAGCGTCCACGCGTCGGTGGCGGCGCTGCGCCGGGTGGCGATCTGGCCGGTCTCGGTGCTGCCGTAGATCTCCAGCAGCGGCGCGCCGAAGCGGGCCTCGGCGGTGTGGGCCAGTTCCACCGGCAGCGGCGCGGTGGCCGAGACCACGAGCGCCACCGGCGGCAGCGCGAGGTCTTCGCCGAGCACGCTGCGCAGGTGAAAGGGCGTGGTCACCAGCACCGCGGGGGCGGGCGCGCGCGCCAGCGCCGCGGCGATGTCGCCGGCGTAGAACGGACGCCCGGCGTCGAACGCGGCGCCGCTGTGCCAGGCTACCAGCACGGTCGATTCGAAGCCGTACATGTGCTGCGGCGGCACGGTGCCGACCAGGGTGGCGGGGCGCGTCGGATCGAGGCCGAGGGCGCGGCCTTCGGCGCGCACGTTGGTCACCAGCCGGCCCCAGGTCTTGCGGTGCGGCACCGGCGTGCCGGTGGAGCCCGAGGTGAACACCCAGGCGACCAGGCGTTCGGCCTCGATATGCGGGATGTCGGCCGCGTCCGCCTCGTCGGCCTTTCCTTCGGCGCCGGCCGCGTCGAGCGCGGGGAAGGGCTGCGCCGGCAGCGGCAGCGCGGCGGGGTCGCCGTCGGTCAGGGCCTGGCAGTCGGGGGCGAACTCGGTGAGCTGGCGCAGGGTTTCCGGGGTGTAGGTGGAGGGCAGCAGGCTGATCTTGCCCGCGACCATGCCGGCGGCGAAACCGACCGCGAAGTGATAGCGGTCGGCGCACACGTTGAGCACGTGGGTGCAGGCCGGCAGCGCGGCGGCGACGCGGCGCACGTCGGCGAGAAAGCGGCGCACCGTGATCGCCTCGCCGTGGCGGCGGGCGACGATGGCGTCGGGGTCGGTATGCGAGATCAGCGGCAGGCGGGACACGGGGCGGACACGCTCGTTCGGTGGGGAGGGGTCAGGCCGCCGGCGGCGAGGCGCGACCGGCGCGCACGCAGGCGCGCACCGAGTCGACCAGGCCGGTGCGCAGCGTGGGCGGCAGCACCACCACGCGGCACAGGTATTCGGCGGCGAACATGGCGCCGATCAGCAGCGGGGTGAGCAGGTTGATGAGCAGCGACCAGGCGTCGAGCGGGCCGAAGAAGAACAGGCCGGCGGAGGCCGTGGCCATGGCGGCGAAGAACAGCATCCACGCCACCGTGGCGGCGCGCGTGTAGCGCAGCAGGGGCGCGGCGAGTTCGCCGTGTACGAGGCGGGCGAAGCGGCTGATCATGGGGTCGGCGCCGGGCAGCAGGCTGCGTCCGAAGCCGATCGCGAGCAGCGAGAAGGTGCCGAAGTGCTGGATGAAGTACAGCCACTCGAAGCGCGCCTCGACCACCGGCCAGTGCCAGGCGAGCGCGCCGGCGACGCCCCCCCACAGCGCCAGCGCCGCGCCGCGCCGGCGGCTGCGCCAGGCCATCGCGAGCGCGATCGCCATGTAGGGCACGACCGCGATCAGCGCGCCGGGCGTGCTCGGCTGGTCGGGGGCGGTGGTGAGGTGGGCGAGCACCAGGTAGGCGACGAACGCGACGGCCAGCAGCAGGGCGCGGCCGAGGCGCAGCGGGGCCGCCATTACTGGGTCCGGTGTGCCGCGATGTGCTCGGCCAGGCTGCGCAGCGAGGCGAAGATCTTGAGGTTGTCCTCGTTGTCGGCGCGCAGCGAGAAACCGTAGCGCTTGGACACCACGAGGGCGACCTCGAGGATGTCGATGGAATCGAGCCCGAGGCCTTCGCTGTAGAGCGGGGCGTCCGCCTCGATGTCGGCCGCGGCGGTTTCGAGGTTGAGCGCGTCGACGATCAGGGTGGCGACTTCGGCGAGCAGGGCGGCATCGGCGGGGGCGGGGACGGTCTGGGTCATGATCAGGGCGGTGCGGAGAACGGAGGCCGGGTCCGCCCGCCGCAGGCTGCGGTCGGGCGGAGCGTAGCCCGCAATGTTAACCGCGCGCCCGGCATTTTTGAACGATGGCTACAAAGTATAACGGCCTTGGCGGTAAGGTCTTGTCCGCGACGGCGGTGCCGGCCGTGTTCAGGCTGCCTGGTGCTGCGCCGTTCCGTCGGCTTCGGCTGCGCGCGGCTTGGGCCGGCGCGAGACCTTGATCGGCGACATCGCGGCGATGGCGTCGGCCTGCAGTTCGGGGCTCAGATAGGGTTTGAGGCCGCGCGGCTGGCGCGGGTGGGGGCTGAAGTCGCGCTTGGCGGCTTCGAGCTGGGCTTTGTTGGCGCTGAAGTAGCGCGCGGCCTGGATGACGCGCGGCAGGTTCTTCACCACATGCCACAGGCTCCAGCGGTGCTGCCACAACTTCTTGCTGAAGCGGCGACGGTAGGGCTTGCTGTCGTAGTAGCGGCGCACGTGCCAGTTGTAGAGCGCGTCCATCTCCTCGCGCGACTCGAAGCCGGCGGGTTTGTAGACGAAATTCAGGCAGTTCATCAGCCGCCAGTCCTCGATGAAATCGCCCTCCTTGCCGGACACGCATTCGTCCCAGATCGGCGCGCCGTACATGGGGCTGAACTTGGTCATGTTCATCTCGTCCAGATCGAGCGAGAGGATGAAGTCGCTCGTCGCCTTCACCGTCTCCGGGGTCTCGCCGGGCAGGCCGAAGATGAACAAGCCCTTCGCGCGCAGGCCGGCGGCGTGGATCTGCTCCACGGTTTTTTTCACCGCGTCGAGTGTCACCCCGGTCTTGTGGCGTTCCATCATCCCCGGGTCGGCCGATTCGATGCCCATCGACACCATCAGCGCGCCGGCGCGTTTGAGCAGCGCGAGCATCTCGTCCGAGGTGTGGCCGGTGCGGATCGCGCAGTTGAAATCCACCCCCAGCGGCTGGGCGATCAGCAGCTCGCACAGTTCGTGGATGCGCTTCTTGTGCGCGGTGAAGAGGTCGTCGTAGATGTTGATATGATGCACGCCGAAGTGGTCGCGCAGGTGGCGGATGTGGTCGTGCACGTACTGCGCCGAGTTGTACTTGTAGAGGCGCTCGTACACCGTGCGGTCGCAGAACGAGCAGGTGTAGGGGCAGCCGCGCGAGGTGATCATGGTCGCGCCCCAGCGCTTTTCGTAGGAGAACAGCGGCAGGTGGTAGCCGTGCGGAAAGCCGGCGAGCTTTTCGTAGGCGGGGAAGGGCAGCTCGTCGAGGTCGAGGATGCGCGCGCGGCGCTCGTTGATCACCGCGTGGCCGCCGCCGTCGCGGTAGATGATGTTGGCGATGTCGCGGTCGGCCAGGCCCTCGGCGACGTCGAGCATCGCCCCTTCGCCCTCGCCGATGCACAGGTAATCGATTTCGGGAAAGTGGTCGAGCAGCGGCGCGCCGATCGACGACACGTGCACGTTGCCGAAGAAGGTGCGGATGTGCGGGCGCTTGGCCTTGATGTAGGCGGCGATGTCCACCGCATCCATGAAACCCGAGGTGGTCGCCGAAAACCCCACCAGCTCGGGGTCGGTGGCGAGGATCTGCTCGGCGTTGGCCTCGATCGACGGCGGCGCGTAGGGGCCGAGGCAGTCGTGCACCTGGGTCGGATGGCCGTGCTTTTCCAGCCACGAGGCGAGCTGCAGGATGCCGATCGGTGCCATGCGGTTGGCGAGCACCGAAAAATCCGGCTGCCCGGGCACGAAGTTGAAACCGGCGGGGTGAACGAGGGTGACGCGCATGATCGGGGCTCTCGCGGGGCGAAGTCGTTGTAGGCACAGCGGTTTTGTGCCGCGATTGTGCGGGATTTATGCGCGGGTGGTAAGGGGCGGGGCGAGCGCCGCCCCTGCATGCAACCACCTGTCCGGCGGGTTCGCGTGCTCGGTGGTGCGGAGGCCGGTGCGCCCGGATTGCGTCACCGCAGGCGGTTCCCGCTACCAACCCGAGGCCCCCGAAGCCGCGATGCTCGGCCTGGGGCGGCCGGCAGCCGTCTCAGGGTGCGGTCGGCGCCGCGATGCGGGCCAGGGCGGCGTCCAGCGTGCGCACCGTGCGGTCGATGTGGTGCAGCTTGTCGAGGCCGAAGAGGCCGATGCGGAAACTGCGGAAATCGGCGCCCTCGTCGCACTGCAGCGGCACCCCGGCGGCAATCTGCAGGCCCTCGCTGAGCAGCTTGCGGCCGCTCTGCAGTTCGGGGTCGTCGGTGTAGCTCACCACCACGCCGGGGGCCTGGAAGCCGGGCGCGGCGACGCTGCGATAGCCCCGCGCCTCGAGCAGTGCGCGCACGCGGCGGCCGAGTTCTTCCTGTTCGGCGCGCACTTTGTCGAAACCGTAGGCCTCGGTTTCCTTCATCACGTCGCGCACGCGGGCGAGCGCGTCGGTGGGCAGGGTGGCGTGGTAGGCGTGGCCGCCGTTTTCATAGGCCTCCATGATCTGCAGCCACTTGCGCAGGTCGCAGGCGAAGCTGGTGCTGGCGGTGGCGTCGATGCGTTCGCGCGCGCGTTCGCCGAGCATCACCAGGGCCGCGCACGGCGGGCCGCTCCAGCCCTTTTGCGGCGCGCTGATCAGCACGTCGACACCGCAGGCCTGCATGTCCACCCAGATCGCGCCGGAAGCGATGCAGTCGAGCACGAACAGGCCGCCGACCGCGCGCACGGCGTCGCCGACCGCGCGCAGGTAGTCGTCGGGCAGGATCATGCCCGAGGCGGTTTCGACGTGCGGCGCGAACACCAGGTCGGGTTTCTGCGCGCGGATGGTGGCCACCACCTCGTCGATCGGCGCGGGCGCGAACGGCGCCTGCGGGCCTTCGCCGACGCGGCAGGCGGTGAGCACCGTGGTGTCGGCCGGAATCCGGCCGGTCTCGAAGATCTGCGTCCAGCGGTAGCTGAACCAGCCGTTGCGGATGACCAGGCAGCGCCGGTCGGTGGCGAACTGGCGCGCCACCGCCTCCATGCCGAAGGTGCCGCCGCCGGGGACGACGATGGCGGCGTGCGCCCGATAGACGTGCTTGAGGGTCGCGGAGAGGTCGCGCATCACGCCCTGGAAGGCCTGCGACATGTGGTTGAGCGCGCGGTCGGTATAGACCACGGAGTATTCGAGCAAGCCGTCGGGGTCGACGTCGGGCAGCAGGCCGGGCATGGTGGGCTCCAGAAGGGGAAATCGATCAAGGCTGCCCATGAGCTTAGCACCCGGGAACGGCGCTGATCTTGCTGCGCCGCGCCATCGCGGCACGGCGCCGGCCACGCATCCGGCATCGCGCTTTGTGTCATCATGCGAGTCGTTCTGCATCATCGGCCCCATCCCCCGAGCCCCCTTTTCCCACGACCCACCGGAGCGCGGTACGCATGCTGACCGTGGCGAAGATCGACACCTATGCCCGTTTCGACGGCGACCTCGACGCCTGGGCGCGGAGCCGGGCGACGGGGGCCGCGCCCGGCATGGCCGATGCCGACTGGTATCTGATCGACGAACTCCTGCTCGACCTCGCCATCGTCGCCGCCGGGCGCGCCTCGGCCGCGTTCCGCGCGGCGGTGGACGCCAAGCTGCGCGCGGTGCTGGCCGACGAGGCCGCGTGCGCCGCGCTGCACGCGCTCGCCCAGCGCGCGCGCTGAGCCGCTTCCCCGTTCAGCGCTGCATGCGCTGCGCCAGGCGCAGCTTCTGGCCGCGTTCGAGGTGCTCGGCGTAGGTCGGAAAGTCGAGCCCGAGGCGGCCCTGCAGTTCGAGCGCGATCGCCCGCATCCACTTCCAGCGCGGCTCGAAGCGCGGATTCTTGAACGCGAACAGCAGGTAGTTGCCGTCGTCGCGCACCGACATCGCGAGCAGGCGGTCGTCGAAGGCGTCGGCGATCTCGCCGACGTGGACGGCGTAGTCCTCGCGGTCGCCGGCGATGTTCATCACCAGCACGCCGTTGCCCGACAGCCGGCGGTAGAGGTGGTCGTAGAAGCCGCTGCCGGCGAGCGCGCAGGCCACGCCGGCGGGGTCGAAGGCGTCGACCAGGATGACGTCGCTGCGCCCGCCGTCCTCGGCGGCGAAGCGCACGCCGTCGGCCTCGATGACGCGAAAGCGGGCATCGTCGGGCGGAATGTGGAAGGCGTCGCGAAAGCCGATCACGGTGGGGTCGATCTCGAGCGCGGTGAGGTCGGTGGCAGGCAGATGGCGGTGGCAGAACTTGATCAGCGAACCGCCGCCCAGACCGACCAGCAGCAGCGCGCGCGGCCGCGGATTGAACAGCAGAAAGGCCATCATGCCCTGGGTGTAGGCGAGTTCGAGGGCGTGCGGCGCGGCGATGCGCATGCCGGTCTGCTGGAAGCGCAGGCTGAAATGCAGGTAGCGGTAGCCGTCCTGATCGAGCAGGAAGGGCTTGGGGTAGCTGCCGTCCACGAGCTGGGCGGCGAGCGTGGCGGCGCAGCGGTCGGGCGCTTCGAGCAGGCGCACGGTGCCGAGTTCGGTGGGGAAGGGGCTGGGCAGGGCGAACAGGCCGGCGACGGCGCCGGCGTCGGCATCCTCGATGGCGTTGCGCGAACGGCGGGCGTGAGCGGGGAGCGGTGCATTCATGCCCGCGATTGTCGCCCGCCGCGGCCGCTTTGGCCCAGCGCCGGGTGCGCTGCGGGGTAGACTGCGCGGGCGCTGCGGTGCCGCCCAAGCCGCCCGCGCGTTCCGACCCACCCCGGCCCTGCCGCCACCGTCCGCCATGACTGCTTCCTCCGCTGCCGCGCATCCGTTTGCGCCGAACCCTCCGTCCTATCC
>JAEWVQ010000315.1 GCA_023459095.1 Pseudomonadota bacterium | reverse complement strand
TGCGCTGGCAGGCCTCGATCTCGCCGGCGCGGGTGTTGGCCACGGTGGCCTCGACCGTGCCGCGCCCGACCTCATGCACCGTGACCGTAAGCGGCTGCGGCCGCGTCAGCCACCAGCCGGCGGCGGCGATGACGGCAGCCACGATGATGAGTGGGATCAGGCGGTGGAGGGTTTTCATGGGCGGCTCGAAGATCGTCGAAGAAGTCTGTGTTGCGGTGCTTCAGTTCGATTCTGCGCTTGATTGATGCATCGGCGTTGTGTTCGACGGCGGGCCGGACAAGCGCTTCGCCATCGACCCGGACCCGCCTCCGATGCGGAGTTTATGCCCCTCGTCTGGCATCTCGAGTGACGATGCTGCTCACTCAGGGCCCGGGCCGTGCTGCGCGACCCCGCCGCCTACGGCAATCCGTAGTCGCGTCCGGACAAGAAGCTTGAGCATACCGCCTTCGCTTCTTCACCCTTACGCCGATTGGCGTATCGCGGATTGACTCCATGTCGGCATGGGTCATTCAGAGCCCACCAGAGATGCCGGATATACGACTGCGGGTGATTCATCCCGGGAAGTCAGAAAAACGATCTGTCTTACTCTACGTGGGAGTTCATATACGTCATGTTAGGCGGCACGCTCTACCGTTCAATTTCTCTTGCCAGTTTCTCCAGCTCCGTGAATAGGTTGTCAAGTTCCCTCATGAGCTTTCGGAGTTCCCCCGCCTCCTCGCCAAGCTCTCCTCTCCGGTCCGGAAGCACTATATGCTGCTTCCCCGCTAATGCTGAGGTCTGAGCGGTCACCCAAGTGTCTAGCGCAAAGAACTTGCCTGACATTGCAGTGATTGAATCTACTACCGGACCGGGTAGGTGCCTGTAGAGGTCTCGGTCATAGAGAGATTCATATCGTCGTGCGATTGCGTCCGCGTTGCGAGTAAGGGCCGCAAGTGGTCGCCCGCCGCAAACCAGTGTCCGTTCAAAGTAGTGAACGCGAGAGCGTAAGTCATTAGCGACAGCCATTGCGTGGTGAATGCACCGCTCTGCATCGTGGGCGCGAGCTTCGGCTGATTGCTTTCTCGAAATATGCAGTGCGACGAAAGCGGCAATGAACGTCCCAATTCCAGATGCCCAGCCGGAGAACATCGTGAGCGTGGGAATTAGCAGCTTGTTCGGGTCTTCGCCCTGCAAGTGCACGGCAAATGATGCGCCGCATGCGAAAGACGTCAGGCACAAAAACAGCATTGCAACTACAAGGGCGAAGAGTCGTTCCATGGGGGCTTGTTCAGCCTAACGTAGTAAATTTGAGGGACGTGCCGCTATTGGCGCGTCCTTATAGAACGCTATGTTCTATGTTATACGGCTGCCCCATCATTGCTCCTCGTCCGCTTTGGAGGCCTGCCGCGTTTACCTTGGTTCCATGCCCACGCAGCCAAATATGCATTCAGCTTCGGTTTCGAAAATGAACCGCATCCCCGGCAAACGACATGGAACCGCGGAAGTGGTGTAAGTCTGCCAGTGATGCAGTAGTACTTTTGAATGAACGGCCGAGAGTCGCCGCATTCGCAAGCGCTTAGCTTGATTTGACCCCGTCTACGTTGCTCCTCTCGAACCCGCTCTGAGTCGATTTCAACAAAGTAGCCCATGGCGCAGTCTGTCGTGAGTTCATAGCCTTTCGCATAATTTTCTTCTTGAGTCCTCGGAGTCAATCGATGCTCACAGTAAAGCCAAATGACAGACGCGAACACCGCAAGTGACGCGAGACCAGTTAGCGCTTCCAGAGAGGTTAGAAGTCGCATAGCGCCAGTTGGGCTGATGTCGCCATATCCGAGGGTCGTCCAAGTAGTGGCGCTGAAATATACCGCGTCCCAGTACGAGTCAAACTTCCCAGAAAAAGAGGGGGCGGAAGCGAAGCAAATCGCATACGTCGCGATAGCGAATAGCTGAAAGAAAAATACTCGGCCAAAAACCGACCCGTACATATTGCTTGACCAGTTCAGTGCGAGCGGAATTCGGACGATTGTAAGGTGTAGCAGGTACAAGAGCAGGCCCGCTTGCACAAAGCCGAACCCAGTCCAGTATTGCGTTAAGGAGGCAGCGATGACAGCTAGTAGTGACAGCAGCCAATAGGTGATGTCAATCAACGCCATGGTCACTACGCGCACAGCCTTTCTCCTGTTGCATAACGGGTTTTAGCCCGAAAATCTGCGGGATTGTACGAAGTTATGTGGTATGTCCGGTCAAGCCCCGCAGGGCGAGGCTATTGATGTCATGAGGTTTTTATGATGCGCCGTGTTTATGCGCAGCAATAAACCACAGGTCAAACCCCGCGGCCCAGGGACATGGGGCCCACCCTGCCGCGGGTGGTTGTGCGGCTGCTCGACCAGGTTCGGGGTCGGCACGAGGCCCCGCGAAAAACCTTAGCCCGCTCTTGGCGGAATTACATTGTCCTGAATCCTGCCGCAATCGATGCCCCGGCGCCGTTTTCGCCGATTGAACCGCAGCAAGAACGGAGGCGGGGGCCGGCCATCGTCATGGCTCGCACCCCCGCCAGTGCTGTCTTACTTCCCGCCCTTGGCCCACGAATCCTTCAGCGTCACGGTGCGGTTGAACACCGGGGCGCCGTCGGTGGAGTCGACGCGGTCGGCGACGAAGTAGCCGTGGCGTTCGAACTGGAAGCGCTCTTCGGGCTTCGCCGTCTTCAGCGCCGGTTCCAGCCAGGCCTGGATGACGCGGCGGGAGTCGGGGTTGATGTCGTCGAGGAAGTTGCGCTCCAGCCCTTCCGCGTCGCCTTCGCGGCGCTGGCCGGGGTGCGGGTGGGCGAACAGGCGGTCGTAGAGGCGGACTTCGGCGAGGTAGCCGTGGGCGGCGGAGACCCAGTGCAGGTTGCCCTTGACCTTGTAGTTGTCGGCGCCCGGCGTGCCCGACTTGGAATCGGGCATGTATTCGGCGAGCACCGCGGTGATGTTGCCGTCGGCGTCCTTCTCGCAGCCGGTGCACTTGACCACGTAGCCGTAGCGCAGGCGCACGGTGTTGCCGGGGTAGAGGCGGTGGAAGCCCTTCACCGGCGTTTCCATGAAGTCTTCGCGCTCGATCCACAGCTCGCGGCCGAAGGGCATGTCGCGCTTGCCGAGCTCGGGCTTGAGCGGGTGGTTGGGGGCCTGGCACAGCTCGGACTCGCCCTCGGCGTAGTTGGTGAGGACGAGCTTGAGCGGATCGAGCACGGCGACGCGGCGTTCGGCGGCTTCGTTGAGGTGCTCGCGCATGCACTCCTCGAGCACGCTCATGTCGATCCACGAGTCCGACTTGGTCACCCCGATGCGCTCGGCGAAGGCCCGGAAGCCCTCGGCGGTGAAGCCGCGGCGGCGCGCGCCGATCAGCGTGGGCAGGCGCGGATCGTCCCAGCCGGCGACGTGGCCTTCGTCGACGAGCTGGATCAGCTTGCGCTTGGAGAGCACGACGTAGGTCAGGTTGAGGCGGGCGAACTCGATCTGCTGCGGCAGCGGGCGCGGGAAGTGGCCGGCTTCGGCGAGCGCGTCGAGCAGCCAGTCGTAGAACGGACGCTGGTCCTCGAATTCGAGGGTGCAGATCGAGTGGGTGATGTGCTCGATCGCGTGCTCGATCGGGTGCGCGAAGGTGTACATCGGGTAGATGCACCAGGCGTCGCCGGTACGGTGGTGGGTGGCGTGGCGGATGCGGTAGATCGCCGGGTCGCGCAGGTTGATGTTGGGGCTCGCCATGTCGATCCTGGCGCGCAGGATGTGGGTGCCTTCGGCGAACTCGCCGGCGCGCATGCGGGCGAACAGGTCGAGGTTCTCCTCGACGCTGCGGTTGCGCCACGGGCTGTCCTTGCCCGGCTCGGTGAGCGTGCCGCGGTTGGCGCGCATCTCGTCGGCGGACTGCGAATCCACATAGGCCTTGCCGGCGCGGATCAGGCTCAGCGCGCAGGCGTACATGGTGTCGAAGTAATCGGAGGCGTGGTACAGGTGCTTGCCCCAGTCGAAGCCGAGCCAGCTCACCGCATCGACGATGGAGTCGGCGTATTCCTGTTCTTCCTTCTCCGGGTTGGTGTCGTCGAAGCGCAGGTGGCAGACGCCGCCATAGCTTTCGGCGAGGCCGAAGTTGAGGCAGATCGACTTGGCATGGCCGTAGTGCAGGTAGCCGTTCGGTTCGGGCGGGAAGCGGGTTTCGACGCGGCCGCCCCACTTGCCGTTGCGGTTGTCCTCGTCGATGAGGCTGCGGATGAAGTTGCTCGGTGCGACGGGAGTGGCGTCGGCCTTTTTGTCGGTGGAATTCATCGGGTGCAATGCGGAATTAAGGACGGAGGCGTTCGGCGCGGAAAGCGAACGTGATCGGGTGGGGACCGGACGGGGCGGGCGACGCCGCGCATGCGCCCGGCGCGCGGGACTGCGAGCGGAGGATTGTAGCCGATCCCCCCGGCGTGCCGGCATGCCGGCGGCGCACGCACGGGCGCGCACGGGAACGCTCCGGGCATGGTTTTGTCGGAATGCTTTTTAGTGGCCGCTTGCGGCCTTTCCGGGAGTTTGCATGACGCAGGACATGGCGATCGCCATCGGCTGGCTGGAGCAGCATCCGCCGGCCTATACCCTGGTTGCGGTGCTCGGCCTGGTGCTCGTGGCCTGGCTCGCGAATTGGCTGACCAAGCACATTCTGCTGCGCGGTCTGTACCGCCTGCTCAACGCCGTGGCGCCGGGCAACGACCCCGAGGTGGCGCCGTTGCGCGTGGTGTCGCGGCTGTCGAACGTGGTGCCGGCGCTGGTGCTGATGATCGGCATGCGCGCGGTGCCGGCGCTGCCGGAGGCATTGGTGACGGTGGTCGAGAACGTGTCGAGCGCCTTCATCGTGCTCACCGTCGCGCTCGCGCTGGCGGCGGCGCTCAATCTGCTCAACGCCGTCTATCAGCGCCGTCCGCAGGCGCGCCTGCGGCCGATCAAGGGCTATGTCGAGGTGGTCAAGATCGTCATCTACCTCGTCGCCGCGATTCTCATCGTGGCGAGCCTGATCGACCGCTCGCCGCTGATCCTGCTCTCCGGTCTGGGGGCGATGGCGGCGGTGCTGATGCTGATCTTCCAGGACACGCTGCTGTCGCTGGTGGCGAGCGTGCAGCTAAGTTCGAACGACATGGTGCGGGTCGGCGACTGGATCGAGATGCCGCAGCTCAACGCCGACGGCGACGTCATCGACATCGCCCTGCACACGGTGAAGGTGCAGAACTTCGACAAGACCATCACCACGATTCCGACCAAGAAGCTGATCTCGGACTCGTTCCGCAACTGGCGCGGCATGCGCGAGTCGGGCGGGCGGCGGATCAAGCGCAGCCTTTACGTGGACCAGCACAGCGTGCGCTTCCTGAGCGACGAAGAGCGCCATCGGCTCGACCGCTTCGCGCTCCTCGACGGCTACCTGCCCGCCAAGGAGGCCGAGCTGGAAGCATGGAACGAGACCCTGCCGCGGGTCGAGCGCGATGTGGTCAACCGCCGCCGGGTGACCAACATCGGCACCTTCCGCGCCTATGTCGAACGCTACCTGCGCCGCCACCCCGGCGTGCATCAGGGCATGACGCTGATGGTGCGGCAACTGGCGCCGACCGCCGACGGCCTGCCGCTGGAGATCTACTGCTTCGCCAACACCACGGTGTGGACCGAGTACGAAGGCATCCAGTCCGACATCTTCGACCACCTGTTCGCGATCATCCCGGAGTTCGGCCTGCGCGTGTTCCAGCATCCGAGCGGCGCCGACATGCGCGCGCTGGGCGCGCGCGTGCCGGCACCCGCGGCGGGGTGAGCGCGGCCTGCCGCACGTCGGCAGCGCGCGGCGCTCCGGTACACTGCGCGCGAGGCCGGCGGTTTGCCGGCGGTATGAGGCGCCACGGGAGGACCGGCATGGGAGAGCGCGCATGGGCGTGGTGATGGGACCGACCGCCTTCGTGGCGGTGGGCGTGGGCGCGGCGTGCGGCGCGTGGCTGCGCTGGGGGCTGGGCGTGTGGCTCAATCCGCTGCTGCCGGCCTTGCCGCTCGGCACGCTCGTCGCCAACCTCGGTGGCGGCCTGCTGATGGGGATGGCGCTCGCAGCGATCGAGGGCTGGCCGAGCCTGCCGCCGGCATTCAAGCTGCTGCTCACCACTGGCCTGCTCGGCGGCCTGACCACGTTCTCCACCTTTTCCGCCGAAGCTTTTCACTTCCTGCAGCGCGGGGCGTGGAACTGGTTCGCGCTGCACCTGGTCGCACATCTGGCCGGCGCCATCCTCATGACCTGGGCCGGTTATGCGCTGTGCAGCGCGCTGATCAACGCCTTGCGGCACTGAGCACTGTCACCCTTTGTTGCATCGCCGTGGCATTGCCGCGGCCAGAATGAGCGCCCGCAAGCAACAGACTGGAGAGTCCGACAATGAAAAGAATCCTCGTTTCCCTGACCGCGGTCGCCGTCGCCACCGCCGGCCTCTCGGGATGTGCCGGCATGAACGAAACCCAGCGCGATACCGGCACCGGCGCGGCGATCGGCGCGGTCGCCGGCGCGGTGCTCGGCGCAGCCACCTCGGGCAAGGGCAATCGCGGCGAAGCGACCGCGATCGGTGCCGCGGCCGGCGCGGCGATCGGCGCGGGCGGCGGTTACCTGTGGTCCAAGCGCATGCAGGAGCAGAAGGCGGCGATGGAGCAGGCCACCCAGGGCACCGGGGTCAGCGTGTCGCAGACCGCCGACAACCAGTTGAAGCTCGACATCCCGAGCGACATCTCGTTCGATACCGGGCGCTACGACATCAAGCCCAACATGCGCCCCATCCTCGACCGCTTCGCGAGCAGCCTGAATCAGCACACCGTGACCACGGTCACCATCATCGGCCACACCGACAGCACCGGCTCGGACGCGATCAACAACCCGCTGTCGGTCAATCGCGCGGCGGCAACGCGCGACTACCTGGTGGCGCGCGGGGTGGCGGTGAACCGCATCAGCATCGACGGCCGCGGCTCGCGCCAGCCGGTGGCCGACAACAGCACCGCCAGCGGCCGGGCGATGAACCGCCGGGTGGAGATCTTCGTCGCCGAAGCGGCGCGCTGAGCGGTACGCGGCGCACGCCGCATGCCACACACGCAAAAGGGCGCCCGCGGGCGCCCTTTGTTCTGATACCGGTTCAGCGCGGCGTCAGTTCGGCTTGATCGCGACCTTGAGCACCCCGTCGCGCTGGTTGGCGAACAGCTCGTAGGCGGCGACGATGTCGTCGAGCTTGTAGGTGTGGGTGACGAGCACGCCCAGATCGACGCGGTTCGAGGCGACCACGTTCATCAGCCGGCGCATGCGCTCCTTGCCGCCGGGACACAGCGC
>JAEWVQ010000314.1 GCA_023459095.1 Pseudomonadota bacterium | reverse complement strand
CACGATTCATATGCAATCTCCCTGCATCAGTGGAAGCGGCCGATGCGCTTCAGATCGTTGAAATTGAACCAGATGAAGAAGGCCCGGCCAACGATGTTCTCGTCCGGAACGAAGCCCCACATCCGGCTGTCGCTGCTCGCGTCGCGATTGTCACCCATGGCGAAGTAATGCCCCGCGGGCACCGTGCACCGTACCCCGCCGGATACGTAAGTACAGTTCTGGCGATGCGGGAAGTTCAGCGCCTGCTGGATGAACGCGGGCGCATCGCGCTCGATCAGCACCGAATACTCGGTGTCGCCGAGCTTCTCGGTGTAGCGCGGTGAATAATACAGCCGGTCGGGATGCAGATAGCTGCCCGTCTCCTGCTGCGCCACGGGCTCGCCGTTGATCGTGAGGCGCTTGTCGATGTACTCGACGCGGTCGCCGGGCAATCCGACCACGCGCTTGATGTAGTCCATCGACGGATCCGCCGGATAGCGGAACACCATGACCTCTCCGCGCTGCGGCTGGTTGATGTCGATGATCTTCTTGTTGATCACCGGCAGGCGGATGCCGTAAGTCCATTTGTTGACCAGAATGAAGTCGCCCACCAGCAGGGTCGGGATCATCGACCCGGACGGAATCTTGAACGGTTCGACGACGAAGGAGCGCAGGCCGAACACGATCAGGATCACCGGGAAGAAGCTCGCGCCATACTCCACCCACCATGGCGCGGGGGCGTCGGCGGCCCGGCGCTTGCGCGCGAAGAAGCGGTCACCGCACCACAGGATGCCGGTCGCGACCAGGAGCAGGAACAGGATCAGGGCGAAGTTCATGCGTTTTCCGTCAATGTCCGGCGGGCGCGCCGCCAGATTCGTTTATTTGCCTTCGTCGGTGCGCAGCACGGCCAGGAAGGCTTCCTGCGGAATCTCGACGTTGCCGACCTGCTTCATCCGCTTCTTGCCTTCCTTCTGCTTCTCGAGCAGCTTCTTCTTGCGCGAAATGTCGCCGCCGTAGCACTTGGCGAGCACGTTCTTGCGCAGCGCCTTGATGGTTTCGCGGGCGATGATGTGCGAGCCGATCGCCGCCTGCACGGCGACGTCGAACATCTGGCGCGGAATCAGCCCGCGCAGCTTGGCGGCGAGTTCGCGGCCGCGGTACTGCGCGCTGGCGCGGTGCACGATGACCGAGAGCGCATCGACTTTTTCGCCGCCCACCATCATGTCGAGCTTGACCAGATCCGCGGCGCGGTACTCCTTGAACTCGTAGTCGAGTGAGGCGTAGCCGCGCGACACCGACTTCAGCTTGTCGAAGAAGTCCATCACCACTTCGTTCATCGGCAACTCGTAGATGAGCTGGACCTGACGACCGTGGTAGCGCATGTCCACCTGCGCGCCGCGCTTCTGGTTGCACAGCGTGATCACCGGCCCGACGTAGTCCTGCGGCAGGAAGATGGTGGCAGTGATGATGGGCTCGCGGATTTCCTGGTACTTGCCCGGCTCCGGCAGCTTGGCCGGGTTTTCGATGCGAATCACCGAGCCGTCGTTGAGCACGACCTCATACACCACCGTCGGCGCGGTGGTGATGAGATCCATGTCGAACTCGCGCTCCAGACGCTCCTGCACGATGTCCATGTGCAGCAGGCCGAGGAAGCCGCAGCGGAAGCCGAAGCCGAGCGCCTGCGAGACTTCCGGCTCGAACTGCAGCGAGGCGTCGTTCAGGCGCAGCTTCTCCAGCGAATCGCGCAGCTGGTCGTACTCCGAGGACTCCACCGGATACAGGCCGGCGAACACCTGCGGCTTGATTTCCTTGAAGCCCGGCAGCGGCGCCGCCGCCGGCTTGTTGGCGAGGGTGATGGTGTCGCCGACCTTGGCGGCTTCCAGCTCCTTGATGCCGGCGATGACGAACCCGACCTCGCCCGCTTTCAGCTCGTCGCGCGCCACCGACTTCGGCGTGAACACGCCGACCTGGTCGCACGGATACTGCGCACCGGAGGACATCAGCAGGATGCGGTCCTTCTGCCGGAGCACGCCATCGACGACGCGCACCAGCATCACCACGCCGACGTAGTTGTCGAACCAGGAATCGATGATCAGCGCCTTCAACGCGCCGTCGGCGTTGCCGCGCGGCGGCGGAATACGGGCGACGATGGCTTCGAGCACATCCTCGATACCGAGCCCGGTCTTCGCCGAGCACGGGATCGCGTTCGACGCATCGACGCCGATCACGTCCTCGATCTCCTGCTTGGCGTTGTCCGGATCGGCCGCCGGCAGGTCGATCTTGTTGAGCACCGGCACCACCTCGACATCGAGATCGAGCGCGGTGTAGCAGTTGGCCACGGTCTGCGCCTCCACCCCCTGCGAGGCATCGACCACGAGCAGCGCCCCCTCGCACGCCGACAGCGAGCGGCTGACTTCGTAGGAGAAGTCCACATGCCCCGGGGTATCGATCAGGTTCAGGTTATAGACCTGGCCGTCCTTCGCCTTGTACTGCAGGGCAGCGGTCTGCGCCTTGATGGTGATGCCGCGCTCGCGCTCGATGTCCATCGAGTCGAGTACCTGCGCTTCCATCTCGCGGTCCGACAGGCCGCCGCAGAAATGGATCAGTCGGTCGGCCAGCGTGGACTTGCCATGGTCGATGTGGGCGATGATGGAGAAATTTCGGATGTGCTGTTGCATACCTGCTGCTGTCGCTGGGAATTTACGGTTGTCGCCGGCTATCGCGCAGGATCCGCGGACCTGCAGCCCTTGGATCCGGCCCTCGTGGGCACTCAATGATGTGGATCGGATCGTGCAGTCTGTCGCAACGTCGCGCAAGCGGGACCCCGCCGCCGGGCCGTGTGCTCTCCACGAGCCCCCCGGCCGCCCTTCGCGCTGCAAGCGAACGGCCCCATTCGGGGCCGCATGCGATGCTGGCGGAAGCGGTGAGATTCGAACTCACGGTAGGCTCGCACCTACGACGGTTTTCAAGACCGTTGCATTCAACCACTCTGCCACGCTTCCGGAAGCGGCGCAGTATATCAGAGCCTTTCGCCGCGCTCGAAAAGCGCGATCGACTCGACATGCGAGGTCTGCGGGAACATGTTGGCGATGCCGGCGCCGCGCAGCACGTAGCCTTTCTCATGGACGAGCACCGCGGCATCGCGCGCGAGCGTAGCCGGATTGCACGACACATAGACGATGCGCGGCGGACACTGCGCTGCGCCGATCGCCTTGACCACCGCGATCGCGCCTTCGCGCGGCGGGTCGATGAGCAGGCGGTCGAGGCGGCCGAGCGCAGCCAGACTGTCCTCGGTGGCCTCGAACAGGTTCGCGACATGGAACTCGGCACGCGCCGCCAGGCCGTTGCGGCGCGCGTTGTCGAGCGCGCGTGCGACCAGCGCATCGCTGCCTTCGACGCCGACCACGGTGGCGCCGCGGCGCGCGATCGGCAGGCTGAAATTACCCAGGCCGCAGAACAGGTCGGCAACGCGCTCGCCGGGCTGCGGATCGAGCAATTGCAGCGCGCGCCGGATCAGCAGGCGATTGATGTCGACATTGACCTGGGTGAAATCGGTGGGGCGGAAATCGAGCCGCACATCGAACTCGGGCAGCGTGTAGGCCAGCCCCGGCGCGTCCTTCGGATGCAGCGGCTGGGCGCTGTCGGGCCCCTGAGGCTGCTGCCAGACCTGCACGCCGTGATCATCGGCAAACGCCGCCAGGCGGGCCACATCGGCCTTCGAGAACGCCAGCAGGTTGCGGAACACGAGCACGGTCACGCCCTCGCTGACCGCAAGCTCGATCTGCGGCACACGGTCGGCGATCGACAGCCCGCCGACCAATTCGTGCAGCGCCGGGAGCAGCGCGGAGACATGCGGCGGCAGCACGTCGCAGGCACGCAGGTCGGCGATGTAGCTCGAACGCCGTTCATGAAAACCGATCAGCACTCCACCCTTGCTCGGCACCACACGCACGCCCAGGCGGGCGCGATAACGATACCCCCACGCCGCGCCATGGATCGCCGGATAGACGATCTGCGGACGCAGCCCGCCGATGTGGCGCAGCGCATCCTCGAGCACGCGCTGCTTGGCCGCGGTCTGCGCGACGGGGTCGAGATGCTGCATCGAACAGCCGCCGCACACACCGAAATGCGCGCAGCGCGGGGTCACGCGCTGCGCGCCCGCGCGCAGGATGCGCGTCGCCTGCGCCTGCTCGTACTTCGGCTTGCTGCGGTAGGACGCATACTCCACGGTTTCGCCGGGCAGCCCGCCTTCGATGAAGACGACCTTGCCGTCGACGTGGCTGACGCCGCGACCTTCGTGGTCCAGGGATTCGATGACGGCGATGGGCATGGTGCGTCCGCGCGAAAAAGGGAGAAAGGAGCAAAAGGGCCGCGATTTTACCGCCAAGCCCGCGGCCCAGGGAGCCGGAACGGCGGTCGCCCCCTATAATCGCACCCCATGATCTCGACCCTGCTCGGGGGCCTCACGCCCCGCCAGTTCCTCGACGAATACTGGCAAAAGAAACCCCTTCTCGTGCGCCAGGCTGTACCCGGCTTCACCGGCGTGCTGGCGCGCGACGAACTCTTCGAACTCGCCTGCGACCCCGATGTCGAGTCGCGCCACATCCGCCACCAGGACGGCGAATGGCAGCTCGAACGCGGCCCCCAGCGCCCCTCCAGACTGCGCGGCAAGCGCCACCCCTGGACCGTGCTGGTGCAGGGCCTCAACCTCTGGGTGCCGGCGGGCGACGCGCTGCTGCACCAGTTCGACTTCATTCCCCAGGCCCGGCTCGACGATCTCATGGTGAGCTACGCCGTCGACGGCGGCGGCGTCGGCCCGCACTTCGACAACTACGACGTCTTCCTGCTCCAGGGCATGGGCCGGCGACGCTGGCAGATCGCCGACCAGGACGACCGCAGCCTGGTCGAAGGCGCGCCGCTGCGCATCCTGAAGAATTTCCAGCCCACCCACGACTGGGTGCTCGAACCCGGCGACATGCTCTACCTGCCCCCGCACTGGGCGCACAACGGCATCGCAATCGGCGAATGCACCACCTACTCGATCGGTTTTCGCTCGCCCACCGCCCAGGAACTCGGCGCCGAATTCCTCGGCTGGCTGCAGGAGCGCCTGTGTCTGGACGGCCTCTATGCCGACCCCGACCTGCAAGTCCAGCAGCACTCCGCGGAAATCGGTAGCGCGATGATCGACCAGATCGAAGCCATGCTCGCCGGCATCCGGTGGACGCGGCAGGACGTCGCCGCCTTCGTCGGCCAGTACCTGACCGAACCGAAGCCGCACGTGTTCTTCGAGCAGCCCGACGAGACCCTGTCGCGCAAGGCCTTCGAACGCGCAGTCAAGCAGGCCGGTTATGTGCTCGACGCGCGCTCCTTGCTGCTGTGGTCGGAGGCGGGCTTCTACCTCAACGGCGAAGCTCTCGAGGTCGCCGCCGACGACCGCGCCCTCCTCACCGAACTGGCCGATCGCCGCCGGCTCGCGGCCGACGCCCCCAGCTCCGCGAACCTCCTCGCCCTGCTTTACGAGTGGTATTGCGACGGCTTCGGTCGTCCCGCCGATACGCCATGAACGCCCCAATCGGCCCCATCGACAGCTGGACGCACTACCGAAGCGCGCTGCTCGATGCGCTCGCACAGACCCACAGCGGCGTCCGCCTGCTCGACCCCGACCTCGCCGCCACCGGCCTCGAGAGCGCCGCCGGGATCACCGCACTGCAGGCGTTCCTGCGCCGCAGCGCCCACCCCGAAGCCGTGCGCATCCTGCTCGCCGACACTCGCTTCCTCGATCGCGACGCCCCCCGCCTGCTCCACCTTCGCGAGCATTTCGGGCACCGTATAGCGATCCGCCGCATCGCACTGCGCGACCAGGCGGCGGCGGACGCGCCGTTTCTGCTCGGCGACGACCACATTCTCGTGACCCGCTTCCATCGCGACCGCCCGCGCGGCCGTTACGCCAGTGCCGACGCGCCGGGCTGCGCCCCGCTTGCCGCACAATTTGAAACAATTTGGGTAAGCGCCGAAAACGTCCAAAGTGGCGCCAGGCTTGGGCTTTGAGCCGATCACAGACCTCTTCCGCAGCGCAGCAGAACGGTGGTTGGAGTCAATCAGCGCGTGCTAACATGAAATACGACTGGTGATGCCGGTCGCCTGCTGTCTGACCCCATTAAGAGGAAAATACAAATGAAGCAATCTCTTCTCGTCGCCGCCCTGGTCGCCATCGCCGTTTCCGCCTGCGGCAAGAAGGAAGAGGCCGCCCCCGCCGCTGCGCCTGCGCCGGTCCAGCAAACCGCGCCGGCCACTCCTGCCGCTGCCCCGGCCGAACAGGCTGCTCCGGTAGCCGCACCCGCCGAGGGCGCCGCGCAGAGCGCCGGCGAAGCCGTGAAGGACGCGGCTGAAGCCGCCAAGGAAGGCGCTGCGGCAGCGGTTGACGCGACCAAGGAAGGCGCCGCCGCTGCGGTCGATGCCGCCAAGGACGGCGCGGCCGCCGCCGCCGATGCGGTGAAGGAAGCCGCCGAAGCCGCGAAGGACGCGGCACAGAAGTAAGCCTCCGCCGTTCGGGCGAAAAAAAGCCGGTCGATTGACCGGCTTTTTTGTTTGACGCACCGCACCGGCCACGCCGGCCGCGCGGTGCGCGAGCGCAATCAGCGCAATTCCTGCTGCAGCAGCCCCAGCATCCGCTTCGCGGTTTCGGAACGGTCCGCGCCGCCCTCGCGGGTCAGTACCGTCACCGACGACGCGTCGCCGCGCCCTTGCACACGCAGACGATATTCGCTACCTGCGGCGGCCGGCTTGTCACTGCCGCGCCAGAATGCCAGTTTCGACAGGAAGCCCTCGCTCTGCTTGCTGTTGTTGTCGGCCTCGGGGTCGACGTAGCGCACGAAATACAACCCCTGCGCACGGTCGCGATCCTCGACGGTGAAACCGATGCGGTCGAGCGCCAGGCCGACGCGCCGCCAAGCGCGGTCGAAAGGCTCGTCCACGTTCAGGCTGACCTCGCCGTTCGCCCCCGCGGTGACCTTGGCACGTTCGGCCACCGGCGCCTCGGCGAGCGCGGCCTGGGCGCGGGCCTCGTCGGCGCCCAGACGCACCATCAGGCGGCGCAGCATCTCGGCCTCGAGCTCGGGATCGGCCGGACGCGGTTGCCAGATCGTCGAATCCTTGGCCTCGGTGGGGTAGATCTCCATCATGCCGCGGTGACTGATGTAGATTTCCACGGTGCCGGCGTCCTTGCCCGCTTCCAGACGGGTGCGGAACTTGTCGCGCTCCGGCGTCGAATACAGGCCGTCGATGACCTTGCCCAGTGTGTTGCGCACGAAATCCTGCGGGATCTTGGCGCGATCCTCGGCCCAGTCGGTTTCCATGACGCCGATGTCGGGGCTGTCGGTATTGAGGATGAAGCCGAGCTCGAGCCAGAAGTCCTTGACCTGCGGCCACAACTCCTCGGCCTTACCGGGCACCACCAGCCAGCGCTGCGACCCCGCGCGCTCGATGCGCATGTTCTCGGGCGCGGGCATCACCTCGGTCGCGGCACGCGCGGCCGCCGGGCCGGCGCGGTCGGCGCTGTAGGCGGAGAAGGTGGCGACGCTGCGCGGCGCGACGTCGGGAACGGCGAAGCGGTCGTCACGCGTGGGCGCGGTCAGGTCGGGCGGGATTTCGAGCGGGGCAACCTGGCGGGCGCTGGCGCTCTTGTAATCGATGCGCTTCGACTCGAGCAGCGAGCCCGAGCACCCGGCGAGGGCGAGCGACAGCGCGACGAGAGAAACGGAAGTGCGCGTGGAGCGATTCATGAGGTTCCTGATTTGGATTGGACGGATCAGACGTTGACGCCGGCCTGGCGCATCGCCTGGCGAACCCGTTCGTGCAGCCCTTCGGACAGCGGGGTGAGCGGCAGGCGGATGCCGTCGCCGGCCAGCCCCATGCGCGCCACCGCCCACTTCACGGGAATCGGATTCGCTTCACAGAACAGATGGCGATGCAGCCCGACCAGACGCGCATTGATCTCGCGCGCCTTGACCGCATTGCCTTCCAGTGCGGCGGCGCACATCTCGTGCATGGCGCGCGGCGCGACGTTGGCGGTGACCGAGATCGTGCCGTGGCCGCCGAGCAGGATGAAGGCCGCCACCGTCATGTCGTCACCGCTGTACAGGGCGAAGCCTTCGGGCGCGCGCTCGATCAGGTCGCAGGCGCGATCGATGCTGCCGGTCGCGTCCTTGACCCCCACGATGTTCGGGATCTCGGCCAGACGCAGCGTGGTGTCATTGGCCAGATCGGCCACCGTGCGCCCCGGCACGTTGTACAGGATCAGCGGCAGCCCGACCGCCTCGGCGATGCTGCGGAAATGACGGTACAACCCCTCCTGCGTCGGCCGGTTGTAGTAGGGCACCACCGACAGATGGGCGGCGGCGCCGGCGCGCTCGGCAAAGCGCGCGAGCTCGATCGCCTCCGCAGTGGAATTGGCGCCGGTGCCGGCGATCACCGGAATGCGGCCGGCGGCATGCTCGACGGCGACGCGGATCAGTTCGCAGTGTTCGTCCACATTGACCGTGGGCGACTCGCCGGTGGTGCCGACGACGACGATGCCGTCGGTGCCTTCGGCGACATGCCAGTCGATCAGGCTGCGCAGGCGGGGAAAATCAAGGCTGCCATCTTCGTGCATCGGGGTGACGATGGCGACAAGCGATCCGGTAATCATGGCGGTTGGCCGAAGCGAAGAAAACCCCGATTCTAACCGATCGCCGACGCGCGACCAGCCCTGCCGCGACATCCCGGAAGGGTGACGCGGCGCGGCCCCGGTCGCGCCCAAAGACGGATTCAAAGATCGGCCAGCGCCTTGATGTGGGCGACCACCGAACGCGCCAGCGAGGACAGCGCGTAGCCGCCTTCGAGCACGGAGACGATGCGCTTGTGACCGCAATCTTCCGCCACCGCCTTGATCTGTTGGGTCGCCCAAACGTAGTCGGCCTCGACCAGGCCGAGCGAACCCATGTCGTCCTCGTAATGAGCGTCGAAACCCGCCGAGATGAAGATGGCCTGCGGATTGTGGTTGCGCAGCGCCGGCACCCAGATGTCGCTGACGATCTGGCGGAAGGCATCGCCGCGCGTGCCCGCCGGAACCGGAATGTTGCACATGTGTGCCGGCGGATTCTCGGTGCCGCAGTACGGAAAGAACGGGTGCTGGAAGATGCTCGCCATCATCACCCGCGGGTCGTCGCGGAAGATGTCCTCGGTGCCGTTGCCGTGATGGACGTCGAAATCGACGATCGCGACCCGCTGCAGGCCGTGGGCCTCGAGCGCGTGGCGGGCGGCGATGGCAACGTTGTTGAGGAAGCAGAAACCCATCGCCTTGCTGCGCTCGGCATGATGGCCGGGCGGACGCACGGCGCAGAAGGCGTTCTCGATCTCGCCCTTCATCACCAGATCGGTGGCGAGCACGCCTGCGCCGGCCGAGCGCAGCGCCGCCTTCATCGTGTTCGGCCCCATCGCCGTATCGGGGTCGAGGTGGCGGATGCCGTGCTCGGGCACGTTCGCCAGCAGTTCCTCGAGATAGGCCGTGGGATGGACGCGCGCAACCTGCTCGGCGGTGGCCAGCGGCGCGTCGTAGAACGAAAGATACATATCGAGACCGGCGGCGATCAGACGATCGTTGATCGCCGACAGGCGATCCGGACATTCGGGGTGAAACGTCCCCATATCGTGGAGCCAGCACTCGCGGTGCGTGATGAACGCCGTCGTCATATCCCTCCTCTCCCCACCTGGGCGAATTGTCCCTCGTCATCCGCCCGATGACGGATGCGATACCGGTCCCTGCTTCGGACTCGCAATGTTTGTCGTCTATTATCCCCGCTTCCCGATCAATTTCACAGTACGCCCCGCCATGCCCCAGCACCATGCCACACGCCTAATCGAGGCGGCCAATCAGATCATCCTGGGCAAGGAGGCGGAACTCAAACTGGCGGTTTCCTGCCTGATCGCCCGCGGCCACCTGCTGATCGAGGATGTCCCCGGCGTCGGCAAGACCACCCTCGCCCACATGCTCGCCCGCCTGATCGGGCTGCAGTTCCAGCGCATCCAGTTCACCAGCGACCTGCTGCCCGCCGACATCGTCGGCGTATCGGTGTTCGACCGCGACAGCAGCAGCTTCCGCTTCCATCCGGGGCCGGTGTTCGCCCAGCTGATCCTCGCCGACGAGGTCAACCGCGCCACGCCGAAAACGCAGAGCGCGCTGCTCGAGGCCATGGAAGAGCGCCAGGTCACCGCCGACGGCCATACCCTGGCGCTGCCAGAGCCCTTCTTCGTGATCGCGACCCAGAATCCGGCGAATCAGATCGGCACTTTCCCGCTCCCCGAGAGCCAGCTCGACCGCTTCCTGATGCGCATCCGCCTCGGCTACCCCGACCGCGCCGCAGAGCGCGCCCTGCTGATGGGCGAAGACCGCCGCGATCTGCTCGAACGCCAGCGCCCGGTGATCACCCCGGCCGACCTGCTCGAACTGCAGCGCGCCGCCCAGCGCATCACGGTCGCCGACCGCCTGATCGACTACCTCCACGCGCTCCTCGCCGCGACCCGGCAAAGCGCGGAGTTCACCGCCGGCCTGAGTCCGCGCGCCGGCCTCGCCCTGCTCGGCGCGGCACGTGCCCACGCCCTCATCGAAGGCCGCGACCATGTGCTGCCGGAAGACGTACAGCGCGTGTTCCCCCACGTCGCCGGCCATCGCCTGCACCTTGCCGGCGACGGCCGCCATCCGCCGGCTGCCGCACTCGTCCGCCTGATGGACAGCGTCGCGGTGAGCTGAGCCGGCGATGCCCACCAGCCTCCAGCGCCTGCCGCCGGTGGCGGCCCTGCTTGCCCGCGTACGGCGCGGGCGCCGCCCGGAAATCGCCCCCATCCGCCTCGGCCAACGCCGCATCTACGTGCTCCCCACCGCCGCCGGCTTCGCCTTTGCCGCCGCCCTGCTGGTGATGCTGCTCGCCGCGATCAACTACAACCTCAGCCTGGGCTACGGCCTCGTCTTCCTGCTCGCCGGCACGGCGCTGGCCAGCCTGGTCCACGCCTTCCGCAACCTGCTGCAGCTGTCGATCCGCCCTGGCCGCGCCGAACCGGTGTTCTGCGGCGAAGCGGCGCGCTTCAGCCTGCACTTCGACAATCCGCGTGCCGAGCGCCGCCCCGCGCTCGAATTGCGCGCCCACGGCAACTCGACCCGCTTCGACCTGCCGGCCGCCGACGAAACCGAAATCCACCTCGCCGTTCCCACGCGCCGCCGCGGCCGCCTCGCGCTCGGGCGCTGCACGCTGCAGACCACCTGGCCACTCGGCCTCGCCCGCGCCTGGAGCGTCATCGTGCCCGCGCTCGACTGCGTGGTGTTCCCCGCCCCGGAAACCGATCCGCCGCCGCTGCCCGGCAACGACACCGCAGGCCACGGCGGTGGCCGCACCGCCGGCCCCGGTGACGACGACTTCGCCGGCCTGCGCCCCTACCGCGATGTCGACTCGCCGCGCCATGTGGCATGGAAGACTCTCGCCCGCGGCGGACCGCTGCAGACCAAACAGTTCGCCGGCGAGCTCGGCGGCGACATCGTGCTCGACTGGACCCGGCTACCTGCCGCGCTCGACGACGAAGCCCGCCTGTCGCGGCTCACTGCCTGGCTGCTCGAGGCCGAGCGCCGCGGCCTCGCCGCCGGCCTCGCCCTGCCCGGCAGCGAGATCGCACCGGCGCGCGGCCGCGCCCATCTGATGCGCTGCCTGAGCGCGCTGGCGGAGTTCCCGTCGTCCCGAACGGAGCCCGCCGATGCCTGACCTGCGCCGCCTCTTCCGCAACCGCGCCGCGCCCGCCCCCGCCCTGCAACGCGGCCAGGGCGCCTGGCTGCTCGCCACCGCGCTCGTCACCCTCGCCCCCCACATGCTGACGCTGCCGACGTGGGCGAGCGGCCTGTGCCTGCTGCTGCTCGCCTGGCGCGGTCTGCTGCTGTGGCAAGGGCGGGTCGCGCCGCAGCGCGCGCTCCTCATCGTTCTCGCGATCGCCGTGGTGTTCGGCGTACGCGCCGAGTTCGGCCGCTTCTTCGGTCTGGAGCCGGGCATCGTCGTGCTCAGCCTGATGCTGTGCCTGAAACTGCTCGAAGCGCGCGCGATGCGCGACATCCACGCCGCCGTGCTGCTCTGCCTGTTCCTGCTCCTCGGTCAGTTCTTCGACAACCAGACCCTGCCGATCGCCCTCGTCACCCTCGCCGGCACCGTGCTCGCCATGTGCAGCCTGCTCGCCCTCTCCGACCCGCAGGCGCGCGCCGGCGCACGGCTGCGCACCGGTGCGGTGCTCGTCGCCCAGGGGCTGCCCTTCATGGTCGTGGTGTTCGTGCTCTTTCCGCGCCTGCCGGGGCCGCTGTGGGCCTTGCCGACCGATGCCCACAGCGCCCGCACCGGGCTCTCCGACACAATGACGCCGGGCTCGATCAGCAATCTCGGACAGTCCGACGAGATCGCCTTCCGCGCCGAGTTCGACGGCCCGCCGCCACCGCGCGCGCAGCGCTACTGGCGCGGCCCGGTGCTCGGCGAGTTTGACGGCAGCACGTGGCGGATGAGCCCGCCCACCGTGCGCGACACCGCCCCCTACCCTGCCCGGGGGGGGCGCCTCGATTACCGTCTCACCCTCGAAGCCCACGACCGCCACTGGCTGCTCGCCCTCGACTACGTCGCCCCGGACCTGCCCGGCGTGCGCTACACCGCCGACTTTCAGGCCTTCGCCCAGCGCCGGGTGCGCGAACGCATGCGTTTCGAACTCGCCGCCTACCCCGATGCCGTGGTTGGCGTGGCCGAGCCGCCGCAGGCCCTCGAGGCCGCCCTGCAATTGCCTGCCGACGGCAATCCGCGCGCCCGCGCGCTCGCCGCACAGCTTGCAGCGGGCGCCCCAGACCCGGGCGCCGTGCTGGCGCGCACGCTGCGCCATCTGCAGGACGCACGGCTGATCTACACCCTGCGCCCGCCTCTGCTCGGCCGCGACAGCGTGGACGGCTTCCTGTTCGACACCGGCCGCGGCTTCTGCGAGCATTTCGCGTCCGCCTTCGTGTTCCTGATGCGCGCCGCCGGCGTGCCCGCGCGCGTCGTCACCGGCTACCAGGGCGGCGAGATCAATCCAGTCGATGGCAGCGTGGTGGTACGCCAGTCCGACGCCCACGCCTGGGCCGAAGTCTGGCTGGCCGGGCGCGGCTGGGTACGCATCGACCCGACCGCACTGGCCGCGCCGGCGCGCATCGAGAACGGCCTCGCGTCGGCCCTGCCTGCCGGCGAGCCGCTGCCGTTCATGCTGCGCACCGACCTCGCCTGGCTGATCACCCTGCGCCACCGCTGGGAGGCCGTATCCAATGCCTGGAACCAGGTCGTGCTCGGCTACAGCGCCGACCAACAGCGCGAACTGCTGAGCCGGCTAGGGCTGGAGCGCGCGGGGTGGAGCATGCTCGCCGGCTTCATCGCCGTGCTGGGCGCGGCGTTGCTTGCCGTGCTGATGGTGTGGGCGGTGCGCACGCGCAGCCAGGCCGACGCCCTCGACCGCGCCTGGGCCGCATTCTCGGACCGGCTCGCCCGCCACGGCCTCGCCCGCGCCGCCGCCGAAGGCCCGCTCGACTACGGCCGCCGGCTGGCGACCCACATGCCGCGCCACGGCGGTAAACTGGCCGACATTGCCGCCACTTACGCCCGCCTGCGCTACGGCCCGACGCCCGACCAGAAGGCCATACGCAGCCTCACCCAACGCATCCGGCACCTCGATCTGTCATGACTCGCCCGCACGCTCGTCCGGCGCGCAGCCCCCAAGGCGGCCTCGGCACCTGCGAGGCCGCCCACCGCATAGCCAAGAAATGAAACTCCGCCGCTCCCCCCTCATCGCCGCATGCGCCCTCGGCGCCAGCCTGCTTGCCCACCCGGCGTCCGCGTCCTACCTCGACCGCGACGAAGTCAAAGGCTTCGTGCACGATCTTGCCAACCGCCACGGCCTCGACCCCGCCGCTGTCGGCGCCAGCCTCGCCCAGGCGAGCTTCGAGCCGCGGGTGATCGAGCTGATCAAACCGCCGAGCAAGCCCGGCGTGCGCTCCTGGCAGCGCTACCGCGCGCGCTTTCTCGACGCCGTCCGGATCAACGGCGGACTCGCGTTCTGGGCCGAGCACGAGGCCAGCCTGAAACGCGCGGCCGAACGCTACGGCGTCGCCCCCGAGTTCATCGTCGCCATCATCGGCGTCGAAACCGTCTACGGTCGCCACACCGGCAACTTCTCCACGCTGTCGGCGCTCGCCACCCTCGCCTTCGATTATCCGCCGCGTGCCGACCTGTTCCGTCGCGAGCTCGAGAATCTCTTCCTGCTCGCACGCGAGCAGCAGCGCGATCCCGCCAGCTACTACGGCTCCTATGCCGGCGCCCTGGGCTATCCGCAGTTCCTGCCGAGCAGCGTGCGCAACTACGCAGTCGATTTCGACGGCGACGGCCGCATCGACTTCGACGCCGACCCACAGGACGCGATCGGCAGCGTCGCCCACTATCTGCACGCCCACGGCTGGGAGCCCGGCGCTGCGGTGGCGGTGCGCGCCGTGCTGACGCCGGAGGCCACGCCCGCACCGCTGGTCGCGGCCGGCATCGAGCCCAGCCTCGATGCTGCGACCCTGGATGCCGCCGGTGTCCGCGCGCTCGGCATCCAGCCGGTGGACGCCATGGCCACCCTGGTCGATCTGGAAACGCCGGGGGCCGCCACCGAGTACTGGCTCGGCTACCGCAATTTCTACGTGATCACGCGCTACAACCGCAGCAGCTTCTACGCGATGTCGGTGTTCCAGCTCGCCGAGGCGCTGCGCGCGGCACGGACCGCGGCGCGCTGAAGCGGTAGGCTGCGGCAGCCGTGGGTTCGCCACACGTCACGCGCAGCCCAGCGATGCCGGGGCCTACAGCAGGACGTCTTTGGAGATGCCGCGGCGCTTGAGGATGCGCCGCAACTGGCTGAGGGCTTCGAGCTGAATCTGGCGCACGCGCTCGCGGGTGAGCTCAAGACGCGAAGCGAGTTCCTCCAGCGTCATCATTTCGCACTCGTCCAGACCGTAGCGATGCCGGATCACCAGGCGCTGCTTGTCGTTGAGCATGTTGATCCAGGTGCGGATCAAGTCTTCGATTTCAGCGGTGTGGATCTGCACGTCGGGGGTTTCGGCGTGCTCGTCGGCGAGCGATTCGCCGATCGACAGGCTGGGATCGATGTCGAGCGGCGCATCGAGCGAAGCGGTGTGCTCGCTGAGGGCAAGGATCGCGCGCACGTCGTCGACCGACTTTTCCAGCCTGCGGGCGATCTCCTCCAGGCTCGATTCGCCGTTGGAGCAGGCCTCGATGCTGCGCTGCGCGCGCAGCACCTGATTGAGCTCCTTCACCACATGCACGGGCAGGCGGATCGTGCGCGACTGGTTCATGATCGCGCGCTCGATGTTCTGCCGTATCCACCACGTGGCATAGGTCGAGAAGCGGAAGCCGCGCTCGGGATCGAACTTGTCAAGCGCGTGCATCAGACCGAGGTTGCCTTCCTCGACCAGATCGAGCAGCGGTATACCGCGGTTCAGGTAATGCTTGGCGATGTTCACGACCAGGCGCAGGTTGCGCTCGATCATGGTCTGGCGCGCATCGAAATCGCCGCTGCGGACCCGCCGGGCGAGCACCACTTCCTCTTCCGCGGTGAGCAGCGGGTTGGCACCGATCTCGTTCAGATAGATCTGGGTGACGTCGCTGAGGAACTCGTTTTCGACGACCTGCGCCTGGCGGTCGGAGAAAACTTCCACCTCCAGGGGAAGATCCGGTTCTTCTTGACTCGTTTCCAGTTCGTCAGGGCCAACCGTCTCTTCCATACGCTTTCGTCTCCTGTCAGCGTGCCGGCAGATACTTCAGCGGATCGACGGGCTGCCCCTGTCTGCGGACCTCGAAATGCAGCTTGGGGCGATCGGCGTCGGTACTGCCCAGCTCGGCGATTTTTTGTCCCCTCGTCACCGTGTCGCCTTCTTTTACAACCAGTTGCTGGTTATGTGCGTAGACGGTGAGGAAGTTTGCGTCGTGCTTGATGATGACCAGTTTTCCCAGTCCAGGCAAGCCGCTGCCGGCGTAATACACCTTGCCGGAATCGGCCGCGACCACCGGCGTACCCGGCGTTCCGGCGATGTCGATGCCCTTGTTCTTGAGCTTGCCGTCGCTGCCGGAAGGGTCGTCGAAGCCGGAGATGATCTTGCCCTGCACCGGCCACAGCCAGTCGCCCGCGCCCGACGGCGCCTTCGCCGCCTCGGAGCCGGCGGGCACGCCCGCCTTCGACTCCGCGGCGGGTGCAGCCTCCGTGCCCGGCGACGGATTCGCCTTCGCCCACGCCGCATCCGAATACGGCTGCTTGCCGCCCTTGGGCTCCTGGCGGATCGCCACCGATTGCGGCTCCGCGCCCGCCGGCACGACCGGCGTCACCACCGGCGCGTCGGGGGTCACCGGAATCGCCTGCGCGACCGCGGCGCCTTCGCCCGCACCGACGCGCAACTCCTGCCCGACATGGATCTGATCGGGATTGGCGAGGCTGTTCCACACCACCAGATCGCGCACCGTCACGCCGTGCTGGCGCGCGATCGCGTTGAGGGTCTCGCCGGGACGCACCACATGGGTGGCGGCCCTCGGCGCCTCGGCGGCCGGCGCACCGGCCGCGGGCGGCGGCGTGCCGTCGCGCACCGGCGCCGAGACCCGGCTGGCGCAGCCGACGGTCAACAGAAGAAGACAGGCGAGGCCTGCCAGGGATGCGCCCTTGCGCAGCGAAGTAGAATCGTTCATTCCGTACCAGTCAGAAGCGGCACGAAGCGCACTGCTTCGTACCAACTTTCCCTGAACACATTACCCTGCCGTTCGACGAGCAGCAGACGCTGCTCGCCTGAACCGACAGGAATCATCAACCGACCGCCGGGCGCGAGCTGATCCTTCAGCGCCTGGGGCACCCCCACCGCCGCCGCGGCGACGATGATCGTATCGAACGGAACGGCCTCGGGCAGTCCCAGCGAGCCGTCCGCACATTTCAGACGGACGTTTGGCAAGCGCAACGGCCGCAGGTTCGCGCGCGCCCGATCGAGCAGGGGGCGGATGCGCTCCACCGTATACACGTCGCGCGCGAGCAGCGACAGCACGGCGGCCTGATAGCCGCAACCGGCACCGATTTCCAGCACGCGCCCGAGCTCGCGGCCGGCGCCGAGCACTTCAATCATGCGCGCGACGATGTAGGGCTGCGAAATCGTCTGCTGGAAGCCGATCGGCAGCGCGGTATCGTCATAGGCGCTGTAGGCGAGCCCCTCCTCGACGAACAGGTGGCGCGGAATCTGCAGCATCGCCGCCAGCACGCGCTCGTCGCGTATGCCCTGACCGCGCAGGCGCTCGATCATGCGCGCGCGCGCGCGCGCCGCGGCCTGGCCGCTGTCCGTCGCCCGAGCCGTCATCGCGCCAGCCAGTCCCTCACTGGACCGATCAGACCGGTGTGGGTCAGGTCCATCTGCAACGGGGTGACCGACACGTAGCCTTCGTCAACGGCGTGAAAGTCGGTGCCTTCACCGGCATCGGCCGCCGCTCCGGCGGCGCCCACCCAATACACCGTCTCGTTGCGCGGCGTCACGCTGCGGATCGCCGGCTCGGCCTTGTGGCGTCGCCCCAGGCGCGTGATCCGCGTCCCCTTAAGCTGCTCGTAGGGGCGATCGGGCACATTCACGTTGAGCAGCACCGGCCCCTGGAAGGGCGCGCGCATCAGGCGCTCGGCCATGTCGCGCGCCACCCGCGCAGCCGCGGAGAAATCCGACGCCCCCTTGCTCACCAGCGACACCGCGAGCGAGGGCACGCCGAGCAGATAGCCTTCCGTGGCGGCCGCCACCGTGCCCGAGTAAATCGTGTCGTCGCCCATGTTGGCGCCGTGATTGACGCCCGACACCACCATGTCGGGCAGATGATCGAGCATGCCCGTGACCGCCAGATGAACGCAGTCGGTGGGCGTGCCATTGACGAAGTAAAAGCCGTTCGCGGCGCGTCGCAGTGACAGCGGGCGGTCGAGCGTCAGCGAGTTGCTCGCGCCGCTGCGGTCGCGCTCCGGCGCAACCACCGTGACCTCACCGAGTTCACCGAGGACTTCGGCGAGCGCCGCGATCCCCGGCGCGAAATAGCCGTCATCGTTGCTGACCAGAATACGCATGTTGAATCCCAGCTGGATGCCTTCGGGCCGAGCGGCCGGACGCAAAGCGCGGCGCATGGCAGCACGGCACCGAAACGCACTCGGAACGTCGCAAAAGACAAAACCGGCCTGAGCCGGTTTGGTCTGGTTCTTTGGCCGGGGCTGCCACGATCGAAGTCGATCCGCAGCCCCGCTGCACGCCAATGCATATGAAACCGTCACGCACCGCGAATCCGCCCGCGCCCATGCGCAAGGCCGTCCGCGAGCGCCCGACCGTGAGCAGCAATGCTGCGCAAATGCCCCACAGGGCGCCATCGCAACACCTTGTTCACAAACCGTGGAAATGCCGCGGATTGTAACGCATCGCGCAGGCAGTGCCCACCCACGCATGTCATCGGCGCAGGTGCGCGCCGGCGTCGCTACCCGCCCGCCGGCACCAGTGCGCGCAGTTCGCGCAAGGCCACCGACACCATCGCCATGTCCAGGCTGCCGGTGGGCTGCAGTTCGCCACGCACCTGCTCCCAGCGCGCGAGCTGGAAGGCCTGACGGGTCTTCCAGTCGGCAAGGAGCTGGGTGCAGGAGACGTCCGCCGCGCCGCGCCGGAACACCGCCGCGGTGAGGTCGCGCATGCGGTTGGCGACGTCGTCGAGCATGGCCTTGCGCGCCATGCCCTGCCAGTGGCTGTCGGCGGGCAGGGCGGCGATCTGGCGCCACAGCCAGTGCAGGCAGAGCTGCTCGTCGAGCGCGGAATAGACTTCCGCGACCGACCCCGGGTCGCGTCCCGCCTCTTCGGCGACCTCGACGATGTCGAGCGCGCTGTGCAGCACATCGACGCTGGCGGCGCGATGGGCGAGATCGCCGGGCACGCCGAGCGCGCCCAGGCGCCCGATTTCGGCCTCGAGCTCGTCACGGTAGGTGGGCGCGAGCAGGCGTGTCATGTTGCGCGTGAGATCGGCGATGCCGGGGGCGAAGCGCCGCACCGTCATGTCGAGTTCGCGCAGTTGGTGGCGGCGCAGCAGGAACCACAGCGTGCCGTGCATGATCAGCTTCTGCGCGCCGACGATCATCGCGGTCTGGGTGGCGTCGGCGATGCGGTTGTCGAGCGCTTCGATATGACGCCAGAACGGCACCAGGTCGAACACCTCGCGGGTGGCGACGTAGGCGCGCACGATGTCGGCCGCGGCGGCGCCGGACTCTTCCTGCACACGGAACACGAAGCTCGGCCCGACGCGGTTGACCATGCTGTTGACGACGTGGGTGGCGACGATCTCGCGGCGCAGCGGGTGGCGGCCGATCGGCGCGGCGAAACGCTCGCGCAGCGGACGCGGAAAGTAGCGCGCGAGCGCGGTGGCGATGTAGGGGTCCTCGGGCACGTCGGAGGCGAGTACCGCGTCGTACAGCTCCATCTTGCCGTAGGCCAGCAGCACCGCCAGTTCCGGCGCGCTGAGGCCGAGGTGGCGGGCCTTGCGCTCGGCGATGTCCTCGTCGAACGGCAGACATTCGAGCTTGCGGTTGAGCCGTCCGGCGTTGCCGAGGTGGCGCAGATAGCGCGCCTGCTTGTCGAGCAGTTCGACGCCGCGGCTGCAGGTCACCGCGATCACCTGGCCCTGGAAGTAGTTGTCGCGCAACACCAGCGCGGCAACCTCGTCGGTCATCTCGCGCAGCAGCGCATCGCGCTGCTTGGCGGTGAGGTCGCCGGCGGCGACCACGGCGTCGAGCAGGATCTTGATGTTGACCTCGTGGTCGGAACAATCGACCCCGCCCGAGTTGTCGATGGCGTCGGTGTGGATGCGCCCGCCCTTGAGCGCATATTCGATGCGCCCGCGCTGGGTGAGGCCGAGGTTGCCGCCCTCGCCCACCACCTTGCAGCGCAATTCGGCGCCATCGACACGGATCGCGTCGTTGGCGCGGTCGCCGACCTCGGCGTGGGTCTCGGTGCTGGCCTTCACGTAGGTGCCGATGCCGCCGTTGTAGAGCAGATCGACCGGGGCGAGCAGGATGGCGCGGATCAGCTCGGAGGGCGTCAGGGTCTCGGCGTCGATGCCGAGCGCGACGCGCGCCGGCGGCGGCAGCGCGATCGACTTCGCGCTGCGCGCCCATACCCCGCCGCCGTCCGAGATCAGCGCCGCATCGTAATCGGCCCACGACGAGCGCGGCAGCGCGAACAGGCGCTGGCGCTCGGCAAAGCTCGCCGCCGCATCGGGGCTGGGATCGATGAAGATGTGACGGTGATCGAAGGCCGCCAGCAGACGGATGTGCGGCGACAGCAGCATGCCGTTGCCGAACACATCGCCGCTCATGTCGCCGATGCCGACGACGGTGAAATCCTGGGCCTGGATGTCGCGCCCGAGCTGGCGGAAATGGCGTTTCACCGACTCCCACGCGCCGCGCGCGGTAATCCCCATCTTCTTGTGGTCATAGCCCGCCGAGCCGCCCGAAGCGAAGGCGTCGCCCAGCCAGAAACCGTATTCGGCGGCAACCGCGTTGGCATGGTCGGAGAAGCTCGCCGTGCCCTTGTCGGCGGCCACCACCAGATAGGGGTCGTCATCGTCGTGGCGCACCACCTGCGGCGGCGGCACCACATCGGCGCCGACGCGGTTGTCGGTGAGGTCGAGCATGCCGCGCAGGAAGATGCGGTAGCACGCCAGCCCTTCTTCCAGCACCGCCTCGCGCTCGCCTGCCGGCGGCGGATTCTTGACCACGAAGCCGCCCTTGGAGCCCACCGGCACGATCACCGCGTTCTTCACCATCTGCGCCTTCACCAGGCCGAGCACCTCGGTGCGGAAATCCTCCATGCGGTCGGACCAGCGCAAGCCGCCGCGCGCGACCTTGCCGCCGCGCAGATGCACGCCCTCGACCCGCGGCGAATAAACGAAAATCTCGAACGCCGGCCGCGGCTCGGGCAGTTGCGGAACCTGCGCCGGATCGAACTTGAACGACAGCCATGGCTTGAAGCCGCCGTCGGCGGCACGCTGAAAGTGATTGGTGCGCAGCGTCGCCTCGATGAGCGCGAGGAACTGGCGCAGAATGCGGTCCTCGTCGAGATTGGCGACCGCCTCCAGCCCGCTGCGGATCGCCGCGGCCGCCGCGCTGCGGCGGGTGTCGATGTCGGCGCTGCCGGCCTGCGCCGGGTCGAAGCGCAGCATGAACAAATCGACGAGCCGGCGGGCGAGCGCCGGATGCGCGGCCAGGGTCTGCTCCATGTAGGCCTGGCTGAATGCGCCGCCAGCCTGCTTCATGTAGCGCGCATAGGCGCGCAGCACCACCACCTCGCGCCAGTCCAGACCAGCGCTGAGCACCAGACGGTTGAAATTGTCGTTCTCGGCCTCGCCCCGCCACACCCGGCGGAACGCCTCCTGAAAAATCTCGCGCTGGCCTTCGCGCACCACGCGGGCGACGGCGGCTTCGTCGGCAACCATGCCGAAGTCGTGCACCCACACGGTCGCACTGCCGGCGGGCGCGATCTCGTAGGGGCGGTCCTCGAGCACCTTCACCCCCATGCACTCGAGCATCGGCAGACTGGCCGACAGCGGCACCGCCGCACCCTTGCGCACGATGCGGAAGCGCAGCTCGCCGGACGCGGCCTCGAGTGGCACGTAGAGGCTGAGGCCGAGTTCGGCGTCGCCGGCGAGCGCCTCGATGAGGCCGATATCCTGCGCCGCGCTGCGGGTGTCGTGGGCCTCGCGATAACCGGCCGGAAACGCCGCGCGATAGCGTACGAACAGCGCGTTGCCGCGCGCCTCGCCCTCCTGCTCGACGAGGGTGTCGTGAAGCGCGTCCTCCCAGCGCCGTGCCGCGCGCACGAGGCGCTGCTCGAGGTCGCGGACGTCGAACTCGGGCACCGTGCCGTGCGGCGTGCGCACGACGATCAGGATGCGCGCCAGCATCGACTGCGACAGGCTGACCTCGAACTCGGAGGACTGACCGTCGAAGGCCTCCATCAGCACCGCCTGAAAGCGCTGGCGTAGCCCGGTATCGTAGTTCTCGCGCGGGGTGTGGATCAGGCACGACAGGAAGCGCCCGAAGGGGTCGCGGCGCACGAACAACCGGGTGCGCTGGCGCTCGGCGAGGCCGAGGATGCCCATGGCGTGATCGAAGAGCGCATCGTCGTCGATCTGGATCAGTTCGTCGCGCGGATACTGCTGCAGGATGCTGCTCAGCGTTTTCGCCGCGTGGCTGCGCGGCAGCAAGCCCGCGCGCGCGATCACCGTGCCCACCTTGCGGCGCAGCAACGGAATGCTCTCCGGCGTGGCGTGATAGGCGGTGGAAGTGTAGAGGCCGAGAAAGCGATGCTCGCCGCACACGCGGCCGTCGGCATCGAAACGCTTCACGCCGATGTAGTCGAGATAGCCGGGGCGATGCACGGTAGCGCGCGCGTTGGCCTTGGTCAGCACCAGCAGCTGCGGTGCGCGCGCACGCTCGCGCATCGGCGCCGGCAGCATCGAAAAACCTGCGGACAAGCCGGCCGCGCCCTCGCCGCCGCCCTGGCGCAGGATACCGAGCCCACTGTCGGCGAGCGCGCGCAGCTGGATGTCGACGCCGTCGCCCACCAGTTCGTAGGCGCGGTAGCCCAGGAAGGTGAAGTTGTCGGCCGCGACCCACTGCAGGAAGGCGCGCTCCTCGGCGGTGTCGCCGACCTCGACGGGCAGCCCGCGCTCGGCCTCGGCCACCGCCTCGGCGAGGCGCTGCTGCATCGTGCGCCAGTCGCCGACCGCGGCGGCGACATCGCCGAGCACGCGCCCCAGTCCCTGCTCGAGCGCAGCGAGTTCGGCGGGCTCGGTGCGGCGGTCGACCTCGACGTGGATGACGGACTCGAAGCGCCCCTCCTCGGCGTCCCGCCCCGCATCCTGCGCGCCCGCGATCGCCTGCAGCGTGCCCTCACGGTCGCGCACCAGCTTCATCACCGGGTGAATGATCAGGTGCTGGGTGAGGCCGAGACGGTTGACCTCCATCGTGATCGAATCGACGAGGAAAGGCATGTCGTCCTGCACGATCTCGACCACGGTGTGGGTCGAACGCCAGCCGTGCGCTTCGG
>JAEWVQ010000313.1 GCA_023459095.1 Pseudomonadota bacterium | reverse complement strand
CCCGCGACCAGCGCGGCGAGCACCACCGGCCACCACGCTTCCGCCAACACCCCGCGCGCGCCGAGCGCGACCGTGCCGGCCACGATCCCCGCTGCGACCACCGCCACCGCCACCACCCAGCCCGCCTCCGGCACATCCTGCGCCGGAATCGAACGGGGGGTGGCGTCGGGGCGGGTCATAGGGGCTTGACGAAGATCTTCGAGCGGCGCTGGTAGTTGTACAGCTCGCGCTTCTGTCGGGGCAGCGCCTCCGGCCCGGTCTCGCTGAAGCCGCGCTCGCGGAACCAGTGCGCGGTGCGGGTGGTGAGCACGAACAGGCGTTCCAGGCGCTGCATGCGCGCACGCCGCTCGATGCGGCGCAGGAGCTGATCGCCCAGCCCGGCGCGGCGGTACTCCGGGGTCACCGCGAGGCAGGCGAGTTCGGCGGCGTTGTCCTCGGAGAACGGATAGAGCGCGGCGCAGCCGACCAGCATGCCGTCGTGCTCGACCACGGTGAAGCGCTCGATTTCCTGCTCGAGCAGTTCGCGACCGCGCCGCACCAGGGTGCCGTCGGCCTCCATCGGCGAGATCAGCGACACCAGCGCGGCGACGTCGTCGATCGTTGCCTCGCGCAGGCGGAACAGCGCGTCGCGCGACACCACCGTGCCCACCCCGGCGTGGGTGAAGAATTCGAGCAGCAGGGCGCCGTCCTTGTCGCGGTCGATCAGGTGGCAGCGCGCCACCCCTCGCCGCACCGCGCGGATCGCGCACGGCAGATAGAGGTGGAGGTCTTCGGTGAGCCCCTCGCCGGCGTCGAACTTGCGCTGCGCCTCGTCGGCGGTGACCGACTCGATGAGCGCGCCGTCGGTATCGAGCAGGCCGGGCGCGTCGCACAGGTAGATCAGCTTCTCCGCCTTCAGCGCCACCGCCACCGCCTCGGCGACGTCCTCCATCGGCAGATTGAATATCTCGCCCGCCGGCGACACCCCGAGCGAGGAGATCAGCACCACGTTCTGCTGGTCGAGATCGGCGTTGATCTCTTCGGCGATGATCTTGCGCACCGCGCCGGTGTATTGGTAATCGACGCCGTCGACCACACCGACCGGGCGCGCGGTAATGAAGTTGCCGCCGGTCACGCGCATGTAGCTGCCCGCCATCGGCGTGTTCGGCAAGCCCTGCGACAGCAGCGCCTCGAGCTCGATGCGGGTCACCGCCATCGCTGCCTTGACGCATTCGAGCGCCGCGCCGTCGGTCACGCGCAGGCCGTTGTGGTAGCGCGGCTCGAGGCCGCGGCGCGCAAGTTCGGCATCGATCTGCGGGCGCGCGCCATGCACCAGCACCAGCCGGATGCCGAGCGCGGCGAGCAAATTGCAGTCGTAGGCCAGGCGCTGCGCGGCATCGCCCGCAGCGACCTCGCCGCCGAAGCCGAGCACGAAGGTCTTGCCGCGAAAGGCGTGGATATAGGGCGCCGCGCCGCGCACCCAGGCAACGAACTGCGCGGTGGAGTCGGTCGCCGCGGCGGCCGCGCGCTCCGCGGGTGGAGGCGGAGGCGCCGCGGACGAGGTGTCGACAGGCGTGTCGGGGGAGGATTCGGCGTTCAAGCAATCACCGCGAAGTTATGTCGGTCGCCCTCTGCAGCAAGGGCGCCGGCGCATTGTCATGAGCGAATTCTAGCGGAAGCCGCCGGCGCCGGACGCTCCCGCCGCCTCAACGCTTGAGCGCGGCCTCCAGCCGTTCGCAGATGGTGCGCAGCACCTTGATGCGGGCGAAATACTTGTTCTCCGCCTCGACCAGCGTCCATGGCGCGATTTCGGTGCTGGTGCGATCGACCATGTCGCACACCGCGCGTGCGTAGTCGTCCCATTTGTCGCGGTTGCGCCAGTCGTCGGCGGTGATCTTGAAGCGCTTGTGCGGCTCGGCTTCGCGCGCCTTGAAGCGCTCGAGCTGCTCGTCCTTGCCGATCGCGAGCCAGAACTTGACCACGATCGCGCCAGCGGCGTCGAGCTGCTCCTCGAAATCGTTGATTTCCGAGTAAGCCCGCATCCAGTCCGCCTCCGAGCAGAAACCCTCGACGCGCTCGACCAGCACCCGGCCGTACCACGAGCGGTCGAACACGATGGTCTTGCCACGCGCCGGCAGATGGCGCCAGAAGCGCCACAGATAGGGCTGGGCGCGCTCCTCCTCGGTCGGCGCCGCGACCGGCACCACGCTGTACTGGCGGATGTCGAGCGCGCCGGTGACGCGGCGGATCGCGCCGCCCTTGCCGGCCGCGTCGGCGCCTTCGAACACCAGCACGAGCGTGTGCTTGCGGAACGCCGCCTCGCGGGTCAGCAGCGCCAGCCGACCCTGGTAGCCTTCGAGCGCCTCCTCGTACTCCTTCTTGCTCATCTCCTGGCGCAGCACCAGGCTGTTGAGCAGATCGCGCCGGTCGATGAGCGGCGGCAGGGGCGGCGCGAGCTGGCGCGGCGCGTGCTTGAGGCGGGCCACCTCGAGGCGCTTTTGCAGCGCCGCCAGCAGCGCACGGCCGACGAAGAGCGCGCGAAAACGCGGATCGCTGCCATCGACGATCATCCACGGCGCGTTGCCGGTGCTGGTCTGGCGCAGCGCGCGCGCGGCGACGTCGCGGTAGCGCTCGTACTGGTCGTAGAAATGCCAGTCGCGCTCGGTCACCCGCCAGCGCGTGCGCGGGTCCTTCTCCAGCTCCTTGAGGCGCTTCTTCTGCCCGTCCTTGGAGAGGTGGAACCAGAACTTGACCAGCAGCACCCCCTCCTGGGCGAGCATGTCCTCGAAGCGGCGGATCTCGTCGAGACGCTGCTCGAAATCGGCCTTGCTGCCGACGCGCCCGACGCGGTCACGGATGGGCTGCGTGTACCAGTTGTTGAACATCACCCCGATCTTGCCGCGCGGCGGCAACGCGCGCCAGAAACGCCACATGAACGGGCGCTCGGCCTCCTCGGCGGCGGGCTGGTCGAACGCCCAGCCCTCGATGTGGCGCGGGTCCATCCACTCGTCGAGCAGATTCATGGTCTCGCCCTTGCCCGCGCCGTCGATGCCGTTGATCAGCACCACCACGGCGAACTGCTTGAGGTCGAGGATCTCGTACTGAGCGTCGAGCAAGGCGGTGCGCAGCGGCGGCACCGCCGCCTCGTACTCTTCCTTGTCGGTCTTGTGGCCGAGCTCGGCGGATTCGAACATCGCGACTCCCTGTCGTTGTCGTTGTCGTTGTCGTTGTTGTCGTTTTCGTGGGCGCCGGATGGGCGGTGCGCCCGCTCAGAAATCGCCCCACTTCGCCTGCAGCGCGGCGAGCACCGCCAGCCCGGCGGTTTCGGTGCGCAGAATGCGCGGCCCGAGACCGAGGGCGACACAGCCAGCGGCCCGGCAGGCGGCGAGCTCGGCCTCGCTCCAGCCGCCTTCGGGGCCGATCAGCACATGCAGCGGCGCGCTCGGCCGCTGCAGGCCGGCGAGCCCGGATTCGCCGCCGGGGGCGAGGATCAGCTTGGCGGTGGCGCGCTGCGCGGCGAGATAGGCCGCCAGCGTGGTCGGCTCGGCCACCGTGGGCAGGCGGTTGCGGCCGCACTGCTCGCACGCCGCCTGCGCCACCTGCTGCCAGTGCGCGCGGCGCTTGTCGGCACGCTCGCCGCCGAGCTTGAGCACCGAGCGCTCGGCGGCCACCGGCACCACGCCCGCCGCCCCCAGCTCGACCGCCTTCTGCACGATCCAGTCCATTTTGTCGCCGCTCGCCAGCGCCTGCACCAGCACCACCTGCAGCGGCGATTCGCGGTCGATCGTGCGGCGCGCACCGAGCACCGCGTGGCCGGCCTTGCCACGCACCACCAGGCGGGCGTCGACCTCGCCGCCGCCACCGTCGAACAGCACCAGCGGTTCGCCGTCGCGCAGGCGCAGCACGCGCAGCGCATGATGGACCACGGCCTCGGGCAAGGCCACCTCGCCGCCGTCAGGCAGCGTCCCCGGGAAATGAAAGCGCGAAATCATCGTAAGATTATAGGCGCACGTACTACCCGGAGAGCGCCATGGCGGCCATGACCACCCCGGTGTGCGATTTCGGCTGGCCGGCACCGGATTTCGATCTGCCGGGCACCGACGGTCGTCGCCACACCCTCGCTTCAACCCGCGGCCCCAATGGCCTGCTGGTCATGTTCATCTGCAACCACTGCCCCTACGTGAAGGCGGTGATCGACCGCATCGTGCGCGATGCGCGCGAACTGGCGACGCTCGGCATCGGCAGCATCGCCATCATGAGCAACGATCCCGGCGAGTATCCCGAGGACTCCTGGGACAACATGGTCC
>JAEWVQ010000312.1 GCA_023459095.1 Pseudomonadota bacterium | reverse complement strand
TTCCTGGGCCGAGCGCCTGAAGGCCGGGCTGGCGCGTACCCGCCAGCAACTCGGCGGCGGTCTGGCAAGCCTGTTCGGTCGCCGCAAGATCGACGAGGACCTGCTCGAGGAACTGGAAACCACGCTGTTGATGGCCGACTGCGGGGTCGAGGCCACCCAGCACCTGCTCGACGAGCTGCGCCTGCGCTGGAAGCGCGACCGCCTGGAGACCGCCGACCAGCTGCAGCAGGCGCTCGCCGAGGCGCTGCACGGCATCATCGCCCCGCTCGAGCAGCCGCTGCAGATCGCCGGCCACCGGCCCTACATCATCATGATCGCGGGCGTGAACGGCTCGGGCAAGACGACCTCCATCGGCAAGCTCGCCAAGTATTTCCAGGCCCAGGGCAAGAGCGTGCTGCTCGCCGCGGGCGACACCTTCCGCGCCGCCGCGCGCGAACAGCTGATGACCTGGGGCGAGCGCAACAACGTCACCGTGATCGCGCAGGACGGCGGCGACGCCGCCGCGGTGATCTTCGACGCGATCAACGCGGCGCGCGCGCGCGGCATCGACATCGTGCTCGCCGACACCGCCGGCCGCCTGCCGACCCAGCTCCACCTCATGGAGGAAATCGCCAAGGTGCGCCGCGTCATCGCCAAGGCCGAGCCCTCCGGCCCGCACGAGGTCATCCTCGTGCTCGACGCCAACATCGGCCAGAACGCGCTCGCCCAGGTCAAGGCCTTCGACGCCGCGGTCGGCGTCACCGGCCTGGTGGTGACCAAGCTCGACGGCACCGCCAAGGGCGGGGTGATCGCCGCGATCGCCCGCCAGTGTCCGAAGCCGCTGCGCTTCATCGGCGTCGGCGAGGGGATCGACGATCTGCAGCCGTTCATGGCGCGCGAGTTCGTCGATGCGCTGTTCGAGCCGCTGCCCGGGGCCAGCAAGGCGGATGGCGGCGCGGGCGCGCGCGCATGATCGTCTTCGAGGAGGTCGCCAAGCGATACGCGGGCGGCTATACCGCGCTCGCCGGGGTCAGTTTCGAGATCCGCCACGGCGAACTGGTAGTGCTGTCGGGCCACTCCGGCGCGGGCAAGAGCACGCTGCTCAAGCTCATTCCGGCGATCGAGCGGCCGAGTTCGGGCACGGTGCGGATCAACGGCCAGGACGTGTCGCGTCTGCCGCAGCGCGCGATCCCCTACCTGCGGCGCAACCTCGGCCTGGTGCTGCAAGAGAGCCGGCTGCTGTTCGACCGTCCGGTGTTCGACAACGTGATGCTGCCGCTGGTGATCACCGGTCATCCGCCGCGCGATGCGGCGCGCCGGGTGGCCGCGGCGCTCGACCGCGTAGGCCTCGGCGGGCGCGACAAGGAAATGCCGGCGGGTCTGTCCGGCGGCGAGCAGCAGCGCGTGGCGATCGCGCGCGCGATCGTCAACCGGCCGTCGATCCTGATCGCCGACGAGCCCACCGCCCACCTCGATCCCGCCTATGCAAAGGAAATCGCCACCTTGTTCAAGTCGTTCAACGGCGCGGGGGTGACCGTGATCGTCTCCACCCACGATGCGAGCCTGTTCGCCGAGGTCCGGCCGCGCCGGCTGGTGCTGGCGAAGGGGCTGCTGACGGAGGCGGAGCGATGAGCGTGCGTTGCGCCAGGAGGGGCGCTCGATGAGCAACTGGCTCTATCTGCATGTGCGTGCCATCGCTCACGCGCTGCGCAGTCTCGCCGCGCAGCCGATCGGCACCGTGCTCGCCGCGCTCGTCGTCGGCATCGCGCTATCGCTGCCGGCGGGCGGTTATCTGCTGCTGGAGAACGTCGCCGCGCTCGCGCGCGGGGTCTCCGGCACCCCCGAGATCAGCGTGTTTCTCGAACGCGCCGCGGCGGCGGACGAGGCCGCCGCGCTGGAGGCGCGGCTCAAGGCCGAGCCGGCGCTGGCGAGCTACCGCTTCGTGGCACGCGACGAGGCGCTGCGCCAGCTCGAGCGCAATGGCCTCGGCGACGTGCTCGGCGGCTTGGCGACCAATCCGCTGCCCGACGCCTTCGTGCTCACCCTGAACACCGAAGATCCGGCGGTGTTCGACCGCATCGCCGGCGACATCCGCGGCTGGCCGCAGGTCGCCCACGTGCAACTCGATTCGGGCTGGGTCAAGCGTCTGCACGCGCTGCTCGGCCTGGGGCGTTCGGCGGTGCTGATGCTCGCCGGGCTGCTCGGCTTCGCGCTGGTCATCGTCACCTTCAACACCATCCGCCTGCAGATCCTCACCCAGCGCCAGGAAATCGCGGTGAGCCGCCTGCTCGGCGCCACCGACCCCTTCATCCGGCGGCCGTTCTACTGGTATGGCGGGCTGCAGGGCGCGCTCGGCGGGTTGGTCGCGCTCGGTACGGTGTGGCTGGGTGTGCGCGCCCTCGAACGGCCGGTGACCGCGCTCGCCGAAACCTACGGCGCGGTGTTCGCGCTCGCCGGGCCGGGGCCGGCGGCGTCGGCCGCGATCGTGCTGTTCGCCGCCTTCCTCGGCTGGCTGGGTGCGGCGATCTCGGTGCGGCGCCATCTGGCCGAGGCTTGAAATCCGGGCTCGCGTCCCCAGTTGATGAGAATCATGTGGTTTCTGCGATTCGATAGGTTATGACAATAGCGGCAATCCTCACAATCAATTAGAGCGATTCGTCATCGCTCCGTAGAATCCACTCCATCAAGTTTTCACCACGCCACCTCATCAATCTTTCGGAGGAATCCAGATGTCCCTGATCAATACCAAAGTCCAGCCCTTCAAGGCCACCGCGTTCCAGAACGGCAAGTTCGTGCCGGTCACCGAAGAGAACTTCATCGGCAAGTGGTCGGTGGTGATCTTCATGCCCGCCGCCTTCACCTTCAACTGCCCGACCGAAATCGAAGACGCGGCCGACCACTACGCCGAGTTCCAGAAGGCCGGTGCCGAAGTCTACATCGTCACCACCGACACCCACTTCTCGCACAAGGTGTGGCACGAAACCTCGGCGGCCGTGGGCAAGGCCCAGTTCGCCCTGGTCGGTGACCCGACCCACCAGCTGACCAACGCTTTCGACGTGCATATCGCCGAAGAAGGCCTGGCGCTGCGCGGCACCTTCATCATCAACCCGGAAGGCGTCATCAAGACCATGGAAGTGCACGACAACGCCATCGCCCGCGATGTGACCGAGACCGTGCGCAAGCTGAAGGCGGCCCAGTACGTTGCTTCGCACCCGAACGAAGTGTGCCCGGCGAAGTGGAAGGAAGGCGAGAAGACCCTGGCCCCGTCCATCGACCTGGTCGGCAAGATCTAAGACGCGCCACTGCACAGCCCGGGCCTACCCGGCCCGGGCCGCTTGCCCAGCAGCCGGCCCCGTGCCGGCTGCGTCGTATCCGGCCGCCGAAAACAGCGGCGGCGCACATAAATCCGAGGGAGAAGCCCCATGCTGGACGCCAATATCAAGACTCAACTGAAAGCCTACCTGGAACGGGTGACGCAGCCGCTCGAGATCGTGGCGTCGCTGGATGATGGCGAAAAATCGCGCGAGATGCGCGAACTGCTCGCCGATGTCGCCGAGCAGTCCACCCTCATCACCGTGATCGAGCGCAGCGACGACAGCGAGCGCAAGCCTTCGTTCTCGGTCGGCCCCAAGGGCGGAGAGGCGCGCGTGCGCTTCGCCGGTCTGCCGATGGGCCATGAATTCACCTCGCTGATCCTCGCCCTGCTGCAGACCGCCGGCTATCCGCCCAAGGTCGAGGCCGACGTGATCGAGCAGATCAAGAGCCTCGAAGGCGAATTCAACTTCGAGACCTACATCTCGCTGTCCTGCCACAACTGCCCGGACGTGGTGCAGGCGCTCAACCTGCTGGCCATCCTCAACCCCAACATCCGCCACACCATGATCGACGGCGCGCTGTTCCAGGCCGAGGTCGAGGAACGCCAGATCATGGCGGTGCCCACGGTGTACCTGAACGGCAAGGAGTTCGGTCAGGGCCGCATGGAACTCGGCGAGATCCTCGCCAAGATCGACACCGGCGCCGCCGCCCGCGACGCCGCCAAGCTCGGCGCCAAGGACGCGTTCGACGTGCTCGTCGTCGGTGGCGGCCCGGCCGGCGCGGCGGCGGCGATCTACGCCGCGCGCAAGGGCATCCGCACCGGGGTGGTCGCCGAGCGCTTCGGCGGTCAGGTCATGGACACGCTGGCGATCGAGAACTTCATCTCGGTGAAGGAAACCGAAGGGCCCAAGCTGGCGATGGCGCTCGAGGAGCACGTCAAGCAGTACGAGGTCGATGTCATGAATCTGCAGCGCGCCACCGAGCTGGTGCCGGGCGAACTGCACGAGGTGAAACTGGAGAACGGCGCGGTGCTCAAGGCCAAGACCGTGATCCTCGCCACCGGTGCGCGCTGGCGCGAGATGAACGTGCCGGGCGAGAAGGAATTCCGCGGCAAGGGCGTGGCCTACTGCCCGCACTGCGACGGCCCGCTGTTCAAGGGCAAGCGCGTGGCGGTGATCGGCGGCGGTAATTCCGGTATCGAAGCCGCGATCGACCTCGCCGGCATCGTCGCCCACGTTACCGTGCTCGAGTTCGCCGATACCCTGCGCGCCGACGCGGTGCTGCAGAAGAAGCTCGCCAGCCTGCCCAACGTCACCGTGATCAAGAACGCGCAGACCACTGCGGTGACCGGTGCCGACAAGGTCAACGGCCTGGTCTACAAGGACCGCGTGAGCGGCGAGGAAAAGCGCATCGAGCTCGAAGGCATCTTCGTGCAGATCGGCCTGCTGCCCAATACCGACTTCCTCAAGGGCACGGTCGAGCTCACCCGCTTCGGCGAGATCGCGATCGACGCCAAGGGCCAGACCTCGGTGCCGGGCGTGTTCGCCGCCGGCGACTGCACCACGGTGCCGTACAAGCAGATCATCATCGCCATGGGCGAGGGCGCCAAGGCCTCGCTGGCCGCGTTCGATCACCTGATCCGGACCTCCGTGCCGGCCTGACCGTCCGCCGCGACCCCGCGCACGACGCCCCGCCCCGCGCGGGGCGTCGCGCTTTTCGGGTTACGCTTCGCCCTTGCGTCCCCATCCGTTGCCCAGGAGTGTGCAGTGTTCCGCTGGTTCGAGAGCCGTGTCGATCCCTACCCCGAGCAGGCGCCGGGGCCCGCGCCGCGCGGTTTCTTCGCCTTTCTGTGGGCGGGGACCGCGGGCTTGCGGCCGTTCATCCTCGCCATGACCCTGCTCACCGCCACCATCGGCGCGTTCGAGGCGCTGCTGTTCGCGATGCTGGGCAAGGTCGTCGACTGGCTGGCCGCGGTCGAACCGGCCCGCCTGTGGACCGACGAGGGCGGGCGCCTGCTGCTGCTGGCCGCGATTGTGTGCGGCAGCATCGTGCTCGTCGCGCTGCAGACCATGCTCAAGCACCAGACCCTCGCGGGCAATTTCCCGATGCGCCTGCGCTGGAACTATCACCGCCTGATGCTCGGCCAGAGCATGGGCTTCTACCAGGACGAATTCGCCGGACGGGTGTCGGCCAAGGTCATGCAGACCGCGCTCGCGGTGCGCGACACCTGCCTGATCCTCACCGACATCCTGGTCTTCGTGGTGATCTACTTCGTCACCCTGACCGCTGTGGTGGCGAGTTTCGACCTCTGGATGGTGCTGCCCTTCCTCGGCTGGCTCGCCGCCTACCTGTGCGCGCTGCGCTGGTTCGTGCCGCGGCTGTCCAAGGTGGCGCGGGCGCAGGCCGACGCGCGCTCGCTGATGACCGGACGCATCACCGACGCCTACACCAACATCGCCACGGTGAAGCTGTTCTCGCACGCCGGCCGCGAGGCCGCCTACGCGCGCGGCGCGATGCAGGAGTTCATGCACACCGTGCATGCGCAGATGCGCCTGGTGAGCGGCATCGAGATCGTCAATCACGGCCTGTCGATGCTGCTCATCCTCGCCACCGGCGGCCTCGCGCTGTGGCTGTGGACGCAGGGCGAGGTCGGTGTCGGCGCGCTCGCCGCGGCGATCGCCATGGCGCTGCGCCTCAACGGCATGTCGCACTGGGTAATGTGGGAGATGGCCACGCTGTTCGAGCAGGTCGGCACCGTGCAGGACGGCATCAACACGCTCGCGCGTCCGCGCCAGGTGGTCGATCGCTCCGATGCGCGGGCGCTTGAGGTGACGCGTGGCGAGATCCGCTTCGAGCACCTCGGTTTCGCTTACGGCGCCCGCGGACCGGAGGCGCGCCGGGTGATCGACGATTTCACCCTGACCATCCGCCCGGGCGAGAAGATCGGCGTGGTCGGACGCTCGGGCGCCGGCAAGTCCACGCTGGTCAATCTGCTGCTGCGCTTCTACGACGTCGAGCAGGGCCGCATCCTGATCGACGGCCAGGACATCGCCGCGGTCACCCAGGACAGCCTGCGCGCGCAGATCGGCATGGTCACCCAGGACACCTCGCTGCTGCACCGCTCGGTGCGCGACAACATTCTTTACGGCCGCCCCGACGCCACCGACGCCGACATGATCGCCGCGGCGCGGCGCGCCGAAGCCCACGATTTCATCCTCGGCCTCACCGATCCCCATGGTCGCCATGGCTACGACGCCCATGTCGGCGAGCGCGGCGTCAAGCTCTCCGGCGGCCAGCGCCAGCGTGTCGCGATCGCGCGGGTGATGCTCAAGGACGCGCCCATCCTGTTGCTCGACGAGGCCACCAGCGCGCTCGACTCCGAAGTCGAAGCCGCGATCCAGGCCAGCCTCTACCGCCTGATGGAAGGCAAGACCGTGGTCGCGATCGCCCACCGCCTGTCGACGATCGCGGCGATGGACCGCCTGGTGGTGATGGACAAGGGCCGCATCGTCGAGGAAGGCGACCACCGCAGCCTGCTCGCCCGCGGCGGCCTCTACGCCCGCCTGTGGGCGCATCAGAGCGGCGGTTTCCTCGGCGAGGAGGCGGAGGACGCGGAAGAAGCCACGGGCACAGGCCGGAGCGATATGGTGTCGGCGGTGTAGGGCGCGCACGCGGCGGAGCGGCGTGCGCGAAACTGTAAGCGGAGTTGTGGCCTGGCCGCCGCCGTCGCTGCGGACTTCTATACTGCGCCGCTGATGCCGCCCGCCGGGACGCCGCTGCGGACGCAGGAGGAGAGCAATGCCGCAAGGGATGCCGCGCGCCGTCGTCCGCGGGGTGATGAGCCACGCCATGCGCCACACCGTGATGCGCGCAGCGCTTCGTCGTCCGCGCTGGGGCGGGCTTGGTCTGTTCCGGCGGCGCGCGCTGTTCGCGCTCGCGGTGCTGCTGCCGCTCGCCGCCGCGCTCGGTCCGGCGGCGCGCGCCGACCATGGGCCGGGGGCGAAACTGCACATCGAGCCCGAAGGCTGGGGGCGCACCCGTATCGATGAGCTGCGTCTGGCGCTCGACGCGGTGGTCACATCTTTCGGCCGCCATTTCGACGACCCGCGCCCGCCGGCGATCCGTGTCGTCGCCGGCGGTCCGGGCCCGATCGTGTTCTACGACAAGAGCGCGGCGGGCGAGTACGTGGTCCGGCTCAGTGCGCGCGACGGGCGCTGGCACCAGTTCGTGTACCAGTTCGCCCACGAGCTGTGCCACATCTATTCCAATTTCGACAACAAGATCGCCCGCGGCGGTGAAGTGGCGCGCGGTCATCAGTGGTTCGAGGAAAGCGTGTGCGAGGCCGCCGCGCTCGCCACCCTGCGCGAACTGGCCGTGGCGTGGCGGCGCGCACCGCCGGCGGCGGGCTTCGTCGGTCAGGGCGAGAGCCTCGATGCGCTCGCCGACTATCTGCTCGCCGAAACCCATCGCCAGCGGCCGGGGTCGATCACCGCGTGGTTCCGCGCCCACGAGGTCGCGCTCAGTGCCAGCCCCTATCTGCGCGACAAGAATGAAGTGGTGTCCAACCTGCTGCTGCCGCTGTTCGAGCAGCATCCCGGTGGCTGGCGGGCGATCGCCTATCTGAATTCGGATGCCGAGGTCGCCGGTCTGCCGTTCGCCGACTACCTGGAGGCCTGGCGGCGCGCCTGTCCGGAGGCGCAGCGCCGGCTGGTGCAGCAGATCATCGCGTTGTTCCGACCGCCGCGGCCGGGTTGAGCGGCAGCCGGCGCAGCGGAGGGCTTGCGCCCTCCCGTGGGTGGCGTGCGCTTACCAGGTCGGCCCCGGGGTGGGGTGACCCATGCGCGCGGCTTCGTGCTCCCGGGTCAGGTCTACAGCATTGAACCGGGTCTCGATGGGGAGTCCCGAGTCCGCCGGCGTCCGCTTCATCGGGACGCTTTCCGGGCCTGCGCGCCCGGCCTGGCCGTGCTCCATGCGCATCGAGCGTTGCGCCGGCATCGCGATTTCGGCCGCGAAGTCGGTGGCGTTGTGACGGGTTTCCAGCGCGCCGCCAGCGGACGCGCCGCCGCTCAGGCTCAGGCCCGCACCGAGGGTGAGCGCCACAAGGGTGCTGCGAGTCAGGCTGCTCATGATTCGCCTCTTGAAAGAAAGGTGGCCGCCCGGCAGGCACTCCGCCCGCCGGGCACACATCGCCGCTGCGGTGTAGTCCCGCCCGGCGCCCTGTTTCCCTTTCTGTGAGAATTCACCGCGCTCCGCGTCCGGCCGGACGGCGAAGCACCCCGCATCCCTGCGCGCACCGCGCTCCTCACCGGTGCTGCCGATTCCTGCGTCGGGGCTACTTCGTTATAGCAAGCGCAGGCCGGCGCGCTGCCTTCATCGTCGTTGGTGGCGCCGGGTCCGGGCGGTCGCCCCCAGCACGAGGAGTGCGAGGGCGAGCAGACCCACGGGGTGGAGGAGCGGTATCGGCGTCGGCGGTGCGCCTGCCGCGGCGGCGACCAGCGCCGGGCCGCCGATGTCGACGATGCGGCCGTCGGCGACCAGGTCGTCGTCGCCGATCGCACCGTCGGTCAGGGTCAGGGTGACCACGTTGCCGTGGACCTGCACCGTGCCTGCGGGCATCGGATACCAGTGATAGGCCGGGTTGTCCGGGGTCGGGCCATATTTCCAGTACGCCGTGTTCGCCGGCAGCGCGCTCGGATAGACCAGGCGCAGGGTGGCGCGCGCGCCCGCGCCGCAACCGTCGAGGGCGACATCGACCAAACCGCGCGGAAAGCTGATGCCTGCGGGCAGCTCGGCCGGGAGCGCGGCGGTGAGGGCGAGCTGGGTGATCGCGCAGCTGGCGTCGCCGGCGACGCTGGCGAGCGCCACCTCGACGTTGCCGCCACCCGCCGGGTTGGGCAGGCCGACGCTGCCGCCCTGGGTGAAGCTCACCACATGATCGACCACCGCACTGGCGCTGCCCTGTAGCTGGCCGGCGCCGGCATAGGTGGCGCGGAGCGCATGGTGGCCGACGGCGAGGATGGAGAGGTCGAGGCGGGCGCTGCTGCCGATCAGTGCCGCGCTGCCGAGCAGGGTGGCGCCGTCATGGAACTCCACCGTGCCCCCCGCGGGCAGGGCGCTGGCGACCGTGGCGGTGAGCGTCACGGTCTGGCCGAAGGCCGACGGGCCGGGGCTGACGCTGAGCTGCGTGGTGCTTGCGGTGCTGGTGAAGGTGGCGGCGAGGGTGTGGGCGGCGGCGACGCCGTGCAACCGGTAGACGCCGTTGCTGAGCTGGCCGGTTACTTCGTTGCCGTTGTCCAGCAGGCTGGTCAGGGTGTAGCCCGGTTGGGCGGTGACGGTGCAGTCGGCGGTGGCACCCGCCGGGACCGGATTCGGCGCGCAGTTCAGCGTGCCGCCGTGCGCGGGACTGGCCGACAGGGTCAAGGCAAAGTACGGGTCGAAGGCCGGGGTGTTCTTCAGGTCGAACACGCCGGCCTGCCGCACCAGGCGCAGCTGGGCCGTGGCCTTGGTGGTCACCGAAGTGTCGGCGACCGCAAGCCGCTCCACCGCGCCGTCGGCGAAATCGACCACGAGGGCGTACGGGACGTGGCTGCGCTCGATGGCGACGCCGGCGATCCAGGTCGGTGTCGCGGTCCATTGGCGGGTCGGCGGTGCGTTGGGAAAGGCGCCGGTGTCGAGCGCCGGGTCGAAGCGGGCGAAGTCGAGCAGCGACTCGAGTTCGCGCACGTTCGGTACCCGCCAGTCGGTCTGCCCGGCATGGGCGGCGGCGTTCGCCGCCACCGAGGCCTGCAGGGCCTGCTGCCAGTCCAGCGTCAGCGCCTGGCCGGTGCAGGTGGCACCGTCCCAGACCTGGCCCCAGGCGCAGCGGTCCCAGGTCAGGCCGGTAGCGGCATCGGTCACCGTGCCGTCGGCGTTGACGACGAAGCCGGCGCGGGCGGCGCCGCAGAGCAGCATCAACATGGCGCCCAGCACCAGGCACAGGGGGCGCAGCGCGGAACGCGGCCGGCTGAGAAGCCGCCGGATGAGTGCGCGCAGGGGCAGGTCGGCGGCGGGACAATACCGGGCGTCGGGCATGGCGGGCGTGCGCATCATTGATCGCCTCTCACCAGGCGCACGCCGTGTTCGAGGTCGGCGCGGCCGGAGTACGGGCTGCCGGTCCTGAACTCGACGTACCAGTAGTAAGGGCCGAAAGACTGGTTGCGCGCATGCGGGTCGGTGGTCCAGTACAGGGCCATGTCGTTCGCGGCCGGCATGGTGTTGGGAAAGTAGGCGGGGTCGATCGCCGGCGCGGTGTGCGCGACGCTGACGAGGGAGCGCAGTTCGTGCCGTGACGGCACGCGCCAGTCGGTATATCCGCACAGCGCCGCGGCGTTGGTTTGTGCCGCATAGGCCTGGGCCGCGGCGACGGTGAACCTGGCGCGGACGTCGCGCAGTCCGCCGTCAGTGGTCTTCACTTCCCAAACCAGACCGGTGACGTTGTCGCGCGTGCATCCCCAGTCGCCGGGATTGGCGCCGGGGCTCGCGCCCTCGCCCAGCACGCTGCCGTCGACGGCGATGCGGCTGAAATCGAAGCCGGCACTGCCGCCGCCGGTCTTGACCAGCACGCCGACGACGGCCTGCGCATCGCGGCCGAAGCGGGCGT
>JAEWVQ010000311.1 GCA_023459095.1 Pseudomonadota bacterium | reverse complement strand
CACAGCCTGCGTGTGCGCGTCGAGCGCCCGGAGGCGGCGCTCGCGCTCGGCGGCGCGGCGGTCGAGGGTGATTGGATCGAATTCGGCTTCGAGAGCTACAACGATGTCGAGAGCCTGCTCGCCCGCCTGCGCGAGGCCGGCGCCGGGCTCACCGAGCTGCAGCTCGGCGAGCCGGATCTGGAGCGGGTTTTCGTGGAGGTCATGAACAGTGCCTGATTTCTTCGTGCGTCCGCCGGTCGGCCGCGAGTCGCCCTACATCGGCTTTCGCACCCTGCTGTACAAGGAGGTGCTGCGCTTCTGGAAAGTGAGCTTTCAGACTGTAATGGCGCCGGTGCTGAACGCGGTGCTGTTCCTGCTGATTTTCGCGCACGTGCTCGATCGCCACGTCACCGTGTATGGCGACATCAGCTACACCGCCTTCCTGGTGCCCGGGCTGGTGATGATGTCGCTGCTGCAGAACGCCTTCGCCAACAGCTCGTCGTCGCTGATTCAGAGCAAGATCACCGGCAACATCATCTTCGTGCTGCTGCCGCCGCTGTCGTATCGCGAGTTCTATGCCGCCTACGTGCTGGCCGCGGTGTTGCGCGGGCTGTTCGTCGGCTGCGGCGTGCTGCTGGTGTCGCTGCCCTTCGTCGAGCTGTCGATCGCGCATCCGCTGTGGGTGCTCGCCTTCGCGCTCATGGGCGGGGCGATTCTCGGCTCGCTCGGAGTGATCGCCGGCATCTGGGCGGACAAGTTCGACCAGCTTGCGGCCTTCCAGAATTTCCTGATCATGCCGCTGACCATGCTCTCCGGCGTGTTCTATTCGATTCATTCACTGCCGCAGGTGTGGCAGAGCGTGTCCCACGCCAACCCGTTCTTCTTCATGATCGACGGTTTCCGCTACGGCTTCTTCGGTCAGTCCGACGTGTCGCCGTGGCTGAGCCTCGGCGTGGTCGGCGTCTGTTTCGTGTTGCTCGCGGCGATTACCCTGGCGATGCTCGCCCGTGGTTACAAGCTGCGGGCTTGAGAGGATTCATCGATGTTTCAGGCAAGCGAGATCAAGCGTCTCATCGAGCAGGGGCTGCCCTGCGAATTCGTCGCCATCGAGGGTGACGACGGCGTGCACTTCAGCGGCATCGTGGTGAGCGCCGAGTTCGAAGGCAAGCTCAAGGTGCGTCAGCACCAGGCGGTGTACGCGACCCTCGGCGCACTCATGGGCAACGAGATTCATGCCCTGCAACTGCAGACGTATACGCCGGCGCAGTGGGCTGCCGTGCGCGGCGAAATCGGCCTGTAAGCGGGATTTCATGGACAAATTGCTGATCGAGGGCGGCACCCGGCTTGCCGGTGAAATCGCCGTTTCCGGTGCCAAGAACGCGGCCCTGCCCATCCTGTGCGCGGCTCTGCTCACCGCCGAGCCGGTGACCTTCACCAATGTGCCGCGCCTCAACGACATCGGCACCTTGCTCCGGCTGCTCGAGCAGATGGGGGTCAAGGTCGAGCGCGACGGCGACCGGGTCACGCTCGACGCCGCGGTGCTCGACAATCCGGTGGCGCCGTACGAAATGGTCAAGACCATGCGCGCTTCCATCCTCGTGCTCGGGCCGCTGGTGGCGCGCTGCGGTGAGGCCCGCGTCAGTCTGCCGGGCGGCTGCGCGATCGGCGCGCGGCCGGTGGACCAGCACATCAAGGGGCTGCAGGCGATGGGCGCGGAGGTTCGCGTCGAGCATGGCTATGTCCATGCGTGCGTGCCGCGGCTCAAGGGCGCGCGCCTGTTCACCGACATGGTGACGGTGACCGGGACCGAGAATCTGATGATGGCGGCGTGTCTCGCCGACGGCGAGACGGTGATCGAGAACGCCGCGCGCGAGCCCGAGATCGTCGATCTGGCGAACTGCCTGGTCGCAATGGGGGCGCAGATCTCCGGCGCCGGCTCCGACGTGATCCGCATCCGCGGCGTTGCCCGTCTGCACGGCGCGACCCACCGCATCATGCCCGACCGTATCGAGACCGGCACCTATCTGTGCGCGGCGGCGGTGACCGGTGGCGAGGTCCGCCTCACCGGCACCTCGTCGTGCTATCTCGACGCGGTGGTCGACAAGCTCATGGACGCGGGCTGCGAGGTCGCTGCCGAGCGCGATGCGATCCGCCTGCGCGCACCGTCGCGGCTCAATGCGGTGAGTGTGCGTACGGCGCCTTATCCGGCTTTCCCGACCGACATGCAGGCCCAGTTCATGGCACTCAACTGCGTCGCGACGGGGACGGCGATGATCCGCGAAACGATTTTCGAGAACCGCTTCATGCATGCGGTGGAGCTCCAGCGCCTCGGCGCCGACATCCGGATCGACGGCAACATGGCGGTGGTGCAGGGCGTGGACCGCCTGCAGGGCGCGACGGTGATGGCGACCGACCTGCGCGCTTCGGCTAGCCTGGTGATCGCCGGCTTGGTTACCGAGGGCGAAACGGTGATCGAGCGCATCTACCACCTCGATCGCGGTTACGAAGGCCTCGAGGCGAAGCTCGCCGCCCTGGGCGCCAGGGTGCGGCGGCTGGTGTGAGGAGGGAGGGCTTGCCGGGGCGGGCGCTCAGGCGGCCTGTGCCGGCGCGCTGACCGCCAGCACCTTGAGCCGGATCGCCTTGCCGTCGGGCGTGCGCCAGTCGATGGTCTGGCCCACGCGCAGACCGAGCAGGGCGCTGCCGGCAGGCGAGAAGATCGACACGCGGCCGGCTTCGGCGCTGGCGTCCCTGGGGTAGGCCAGGGTCAGTTCGTACTCGCGCCCGGTGTTCTCCTCGAGAAAGCGTGCGCGGCTGTTCATGGCGATGACGTCGGCAGGCATGTCCGCGGGCTCGCGGACGTCGGCGCGCTCGAGTTCGTCGCGCAGGGCGTCGAGGTCGCTGCGGCTGCGCGCGGCAGGCGCCGAGAGCAGACCTTCGAGGCTGTCGAGGTCGCTGGAAGAGACGATGATCTCGGGTTGCATGGCTTCCTCCTCGGAACAGGGATCGTCGGAAACAAGAAAAAAGGCCGAACCGCCGCGAGCGGTTCAGCCAGTTGGCCGAAGGCTAACAGAAGCCTGTGCGGGTTACAATACGCGCCCGATCCAGCAAGGTCCAACCCGTGTCCAGTATCACCCTCGCCCTCTCCAAAGGTCGCATCTTCGAGGAAACTCTGCCGCTGCTCGCCGCCGCCGGCATCGTTCCCACCGACAATCCGGAAAGCTCACGCAAGCTCATCATCGGCACCAACCGCCCAGATGTGCGGCTGGTGATCGTGCGCGCCACCGATACGCCGACCTACGTGCAGTATGGGGCCGCGGACCTGGGTATCGCCGGCAAGGATGTGCTGCTCGAACACGGCGGCGCAGGGCTCTATCAACCGCTGGACCTGAACATTGCGCGCTGTCGGCTGTGCGTGGCGGTGCAGAAGGGCTTCGATTACGCCGCGGCGAGCCGGCCGGGTGGGCGCATCCGCATTGCCACCAAATACATCGAGAGCGCCAAGGCGCACTTCGCCGGCAAGGGCATGCATGTCGACCTGATCAAACTCTACGGCTCGATGGAGCTGGCGCCGCTGGTCGGGCTCGCCGATGCGATCGTCGATCTGGTGTCGAGCGGCGGCACGCTGCGCGCCAACAACCTCGAGGAAGTCGAGGAGATCATGCCGATCAGCTCGCGCCTGATCGTCAATCAGGCCTCACTCAAGCTCAAGCGCGACCTCATCCAGCCCATGCTCGACGCCTTTGCCGGAGCCATACAGCCATGAGCCAGACCCCGATCCGCCGCTTCGACAGCCGTGAGCCCGAGTTCCTTGCCACGCTCGACGCGCTGCTCGCCTTCGAAGCCGAGGCCGATGAGCGCATCGACGGCGCGGTGACCGAGATTCTGCGTGCGGTGCGCACCACCGGCGATCCCGCGGTAATCGAGTACACCCGCCGCTTCGATCATCTCGATGTTCATGCGATGGCCGCGCTGGAGTTGCCGAAGGCCGAACTGCAGGCCGCGCTCGACAGCCTGAGCGTCGAGCAGCGCGAGGCGCTGCGCGTGGCTGCGGATCGCGTGCGCGTCTATCACGAGCGTCAGAAGGTGGAGTCGTGGGAGTACACCGAGGCCGACGGCTCCCGCCTCGGCCAGAAGGTGACGGCGCTCGATCGTGTCGGCCTGTACGTGCCGGGCGGGCGGGCGTCCTATCCGAGTTCGGTGCTGATGAACGCGATTCCGGCCAAGGTCGCGGGCGTGCAGGAACTCATCATGGTGGTGCCGACCCCGCGCGGCGAGAAAAACCCGCTGGTGCTGGCGGCGGCGGCGATCACCGGGGTCGATCGCGTGTTCACCATCGGCGGCGCGCAGGCGGTGGCAGCGCTCGCCTACGGCACCCAGACCATTCCGCAGGTCGACAAAATCGTCGGTCCGGGCAACGCCTTCGTCGCCGAGGCCAAGCGCCGCGTGTTCGGCACCGTCGGTATCGACATGGTGGCGGGACCGTCGGAGGTGCTGATCATCTCCGACGGCAGCGGCCACGCCGACTGGGTGGCGATGGATCTGTTCGCCCAGGCCGAGCACGACGAACTCGCGCAGTCCATCCTGCTGTGTACCGATGCGGGGTTCATCGACGAAGTCCATGCTGCGATCGATCGTCTGCTGCCGACCATGCCGCGGCGCGAGACGATCGCCAAGTCGCTCGCCAATCGCGGCGCGCTGATTCGCGTCGACAGTCTCGAGCAAGCCTGCGCGCTCGCCAATCGCATCGCTCCCGAGCATCTGGAGCTGTCGATGGAGGGGGCCGAGGCCTGGGTCGATCGCATCCGCCACGCCGGCGCGATCTTCGTCGGCCACTGGGCGGTGGAGGCGCTGGGCGATTATTGCGCCGGGCCCAATCATGTGTTGCCGACGATGCGCAGCGCGCGCTTCTCGTCGCCGCTCGGCGTGTACGACTTCCAGAAGCGGACCAGCATCGTGCACATCTCCGAGGCCGGGGCGCAGCGCCTGGGCAAGGTCGCTTCCATCCTTGCTCATGGCGAGGGTCTGCAGGCGCATGCCCGTTCGGCGGAGATGCGCCTGCGCGGCTGACCGCTTGGCGTGGTGCGGCGGCAATTCCGTCGGCGGCGGTTTTCTGTCGATGTCTTGTCGTATGTCAACCGCGGCGGGGCCAACTTGTTCGTCATCGACTTGACTTGGCGATATCATTGAGGCGGTTTCGTTCTAATACGGGTATATCGCCTGGTGCGGCAGCCGAGTGCGTTTTGCGTAACCGAGCGTCAGTGGCGGTGCGTCAGTGGCTGCAAGTCGGTGGCGGTAACAAGGGAGGCCTGTGGCATATCTCGAATGGACTGAGGATCTCAATACCGGGATCGATGTGATCGACGCCCAGCATCGTCGCATCGTCGATTACATCAATCAGCTGCACGATGCGCGTCAGACTGGGGATGTGGTGCTGGTTGGCGAGGTCATCGAATCGATGGTCGATTACACGCTCTCCCACTTCGGTTTCGAAGAGACTCTGATGGAAGATGCCGGTTACGAATTCGTGCGCCCGCACAAGAAGGTGCATGAATTGTTCGTGCGTCGCGTCGATCAACTGCATCAGCGCTTCAAGGCCGGAGAAGACATCTCCGGCGAGTTGCATGCGATGCTGTCGCGCTGGCTGTTCAGCCACATCCGCCACGATGACGCGAGCTATGTCTCGGCGGTGCAGGGCGGCCTGCGCCGCTTGGTGCCGGAAAAGGGCGGCAGGCAGGAGGGTGGCGGCTGGCTGGGGCGGACCCTGGGGCGGTTCTTCAGCGGCTGAGTCCCGCCGCCCGGAGCGTGGCACCGGGCGCGGGGCTTAGCCGCCGGTGATTTCCCCGAGCGCAGCGATCAGCGCGTCGCACTGCGCATCGGTGCCGACGGTGATCCGCAGGTATTGCTCGATGCGCGGCTGGCGGAAGTGGCGCACGATGATCGCGCGTTCACGCAACGCAGCGGCAAGTTTGGCGGCGTCGTGCGCGGGATGGCGGGTGAAGATGAAGTTGGCACTCGACGGCAGCGTGTCGAAGCCGAGTGCGCTCATGCGTTCGATCAGCCGTTCGCGGGTCGCGATCACCTTGCGGCAGCTGTCCTCGAACCAGGCCTCGTCCTCCACCGAGGCCGCGGCGCCGGCGAGCGCCAGGCGGTCGAGCGGGTAGGAGTTGAAGCTGTTCTTGATCCGCTCCAGACCCGCGATCAGATCCCGGTGGCCGATCGCGAAACCTACCCGCAGGCCGGCGAGCGAGCGGCTCTTCGAGAACGTGTGCACCACGAGCAGGTTCGGGTAGCGGTCAACCAGCGCGATTGCGCTTTGCGCGCCGAAATCTACATACGCCTCATCCACGACCACGACCGCCTCCGGATTCCCCGCGACGATGCGCTCGACCTCGGCGAGCGGCAGGGCGCGCCCGGTCGGTGCGTTGGGGTTCGGAAAGATGATCGCGCCGGCGCGATCGTCGCCATTCGGCAGGAAGTCGTCGGCGCGCAGCGAGAAGTCGTCGGCGAGCGCCACGGCGCGATGGGCGATGTCGTAGAGGCCGCAGTACACCGGATAGAAACTATAGGTGATGTCGGGGAACCACAGCGCGCGATCGTGCTTGAGTAGGCCCATGAAGGCGTGTGCGAGCACTTCGTCCGAGCCGTTGCCGACGAAGACCTGATCCGCGGCTACGCTGTGGCGTCGGGCGAGCACGTGCTTCAACTGCTCGGCGTTGGGGTCGGGATACAGGCGCAGGCTGTCGGTGGTCGCGGCGCGGATCGCCTCAAGGGCGCGCGGTGACGGGCCGTAGGGATGTTCGTTGGTGTTGAGTTTGACGAGGTTGTCGAGCTTGGGTTGCTCGCCGGGGACGTAGGGGGTCAGGCCGTGGACCACGGCGCTCCAGTAACGGCTCATGCTGGGGGGGGCTCGGGAGTGAAGGGCGGTTTGCGGTACGGCAATGCCGGGCGATGTTATCATGGCCTCCGATCCATTCACCTGCAGCCCAGTTTTAAGCCATGCGGCAAGCCGACATCACTCGCAACACTCTCGAAACCCGGATCTCCGTCAGCATCGATCTCGATGGCAGCGGACGTGCCGAGCTGGCCACCGGAGTGCCGTTCTTCGATCACATGCTCGATCAGATCGCCCGTCACGGCGTCATCGACCTGGTGGTGAAGGCCGAGGGCGACACGCACATCGACGACCATCACACCGTGGAAGATGTCGGCATCACCCTGGGGCAGGCGTTTGCCAAGGCGCTCGGCGACAAGAAGGGCATCCGCCGCTACGGCCATGTCTATGTGCCGCTCGACGAGGCCTTGTCGCGTGTGGTGGTGGATTTTTCCGGGCGTCCGGGCTTGCACTATTTCGTCGATTACACCCGCGCCCGCATCGGCAATTTCGATGTCGATCTAGTGCGCGAGTTCTTCCAGGGTTTCGTCAATCATGCCGGCATCACCCTGCATATCGACAACCTGCGCGGCGACAACGCCCATCACCAGTGCGAAACAATCTTCAAGGCTTTCGGTCGCGCGCTGCGCATCGCCGCCGAGCGCGACGAGCGTGTCGCGGGCGTGATCCCGTCGACGAAAGGCGCGCTCTGAGCGTGCGTTTGCCCCGGCCCCGTTCCGGTTCGTTTTTCACCGCGTTTTTCATCTGAGTGCAAGCACGATGACCACTGTGGCCATCATCGACTACGGTATGGGCAACCTGCGTTCGGTCGCGAAGGCGATCGAGCATGTCGCGCCGGGCCGTGAGGTCGTCGTCACCTCCGATCCCGCGCTCGTCGCCGCCGCCGAGCGGGTGGTGTTTCCCGGGCAAGGGGCGATGCCCGACTGCATGCGCGAGCTCGACTTGCGCGGCCTGCGTCCGGCGGTGCTGGAGGCGGCGGCGAGCAAGCCTTTCCTGGGCATTTGCATCGGTCAGCAGATGTTGTTCCGGCACAGCGCGGAAGGCGACGTACCGGGTCTGGGTATCCTGCCCGGCGATGTGGTTCGCTTTCCCGATGACCGGATGCGCGCACCCGACGGCAGCCGGCTGAAAGTGCCCCACATGGGCTGGAACGAGGTGCGCCAGTGCGCGCCGCATCCGCTGTGGGAGGGCATTGCCGACGGCGAGCGCTTCTACTTCGTGCACAGCTACTTCGTCGTGCCCGACGAAACCGCGCTGAGCGCGGCGTACACCGACTACGGCGTGCGCTTTACCAGTGCGGTGGCCAGGGCTAATATCTTTGCCGCCCAGTTTCACCCCGAGAAGAGCGCCGAGGCCGGTTTGCGGCTGCTCGCCAATTTCATCCGCTGGGTCCCCTGACCCGCGGTTTCTTCCCCACTTCCACTGCGCCTGATCCCGGTATGCTGCTCATTCCCGCCATCGACCTCAAGGACGGTCATTGTGTTCGCCTGAAGCAAGGCGAGATGGACGATGCCACGGTGTTCTCCGACGATCCAGCCGCGATGGCGCGGCACTGGATCGCGCAGGGCGCGCGGCGCCTGCACCTCGTCGATCTCAACGGCGCTTTCGCCGGCAAGCCGAAGAACGAGGCCGCGATCCGTGCGATCACGCAGGAGGTCGGCGACGACATTCCGGTACAGCTCGGCGGTGGCATCCGCGATCTCGACACCATCGAACGCTATCTCGACAACGGCATCACCTACGTCATCATCGGTACCGCGGCGGTGAAGAACCCCGGTTTTTTGCACGATGCCTGCGGCGCCTTTCCCGGCCACATCATCGTCGGGCTCGATGCCAAGGACGGCAAGGTCGCGGTTGACGGCTGGTCCAAACTGACCGGGCACGATGTCGTCGATCTGGCGAAGAAGTTCGAGGACTACGGCGTCGAGTCGGTGATCTATACCGACATCGGCCGCGACGGCATGCTCTCCGGGGTCAATATCGAGGCCACCGTGCGTTTGGCGCGCGCCCTGCGCATTCCGGTGATCGCCAGCGGCGGCATCGCCACCGTAGCCGACATCGAGGCGCTGTGCGCAGTCGAGGACGAGGGCATCATGGGGGCGATCACCGGGCGCGCGATCTACGAAGGCTCGCTCGATTTCGCCGCCGGCCAGGCGAAGGCCGACGAACTCGGCAGCGCCGCGGGTCGGGGCGCCTGATGCTCGCCAAACGTATCATCCCCTGTCTCGACGTCAAGGCCGGACGGGTCGTCAAGGGCGTCAATTTCGTCGAACTGCGCGATGCCGGCGACCCGGTCGAGATCGCCAAGCGCTACGACGAACAGGGCGCCGACGAGCTCACCTTTCTCGACATCACGGCGAGTTCTGATGAGCGCGACATCATCCTGCATGTCGTCGAGCAGGTCGCCGAACAGGTATTCATTCCGCTCACCGTCGGCGGTGGCGTGCGCACGGTTGATGACGTGCGCCGCCTGCTCAACGCCGGCGCGGACAAGGTCAGCATCAACACTGCGGCGGTGAATAACCCGCAGGTGGTGCGCGAGGCGAGCGACAAGGTTGGTAGCCAGTGCATCGTGGTGGCGATCGATGCCAAGCAGACCGCACCCGGCAAGTGGGAGGTATTCACCCACGGTGGGCGCAACAACACCGGGCTCGACGCGATCGAGTGGGCGCAGCGCGTCGCCGCGCTCGGCGCCGGCGAGATCCTGCTCACCAGCATGGACCGCGACGGCACCAAGATCGGTTTCGATCTCGGCCTGACCCGTGCGGTGTCCGACGCGGTCGGGATTCCGGTGATCGCCAGCGGCGGGGTCGGCACCCTCGAGCATCTGGCCGACGGCGTCTCCGAAGGGCGTGCGGACGCGGTGCTCGCAGCCAGCATCTTCCATTTCGGCCAGCACACGGTGCGCGAGGCCAAGGAGTTGATGCGCGCGCGCGGGATCGAGGTGCGGCTGTGAGCGCGAATACCCGCTGGCTTAACGAGGTCAAATGGGACGAGCACGGCCTGGTGCCGGTGATCGCCCAGGAAGCCGCGAGCGGCGACGTGCTGATGTTCGCCTGGATGAACCGCGAAGCGCTGCAGAAGACCGCGGAGAGCGGTCAGGCAATCTACTGGTCACGTTCACGGCGTAAGCTGTGGCACAAGGGCGAGGAGTCGGGGCACGTGCAGAAGGTGCTCGACATCCGCCTCGATTGCGACAACGACGTGGTGCTGCTCAAGGTCGAGCAGGTCGGCGGCATCGCCTGCCATACCGGGCGCCACAGCTGTTTCTTCCAGAAGTACCTCGCCGACGGCCGCTGGGAGGCGGTCGAGCCGGTGATCAAGGACCCGAAGGACATCTACCAATGATCGACATCGAAGTGCTGCGCCGGGTGGCGACCACGCTGGCCGAACGCAAGGCGGCGGATCCGGATTCGTCCTATGTGTCGAGCCTGTACGCCAAGGGGACGGACGCGATCTGCAAGAAGGTCGCCGAGGAGGCGGCTGAGGCGATCATGGCGGCTAAGGACGGCAGCCGTCTGCACATCGTCCATGAAGTGACCGACGTGTGGTTCCACACCCTGGTGCTGCTGAGCCATTTCGGCCTGTCTGTCGATGACGTGCTCGCCGAGTTCCGCCGGCGTGAGGGCATTTCCGGCATCGACGAAAAGAAGTCGCGCTCGGCGTGAGTGGTGCGGCGATGAGCGACTGCATCTTCTGCCGCATCGTGCGGGGTGAAATTCCCGCACGCAAGGTCCATGAAGACGAGCACGTGCTCGCCTTCCACGACATTGCGCCGGCCGCGCCGGTCCACCTGCTGGTGGTGCCGAAGCTGCATATTCCCTCCATGGCCCAGCTTGAGCCGGAGCACGAGGCGGTGATGGGGCGTCTGATGGTGGTCGCCGGTCGTCTGGCGTTGGAACACGGCTGCACGGACGGCTTTCGCACCATCGTGAACACCGGACGGGTCGGATTGCAGGAGGTGTATCATTTGCACGTACACATTGTTGGCGGCCCGGATCCGTTGCCGCCCATGTTGAAGCGTTAAGGAGAGCGGTATGGGTTCATTCAGCATCTGGCACTGGCTGATCGTGCTGGTCATCGTCATGCTGGTTTTCGGCACCAAGAAGCTGCGCAACATCGGCCAGGATCTGGGCGGCGCGGTCAAGGGCTTCAAGGATGGCATGAAGGAGGCCGAAGGCTCGGCTGACGCAGCGGCGCAGCAGAAGATTGCCGGCGGTGGTCAGACCATCGAGGGCGAAGCGCGGGAGAAGGTCGAGAAGACCCACTCCTGAGCATTCCATAATCTGCGACGAGGGGCGCATGAGCGCCCCTTCGTTTTCGCATCGGGCGACGGCAAATGTTCGATTTCGGTTTTTCCGAGCTATTAGTGATCGGTGTGGTGATGCTGATCGTGGTCGGTCCCGAGCGCCTGCCCAAGGTGGCGCGCACCGTCGGCCACCTGCTCGGCCGGTTGCAGCGCTACGTGTCCGACGTCAAGTCCGACATCCAGCGCGAGATGCAACTCGAGGAGCTGAAGAAGCTCCAGCAGCAGGTCAAGGAGCAGGCGCAGGATCTGGAGTCGTCGGTGCGCAAGCAGGTTGCCGGGGTCGAGGCGGGCTTGCAGGACACCGCGGCCGAATTGCGTTCGGCTCTGCCTGACGGCCAGTCGCCTGCCTCTGCCGCCGATTCTGCCGTGCCACCCCCTCAACTCGAGCTCGGGCTCAACCCCGCCGCCGCGCCGGGCAAGCCGGTGGAGAAGGCATGAGCGTGTCGCACACGACCGCCCCGGCCTCGGTCAGCGACAGGAGAGTAGTTCAGTGAGCGAGCAGCAAGAAACCTTCATTGCGCACCTGGTCGAGCTGCGCGACCGCATGTTGCGGGCGATCGTCGCCGTGGTCGTGGTGTTCGTCTGCCTGATGCCGTGGGCCGGGGACATCTACGACATTCTGGCGCGGCCGATGATGGCGACCCTGCCCGAGGGTACGCACATGATCGCCACCGGCGTGGTCACGCCCTTCTTCGTGCCGGTCAAGGTCACGATGCTGGTCGCCTTCGTCCTTGCTCTGCCGGTGGTGTTGTATCAGGCCTGGGCCTTCATCGCGCCGGGCCTCTACGCCCACGAGCGCCGTCTCGCGGTGCCGCTGGTGATGGGCACCACGCTGCTGTTCCTGCTCGGCATGGCGTTCTGCTACTTCTTCGTGTTCGGCACCGTGTTCAAGTTCATCGCCGAGTTCGCGCCGAAAAGCATCGTGCCGGCGCCGGACATCGAGCAGTACCTGTCCTTCGTGATGTCGATGTTCCTCGCCTTCGGGCTCACCTTCGAGGTGCCGGTGGCGGTGATCCTGTTGGTCAAGACCGGGGTGGTGACCATCGACAAGCTGCGCGAAGCGCGGCCCTACGTCATCGTTGGCGCCTTCGTGATCGCCGCGATCATCACCCCGCCCGATGTCGTCTCACAGTTCATGCTGGCGGTGCCGATGTGCCTGTTGTATGAATTGGGGATCGTCATTGCACGCATGATCTCGCGGCCGTCGGCGACGACTGGGGCCGGCGGTTACGTGGCACCGTCGGTGGCCGACATGGACAAGGAACTCGACCGCATCGAAGCCGCCGAGCGCGACGGCAAGTAAGCCGCCGGTACCCCTGCCGCGTCAGCGATAGGGCGCCGGCAGCGTCAGCGCCCGGCCTGCGGGGTTGGTCGGCGCCCGACTTCGACGTCGAGGTCGATCTCGCGTTCGGCGCGCAGCATGCGGAAACGCGCGCTACGGCCGGGGGGGAGCGCGGCGACCCGCTCCAGCATGCCTTTCGGGTCGTCGATGGCGTTGCCGTCGACCGCAAGCAACACGTCGCCGGGGCGCACGCCGGCGCGTTCGGCGGGGCTGCCGCGCAGCACCCCGGCGATCAGCGCCCCACGCACCCCTTTCAAACCGAAAGACTCGGCCAGTTCGGGGGTGATTTCCTGAATTTCCACGCCGACCCAGCCGCGCGTGACTTCGCCGCTGGCGACGATCTGCTCGAGCACGTTGCGCGCGAGCGAGACCGGGATCGCAAAACCGATCCCGAGCGAGCCGCCCGAGCGCGAATAGATCGCGGTGTTGATGCCGACCAGGTTGCCGGCGCTGTCGACGAGCGCACCGCCCGAGTTGCCGGGGTTGATCGCGGCGTCGGTCTGGATGTAGTTCTCGAAGGTGTTGATGCCGAGGTGAGAGCGGCCGAGCGCGGAGACGATGCCCATGGTCACGGTCTGGCCGACGCCGAAGGGGTTGCCGATGGCGAGCACGACGTCGCCGACCTGCAGCGAATCCTGCTTCGAGAAGGTGATCGCGGGGAAGCCGGCGTCGGCGTCGATCTTGAGTACCGCCAGATCGGTTTCGGGGTCGCGCCCGGCGAGGCGGGCCTTGAACTTGCGCCCGTCGTTGAGCGCGACCTCGATTTCGTCGGCGGCCTCGATCACATGGTTGTTGGTGAGGATGAAGCCGTCGGCGCTGACGATCACCCCCGAGCCCAGTCCGGCGCTGCGCCGGCTCTCGCCATTGCCCTGGCGTTCGCCGAAGAAATGACGGAATACCGGGTCATCGAGCAGGGGGTGGCGGGGCGAGCGCACCTCCTTGCTGGTATAGACATGCACTACTGCCGGCATCGAGCGTTGGGCGGCAGAGGCGTAGGAGTCGGCTCGGCCCGAGGGCGGTGCGGGCGGCGCGTCGGGGGCCTCGAGAATGGCGACCACCGCCGCCGGAGCGGCATTGCGCAGCCACTCGGGCTTTAGCGTGTTGAGGACGAACAGGACCGCGACGCTGACGGTCACGGCCTGGGCGAAGATCAGCCACAGGCGGCGCATAATGTGGAACTCGCTGGCGAAACAGGCCGCGGGACGGCGGTCCGCCGGATTGGGAAAGTTGGAAGAGAAACTGGATTCAGGACAGGAGCGAAGTACGCATGCACCTCACCGAGCTGCAACACCATCTCGATGCACTGCTTGAGGCCTCGCGACTGCGCGATTATTGCCCAAACGGTTTGCAAGTGGAAGGACGCCCCGAGGTGCGCCGGGTGCTGTGCGGGGTCACCGCCAGCCAGGCCCTGCTCGACCTCGCGGTGGCCGAGGGCTACGACGCGCTCTTCGTCCATCATGGCTATTTCTGGCGCGGCGAAGACGGGCGCATTACCGGTTTGCGCAAGCGCCGCCTGGCCACGCTGCTGGGCCACGACATCAGCCTGTTTGCCTATCACCTGCCGCTCGACGTCCATCCCGAACTCGGCAACAACGCCCAACTCGGCAAGCTGATGGGTTGGATGGCCGAAGGCCGTTTCGCCGATCAGGATCTGGGCTGGATCGGCCGGCCGACGGCGACGCCGGTGCCCGAGAGCGCGGCGCAGGTGGCACGTTCGCTGGCCGCGAGACTGGGGCGCGATCCGCTACTGGTCGGCGACGGCGCGCGTACGGTGCGGCGCGTGGCCTGGTGTACCGGCGGGGCCCAGGGCTATTTCGAGCAGGCGATCGCCGCCGGTGCCGATCTCTATGTGTCGGGTGAGATTTCCGAGCAGACCGTACATCTGGCGCGGGAGTCGGGGGTGCCTTACATCGCCGCCGGGCACCATGCGACCGAGCGCTACGGCGCGCGCGCGATCGCCCACTACCTGTCGGCTACGCTCGGGCTCGAGGCGCGCTTCGCCGATCTCGACAATCCGGTTTAGGGCAGGGTGGCTGGCCCGTTGTCGGTGACGGTCTCGGGTTCCTCGTCCTCGGGCTGCGGCCGGTAGGGGCCGAGCTGCTGTTCGAGAACGGCGGCGAGCAGTAGGATCTCGTCGATCACCGCGAGCGGGAAGCCCTCGCGGGTGCCGTCGCGGTTGTCGCGCAGCAGGCGCTGCAGATAGCGCTGACAGTCGCGCGTGCCCCACTGCTGCTGCAGCGCAGCGAGGATGTGCGGCATCTGCTCCAGACTGTGCGGCGCATTGCGCGCGGCGTCGAAATTGGCCCAGGTCACCGCCTTGACGTTGAAGTTCTTGTTCAGCTGGCGGGCGAGTCCGTCGAACTCGGCGCGCAGGCCGGCTGCGCGGTAGACGTCGAGCAGTTTCAGCCACGGCGTCACCGCCTGCCGGGGGTTGTGGCGGATGAAGTCGGCGAGGGTTTCGGCGGCCCCATGAACGCGGCCGAAGCTCATCATGATCTCGGCCAACTCGATCGCCGAGTCGTGCTCCTCGACTTCTTCCTCGGCGGCGAGCGTGGCCAGCGCACGCGTGTCCTGGCTGGGCTGGGTGCCGTCCCAGGGCAGGGGTTCGACGCCGCCGATGTGGCTGAGCGGGAGCTCGACCGGCTCCGGCGTGGTGTCGTCGCCCGGCGGCGGGGGCGGCGGCTCGCTGGCCGGGGTCGGCATGACGGCGGCTGGCGCGGCGGCGGTCGGGAGTGAGGCGGGCGCTGCCGGGCTGCGCGTGCGGCGCC
>JAEWVQ010000310.1 GCA_023459095.1 Pseudomonadota bacterium | reverse complement strand
TCATCAGCCTGACCGCCGGCGGCACCAACACCGCGGACGTGACCGCGTCGGTGATCGTCGTCATCACCCCCAGCGCCTAACCCTGTAACGCATCACCAACCGGAGTTACCACCATGAAATCGAGTATCAAGCTTGCAACTGTGTGGGCCGTCGCGCTGACCGTGATCGGTCTGGCCTTTGCGTGCGGCGTCACGCCCACGCCCGGCGAGGGCATCGCGTTCCTCGGCCTGGGCGGGCTGATCGTCAGTAACGCCACGCTCACCTCGCTGGCGCAGGGCTTCAATGCCGCGTTCCGCCGGGGCTTCGAGGGCGTGGCCTCCACCTATCAGCAGGTGGCCATGGTCATCCCGAGCACGTCCGATGCCGAGAACTACGGCTGGCTCAAGGACCTGCCGGGCGTGCGCGAATGGGTGGGGCCGCGCCAGTACAACAACCTGGAAGCCACCGCCGCCCAGCTGCGCAACAAGAAGTGGGAACACACCATCGCGGTCAAGCGCGACAACATCGAAGACGACAAGCTGGGGCTGTACACAAACCTGTTCGCGATCCAGGGCGAGATCGTTGCGCGCCACCCCGATGACCTGGTGTGGGGGCTGCTCGCGCAGGGCTTTGCCACCAAGGGGTTCGATGGGCAGTACTTCTTCGACTCCGACCACCTCGGCTACAGCCGCGCGGGCGCCGAGACGAGCTGGAGCAACACCGGCGGCGGCAGTGGCGCGCCGTGGTTCCTGATGGATCTGTCGCGCGCTTACATGAAGCCGCTGATCTTCCAGGAGCGCAAGAAGCCGCAGTTCGTCAGCCGCACCCGCCCGGACGATCCGCGCGTGTTCGATCTGGACGAGTTCGTGTTCGGTGCGGATGCCCGCTACAACGCCGGCTTCGGCTTCCACCAGCTGGCCTACGGCAGCAAGGCGACGCTAGACGCCGATGCCTTTGATGCCGCGCGCAAGAAACTCGCCGGGCAGTTCCGCCCCGATGGCTCGCCGCTGGGCGTGAAGGGCACGCACCTGGTTGTAGGCGCGAGCAACGAGGCTGCCGCCCGCGAGTTGCTGGAGGCCGAGCGCGTTGCTGGAGGCGCCACCAACATCTGGCGCGGCTCCGCCCAGCTCATCGTCTCGCCGTGGCTGGAGTGATCATGAGTGCCAAGCAAGCGAGCAAGGCGCAAACGAAGCGCCCCGCGGCCGGCGGCGGCAGCCCCGGCACCACCGACACCAGCGAGCGCGACCGTGGCGCGGTCTCCGGGGCGCCGGCCCCGGAGACCGGTGCGGAGCCGACCGGCGCCGCCGCGATCGATCCGGCCGCCGAGGCTGCCGCGGCCGATGTGGCCGCGCAGGCCGAAGCGCTGACGCCGCCGGGAGGCGATGTAGCCGAGCTGCTCTCCAGCATTGAAGTGCGGGTCGACGGTCTCGTCATCCCCGGCGAACTCGGCGAGCGCGCGGACGATGCCCACCCCGGCGAGGCGCTGGCGTTTGCCGAGCCGGTCACGCTCGAAGAGGCGGTGCGCCTCGCCCACGAGGACGGCACGCTGTCGCACCTGCACGTGCGTGCGCTGCCGGAGTACGGCTTTCGCCGCGCGGGCCGGTTCTGGCCGCCGGGCGAAGGGGTGACGGTGTTCGCCGGCAACTTCGACGCCGAGCAGGTTCAGGCGCTGCTCGCCGAGCCCCAGCTCGTGGTGACACCCGTGTTCCGCGAGTGGTCAGCCCCCACGCTTGCCGCTGACGCGGCGGCGCTGCCCCCCGAGGGGGCAACGGCTGGGCTTGGGACGGCCCGGCGCCCAGCCGCGGCGGAGTAAGCCATGTACGCCACCGTTGCCGATCTGGTGACCCGCTTTGGTGAGAGGGAACTGATCGACCTCACCGATAAGGGCGATGACTCCGTCGGGGTCGTCGTCCCGGCGGTGGCCGAAGCCGCCATTGCCGATGCGTGCGGCGAGGCTGACGGCTACCTGGGCGTGCGTTACCGCCTGCCCATCGCCGCCCCCGTGCCGGTGATGCTGGTCGCCGCGGTGTGCGACATCGCCCGTTTCCGGCTGTACGACAACCGTGCCACCGAAGAGGTGCGCAAGCGTTACGACGACGCCGTGCGCTGGCTGCGCGATGTGTCGCGGGGCGTGGCGGTGCTCCCCGGCGCCGACACCACCGGCAGCGCGGGCGCGGCCCTGGTTGAGGTGGTGCGGCCCGGCCGCAAGCTGTTCGGCGGGGGGCTGCGATGAGCGCCCCGGCCATGCCGCTGGATTTTCTTGCGCTGGAGGCCGACATCGTTGCCCGGCTGCGCGCGCGCTGTCCGGCCGCGCGTGCCGTGCTCACCGCCGAGGATCTGGCCGACGTGCAGGCGCGCAGCCAGACCACGCCGGCCCTGCATGTGATCTACGGTGGCTACCGGGTGCTGGAGGCCAGCGAGACCGGGCGCAACGCCCGCACCGAGCAGACCTGGGTGGTGGTGGTCGCGCTGCGGGCTGCGACCCAGCGCGCCACCGCTGCCTCCGCGCCGCGTGTGCGTGCCGGCGAGCTCGTCGGCGAGCTACTGGCCGCACTCATGGGGTGGCGCCCGGCGGCCAACATGCGCCCGCTCACCCTCGCCAACGGGCCGCGGCCGGTGTTTCGTGACGGCTGCGCCTACCTGCCTTTTGCCTTTACCGCGGCCGTGCCCGTGCATGTGCCCAAAACCCCCGAGGAGTAAGCCCTTATGAGTAACGATATCACCGCGCTCGCTTCTGCCGCTGCCTACCTGGGCGAAGGCGACGTGCTCGCCGACGTGTGGGACGAGGACACGCAAAGCTGGTGGGGCGCGTGGAAGCCCTTCGGCGAGGCGACCAAGTTCGCCATCAAGAACAACACCGAAACCAAGGAGAAGGAATCGCGCGGCCGCAACAAGCGCGGCCAGCTGGTGGCCTCGGTGGCGCTGCTGAAAAGCCCGGAGATCGAAATCGTGTTCGGCGAGTTGAACGCCGATACCGCGCGCCTTGCCTTCATGGGCAAGACGCTGAACCTCGACCAGGGCAGTGGCACGTTCGCCGCCGGCACCACGGTAACGCTGCGCCACGGCATGTGGGTGCACGTGGGCAAGCGCAACCTGGTGGAGGCAGGCTTTGCCGTGACCGAGGACACCGATACCGACCCCGACGGCTACACGAAGGGCACCGACTACGAGGTGAACTGGCGCCTGGGGATGATCCGCGCCATTGCCGGCGGCGCCATTGCCGACAAGCAGGTGGTGCGCGTGGCCGGCGGTTACTCGGCGGTCGACGGCAAAGTCATCCAGGGCGCGGTGCGACCGCAGCTGCGCGCCCGCTTCCTGCTCGACGGCCGCAACCTGGTCGATGGCTCGGATTCGGAATGCGAGGTGTTCGAGGCCGTGGTTGCGCCCGATAGCGAGTTCGACTTCATGGCGGACGACTTCGGCGAGGTCACGTTGAAGGGCAAGCTGGTGACGCCGGCGGGCAAGGACAGCCCGTACGACGTGCGTTTCCCGAAGAGGGGCTAAGCTCGACGCCAGATCAAAGCCCACCCCATCGCGGGTGGGCTTGAGTGTGGCGTTGCGCGCATTGAGCGTAGCGTAATCACCCTGGCGCCGGATTCGGCGAGCTGGGGCGTGGGCGCGCCTGGAACCCGTTCCACTGCCGGGGCGGTTCGCGCGCGCGCGACCATGGGCACATTCCCGGATGTGATCGCCCATGGCCAATCTCCTCACCCGCATTGTCATCAGCGCCAAAGACGAGGCTTCGGCCGTCTTCGGTTCGCTGCAGGCCAAGGTTGCGGCGGTGGGCGCCGCCATCGGCGCCTACTTCACCACCAAGCTGTTCGGCGACGCCATCGGCTCCGCGCGCGACTTCGAAGCGGCGATGTCCGCCGTCCGGGCGGCGGCGGGCGCCTCGGGCGAGGAGTTTGCGGCCCTGCGTGCCGCTGCCGAAGAAGCAGGCGCTTCGACCAAGTACACCAGCATTGAAGCCGCCGCTGCGCTGGAAAACCTTGCGAAGGCCGGCTTGTCGGCAACTGACGCGGTGAAGGCCTTGCCGGCGGTGCTCGATCTGGCCGCGGCCGGCGGCGTCGGGCTCGGTGAAGCCAGCGACTACATCACCAAGGCCGTGGCCGGCATGGGGATGTCGTTCGAGCAAGCCGGCCGCGTGGCCGACGTGCTGGCGATGGGCGCGAATGCGTCGAACACCAGCGTGCAAGGGCTGGCGGACGCGCTGTCTTACGCCGCGCCGCTGGCGAACAGCCTGGGTCTCAACATTGAGCAAACCGTTGCGATCATCGGCAAGTTTGCGGATGCGGGCATCGACGCGAGCCGCGCGGGTACGGCGCTCAACGGCATCCTGGCGCAGTTCTCCGACCCGGCGAGCAAGTTCCGCCAGGAGCTGGCGGCCGCCGGCATCGCCACCGGCAACTTCGACCAGGCGCTGCGCCAGCTCGCGGCCGCCGGGCCAGCAGGTTCGCGAGCGATCAATGCGGTAGGTCAGGAGGCGGGTCCGGCACTGCGTGCGCTGCTCAACCAAGGCATGGGCGCACTCGATGCGTTGAAGGCGAAGCTCGACGAGAGCGCCGGCAGCGCCCGCAGCTTTGCGGCGGTGATGAGCGACAACCTCGACGGCGCCGCGAAGGGGCTGGGCAGCGCGTGGGATGCCCTGCTGATCAAGCTGGGCACCCCGGTGCTCGACACGCTGAGGGGGCAGATCAACGCCGTTACCGAGCGCCTGCGCGAGTTCGTGAGTAACGGCACCGCCGACCGGTTCGGGGTCGCGCTGAAGTCGGCGTTCGAGTCGGCCGGAAAATGGGCCGCGGACTTCTTCAGCAAGATCGACTTCACGAAGCTCGCCGCGGACATGCAGGCGTTTGCGGCGAGAGCGGGCGAAGTGTTCGATGCGATCGGGACCAAGGCCGCAGCAGCCGGGAACATTGCCCGGACTGCCTACGGTGTGATGTCGGCCGGCATCAATACGGTGCTGATGGCCATCTATGGGCTCGGCCGCGGCATGTCGTGGCTCACGTCGGCGTTTCTTGCTGACCTGGCATTGATTGCCCAAGGCATCGCCAAGGTCACCTTCGGGGATATCTCGAAGGGGTTCGCCGAGGCGGCCGAGAAGATGCGGCTCGATGCGCAGGCGGCATACGCGATTTCGGAGGAGTTCGGACGCCGTGCGGGCGAAGCCTTCGATGCCGCGGCCGAGGGCGCGGCAATCGCCCAGGCCGGGTTTGCCGGCCTTTCCGGCTCGGCTCAGTCCTCCGCGGCGGCCACGACTACCGCCCTCGGCGCCGTTGAGCAGCAGGCGAAGACCACTGCCGAGCGCATCGCCGAGCTGCGTGAGGAGCAACAACGCCTCACCGCCGCCGGCGATATTGATGGCGCGACCGCAGTGTGGCGCGAGATCACCCGGCTCAGCGCCGAGGCCGCTGCCGCAGCGAAGGCGTCCGGCAACGTGCAGCGCTCGGAAGCCGAAGCCACCGCCGCCAAGCTGGCCGAACTCCGCGAAGCCTACCGTGCCGCGGTCGAAGCCGGCGATGCCCAGCATGCGGCGCAGATTCAGGAGCAGATCCGCGCCGAACTGGCAAAGACGAGTGCGCAGGCGCAAAGCACGGAAGCTGCGCTGGAGGCTGCCTTTCAAGGGCTGGGCATCAAAAGCGAAGCCGAACTCAAGCGCCTGGCCGAAAACGCCAAGACGCATTTCACGACCATCAAGAACAGCGGGCAGGCGACTGCCAACGATGTGAAGGCAGCGTTCAAGGTCTATGCCGACGCAGCGATCGCGGCCAACGGAGGCGTGGCTACGGAGACCCTCAAGGCTGAGGCCTCGATGATTGGCGTGCGCCTGGCCGTTACCGAGTCGGGGAAAGCCGTCGTTGAGCGCATGACCGAGGCTGCGCAGGCAACCCGCAGCGTTGCCAGCGAGGCGAGCGGCGCAGCAAGTGGCTTTACGCAAATGGCTGAGTCTGCAACGGCCGCCGGTCGGGCGATGCAGAAGGCATTTCGCAATGGGCCAAACCTCGCTGGCGAGGTCGAGCGGCTCGACCTCTCCGGCTCCTATGAGGCCCCAGCGCTTGCCATTCTCGATCGCGCCGAACGCTTAGGGGGACTGGGACTTCGGAAAGAGTTTGAAGAACGCTATGCCGCCGAGGTGGGCAACAAAGGCATGCGGGTCGCGGCCTTCGGCCTGAAGGACTACAGCCAGTTCTTCCAGGGATTGAATGACCGGCTCGACCAAATCCAGATCGAGCAGGAACGGGAGACCGGGAAGTACGCAGCCAATGCCCCCCGTGTAACCGACACCGCCCCCAACACTTCAACCACCGTCTATCGGGTGGAGATAGGTGAGCGCGGCAGCGGCCGCAAGACCGTCATCAACACCGCTGACCAGTCCAGCGCCAGCGCGCTGGTCAGTCTCCTGCAGCAGTTCGAAGAGGCGGCTTCACGCTCATGAGCGACCCCACGATCACCCTCACCGCAGACGGCGCCACTGTGTATCTCGACCCGGATCTCTACTGGTCCGATGAAGACTGGAGCCCCGTGGCCGAAGAGACCGAGCGCTCGGTAACCGGCGCGCTGATTGTCCATCAGGGCATCAAGCACGCCGGGCGCCCGATCACCCTGCAGCCCGAAGACGACCGCAGCGGGCAGATGCCGCGCTCTGTGCTGCGTGTGCTGCGCACCTGGGAAGCCATTCCGGGGCTGGTGATGACGCTGCAGCTGCGCGGCGACACCTACCGCGTGCGCTTTCGCCACGGCTCGGCCGACGGCAGCCCGGCGATCACATCCCGGCCGATGGTCCATTTCAACGATTCGAGCGATGACGACTGGTACTTCGTCACCGTGCGCTTTCTGACCACCCCCGATTGATTTGACCCGAGTCCAATATGCCCATTCAAGAGCAGAACATTGTCTTTGTGGAAAGCCAGGTGATGGACGATGTGCCGGAGGGCGGCGGCGCCGCGACCGGCCGCGTCGTCGTCAGCGGGCAGATGAACAACGTCTTCCCGGACATCGCAGATCTGGACCGCACCACGGGGCGCTTCCGGCTGCGTAAGCTGTTTCTGGCCATCCGCTCACTATCGACCGATCTGTACGGCGGCGCCCGCATCGCGATCACTGCGCTGCCCACGGATACCGCGCTCGGCTACACCATTTTTTCGACCAGCGACCCGTTCGACACGCGTGCGCAGGCGGCCGACCGGGTGGCGTCGTATCTGTTTGCAGCCAGCGAGTGGCCCGGCTACCTGCTTGAGAACCACCGCGCCGGGCAGAAGAGCATCGAGATCATCCAGCGACTGGATGCGCCGCTGCCCGCGATCGGGCGCACGCTGGTGCTGGTTCACAACGAAGGGCTCCCGAATCAGGTGCAGCAATACGTGTGCGTGATCGGCGTCAGCAGCGAGGTGCGCACATACAGCTATTCGGCAAGCGGCGGCTATGTCGACTACCAGGCCGCAGTGGTCATGTGCGAGTTGAGCGACGCGTTGCGCTACGACTTCCCCGGCTCACCGCCCGCGCGCAACTTCGCCCGTGTCGCCTCGAAAACCTTGATCCGCGACACTCGCGTCGCCGATGCTGCGCAGTACTACGGTGCCGCGCGCTTGGCTGCCGCTGCCGGAATAGGTGACCGCCGGCTGCGCGTCGATAGCGTCTATTCACAGCTGGTGCCCAGCCTACAGGCCGAGCAGCCGCTGATCGATGAGACCCACGCCATGGCGTTCTCGCATGTGCTCGCCACCACGCCGCGCGAAGTCGTGGTGGGCGGCTCGCCGATGAGCTTGCGCATCAAGATCGGTCAGGAGAACCGTGGCTACAACTACACCGCCATATTGAAGCCGCTGCCCGCTCCCGGCAGCGTGCGCGTGGTGTATCGCGCACTGGGCAATACCTACACACTCGCCGACAACGGCGCCGGCGGTCTGGAAGGCGCGGGCAGCGGCACGATCAACCCGCTCACCGGTAGCGCGCTCGCCACCCTGCATGCCCTGCCGGATGCGGGAAGCGCGGTGGTGTTCTATTGGGGGCCCAATGCGGCCTACACCAACCGCAGCGGGCAGGCCGGTTTTCGGGCCCCCATGGTGCGCTTCGCACTCGATCACCGGCACATCGACCCGGCCAGCCTGTCGATTTCCTGGCCATCAGGAGGTGTTGTCAAGACCGCTACCGACGACGGTCGCGGCGGCTGGGCCGGGGACGGTACGGGCGCAATCGTCTATGCGACTGGCGAAGCCTTTCTCGCGCCGTCGGTGATGCCCGACGCCGGCGCCCAGTACGCCATCGAGTACACCTGGTCACCCAAGGTCGAGGAGGCCAAGCCCGGTCTTACCCCCGACGTGGGCGGCTTTGTCAGCTTCACCGTGGCCGAACCGCCCGTGCCGGGGTCGCTGGAACTGAGTTGGGCGGTCAGTCAGCAGACTTCGGTCAGCAGCGGCAGCAACGCCGCCGCCGCATCGAGTGTGCGCAATGCCGCGGCAGCCGCCATCCCGCCTCTGTCGCCCTACAACCATGTCACCGAGCAGTACCGCCCGGACTGAGCAGGAGTTCGCAATGAGCAGTTTCGTTTCGCAAGGCTATGTCATCCACGGCAAGACGGTCGAGCGTGCCGGCAACACTTCGGCGAGTGCTTCGTACAGCGCCGAGCAGACGTCGCTGACCCACGTCACGCTCACCCGCACAGTCACCGACCACAGCGACGGCAGCGGCGCTCTTTTCGGGGGATTCGGCACTGTGTTGTACGGCACTGGCGCGGTGAGTCTCAAAGTGGTCGCCGACTTTGTCGAGACCACTTACAAGACGGCCTACGAGGACGCCAACGCCTTCGAGAATGCCATTGCCGGCAGCGGCAGCACGGGCACCAACGGCAGCCAGAAAGGGGGCGAGCACGGCACTCAGAGCTTCAGAGAGATCTACGCGGCCAGTTCGCTCATCGTGCGTTACCGCACGGGCGCCGGGATCGCTGAGGCCCACAGCATGAGCGTGACCCCGCCGCCGGTGCAGATCGACCTGTGCCCGTACACCACCGACTTCGTCGTGCCCGGCTCGGTGATGTTCACCTGGATGGGGACGGCCTACGTGGACTTCGAGGGCATGCTCTACCGTGGGCGTACCGAAACCGATCCCGGCATCCTCTCGGGCACGATGGACTATCAGTCGGGCATCGCCACGATGACCGACTATGTGGTGAATGGCACGCCGTCATCGTTCGTGCTCAACAGCTTGTGGACACGCAATGGCCGCCCCGAGCCGATTGCCAGCATCACGTTTTCCACTGCACTCGCGCCGGTCAAGCCGGGCGGCCTGGTGGTGTCGGTCACGGACGTGGCCGGCACGCAGTTGCTCGCCACCGCCGACCTCGACGGCCGTCTGGATGCCCCGCACATCTATGGCAAATTCGACTATGAGTCCGGTTTGGCGGAGGTCCAATTCGGCGACTACGTTGTCGCCGCTACCCTGACCGAGGCCGAGCGCGCCGAGTGGTGGTACGACCCCGCTGACATCGACACCTCGGGCAAGATCTGGCGGCCGTGGCCGGTATTGCCCGACACCCTGCGCTACAACGCGATCGCCTACACTTACCTGCCGATGGACGCCAACATTCTCGGCGTCGATCCGGTGCGATTGCCCAGCGACGGTCGTGTGCCCATCTTTCGCAGAGGCGACACGGTGATGGTGCTGCACCAGGCGCAGACCGCGCCCATCACGCCTACGCTCGTCTCAGACGGAGAAGAGACCTGGTACGAAGCGAGCATCGGCCGCAGCCGGATTGCCTGGGCGCGGGTGACCGATGCCAACGGTGCGCCAGTCACCGAGGGATACAGTTTTGATCGTGCAGCCGGCAAACTCAAATGGGCCACGCTCGATGGCCTGGCGACCCCGGTCTCAGTCACGCACGCTGTTTCCGACTTGCGTTTGGTCACCGATGTGCAGATCTCCGGCTGGATCGAGGTATCTCGCCCGCTCACCCACGCGTACCCGGCCGGGGAGAGCCTGCTGTCATCGTGCCTCGTCATCGGCGACCGCCGCGCGCGGGTTTCCGCGGTCTGGGACCAGAACACATGGACGCCCGGCGACTGGTCCGACGCTTATACAGGCACGCCCGCAACCGCGACGCTGAACACCATTGCACATCCTGTTCAAGTCACGAACGAAGGGGCGGAGACAGAGCGTTGGCTCCTGCGCTGGACAACAACGACGAACGTCGAATTGATCGGCGAGCACGTCGGCTTGGTGTACAGCGGCCCCTTCACCAGCGACATCGCACCGATCAACCCGGCCACGCGTACCCCCGATGGCAGCGGCGGGGTGCCCTATCTTGTGATTCCCGTTGCGGCCAATGGAGGCGGCTGGTCGTCGGGCAACGTCGTGCGCATCAACACCGTTGCGGCACGTGCCGACTTCTGGGTCGCGCAGAGTATTGCCCAGTCCGACATCCCCGACGGTGATGGCGCCGACGGCTGCGAGCTGCATGCGTTCGGCAACATCGACCGCCCCTGATATCCCGGAGACCTACTCATGGCAGCAGACACATCGGTCAAATGGATGACCAGTGACATGGCCAACGTGCCGACGCTCACCGTCACCGCCGGCAGCTTGGTCGCGCTCCTCGACGCCTTCCTCGTCGATGGCGTCGATCCCCGCCCGATCAACAGCATCGTCATCCTCGACGGCACCGCCACCGCCACCCTTTCCGCCGGCCATGCCTACGAGCCCCTTGCCGTGATCCGGATCGCGGGCGCGACCCCGGACGCGCTCAACCGCGACTGGCGCATCGCCAGCGTCACCCCCAGCACGCTGACCTTCGACGTGTCGGACACCGGGATCGCCGATGGCGTGGCCTTGGGCACGATGACTGCGCGGCGGGCGCCCGCAGGGTGGGAGATCGTGTACAGCGCGACCAACAAGCGGGTGTACAGGTCGACCGACCCGGAGAGTCTCGGCTTTCTGCTACGGGTCGACGACACCAGCACCGCCGCACTCAATCAGGCGCGCGTCATCGGCTACGAGGCGATGGCCGATATCGACACCGGCACCGGGGCCTTCCCGTCGGATGCGATGATCAGCGGGGGCGGCTATTGGTACAAAGCCAACAATGCAACGGGCACGCGCCCCTGGGCGCTGTTCGCGGACGGCCGCACCGTGACTTTCTACGTCGCGCACCATGCGACGTATCCGAGCCAGGGTTCGCTGCTCGGCTTCGGCGACCTCATTCCGGCGTGGAGCGCCGATAGCTTTGCCGCCGCTCTCAGCTGTGCGTCGCAGACGCTCGGTGCAAACTTCTATAGCCACCGTAGTGGCAATCTTGCTACGGCCTCCGCGGCATCCGCGGAGATCGTGATGCCCCGCGCTGCGGATGGGCTCCCCGGCGCGCAAACGGCCGGCGCGGTGCACCCCATGCGATCCGTTGCCGCTGGGAGCGGCAGCGGCGCAGCCGCGGGGAGCTTCGCGGGAAAGGCCCCGTCCGGCGGCGTCTTCAGCGGCGCGGTCGCGCTTGTTGACGCCAGCGCGACGCTGCGGGGGTGGTGGCCCGGGATCGACTCGGCGGCGACCGCGGTCGAGCACGTGGGCGATAACTTCTCGATTCTGCCGCGTGCCGATGGCAAGGCCTTGATGGCGCTGCACGTCTATCACTCCTACAACAACGTCGGCACTACCTCCCGCGGCACCGCATACATTCACATCACGGGGCCGTGGCGATGACAGCTCCTGTCGCCCTGCCGCCGGTGCGGCTGATCGCGGATCTGATCGACGGGGGCTCTGGTCGCCTCGTCGGCTCCACCGCCATCGCTGGCTCCCCCGATACCCCCGTGCGCCGCCGCGTGCGCCTCTTCGCCGAGCCCGGATCGCGCCCTATCCGCGAGACCTGGTCCGACCAGGTGACCGGGCAGTGGCAGTTCGACGGGCTCTCGCTCGATCAGCGCTACACGGCACTCAGCTACGACCACACCGGCACGCACACTCCTGCCGCCAGCACCGGCCTCGTACCCACTCGCATTCCCGGAGCCTGACCCCATGGATATTTCCCCCGCTCACGCCGCCGCCCGCACCGCGGCCGCCCGCGTCCCCGCGCTCAACGCCAGCCTCGCCCGCCTCAACGCCAGCCCCGGCCCGGCCGCCATCGTGCTCTTTGGTGGCGCCCGCCCGGACCCGGGCGAGGAAGCGCCGGGCGATCAGCTCGTCGTCATCCCGCTGCAGCAGCCTGCCGGCGCGGTGGATGCCGAAGCGGGCACGATTACGCTCGCGGTGCCCATCGAAGGCCAGATCACCGGAGCCGACCCCGACGACGGCACCCTCGCCACCTGGGCACGCATCTTCGATGGCGCCAGCGACTGGTGGGGCGACTGCAGCGTCTCCAGCGCCGCCGACGGCACCGGCGAGATCCAGCTCGAAGACACGCTACTGCGCAACGGCGCCTTCGCGCGCCTGACCGCCGCCGTCTTCACCGGCTGACCACGCCGTGACCGTCCGCCTGCGCTTCGTCGCCCCCATCAGCCCCACGCCGGGGCTGGTGCGGCTGCGCTTTGGTGTCGGCGCGCAGTCTCCCGATGCGGTCGGTGCGCTCGCCGCCGCGCTCCCCCCGCCGGCGATCGCGCCGCTCACGCTCACCGCGGTGGGCAAGGCCGTCCGGCTGGCGCAGGGCACGCTGGCCGCCACACTACCACCGGCCGCGCTCTCGCTCACGTTCAAGGCTAGTGGCCGCCTGCCGCCGGTGCTCGGCACGCTCGGTGCGACACTGCCGCCGCCAGCCCTGCAGCTCGTCCCAGCGATTGCCGGCGCGCCGGTGCAGCCGGGCGCGATCGCCGCCCAACTGCCGCCGCCCGCGCTCAGCCTCACTGCCGCCGGCGCCGGTACTACGGTGCGCCCGGTAGCGCTCGTTGCGGCACTGCCGCCTGTCGTGTCCGCGCCGCTCGCCGTCAACGCCACCGCCGCGCACGACCTCGCGCTCATCACCGACACCCCGATCGCGCTCACGGTGCCGCTACAGCACGGCGCGCCCGCCGCGTCGGCGTGCGCCACCGCGCTGCAATCCATGGCGC
>JAEWVQ010000309.1 GCA_023459095.1 Pseudomonadota bacterium | reverse complement strand
ACACTCGCGCGATGACAAGACGAAGGACGCCTCGATGAACATGCGTGCGCGCCTGCCGGGCCCCAGTCTGACGCATTTCGTACCGTGGATCGCCGCCGCGCTGCTCGCCGCGGCGGCGGCGTTGTATGTGCAGCAACGCGCGCACCGCGACGCCGTCGACGCGGCGCTCGCGCAACAGGCCCGCGACCTCGCCGGCGAACTGATCAAGCAGACCGAACAGGGCGCCGTGCTCGGCGGCGCCCGCCTGATGGGGCTGGCCACGACCTGGCCGCGGGAGCTCGTCACCCGCGGCCTCGACGCCGACAGTCTGGCCGTGCTGCGCATGCAGAGCCGCCGCCTGCTCGCCGAGTTCGAGGGCGCCGACCTGGCGATCCTCGACGCCGACGGCCGCAGCCGCTTCAGCATCGACCGGTCCGGCGCCGACGTGGCGATTCCGGTCAGTCTGGCCGGGCGCCCGTACTGGAGTCAGGCGATGGCCGGGCGCCCGGGCATCCACCTCGGCTCGGGCCGCCTGCACGGCGATCGCAACCTCTACTTTTCCGCACCGATCCGCGAGACCGACGCGGAAGGCGCACGCGTCGTCGGCGCTTACGTGATCAAGCTCGGTGCCGACTTCATCGACCGCCTGCTGTCGCAGGCCGGCACCCCCGCACTGCTGCTGTCGCCCGACGGCATCGTGTTCGGCGCCACCCGCGCGGAGTGGACCATGAGCGCCGCGCGTGCACTCGACGCGGCGCAGATCGACGCCATCCGGCGTACCCGGCAGTTCAGCGACCTGCTCGATCACGCCCCGCCGCGGCCGCTGGGCTTTGCCGTCGACGGCGCCGACACCCGCATCGACGGCCGCCCCTATGCGGTCGCCACGGCCGCCGTGCCCTGGCGCGACGCCGGTGACGGTTGGCGGGTCGTGCTGCTGCGCGACATCGACACCCTGGTTCCCGCCGGCGAACGCCTGGCCGCCGGCGGCCTCGGCTTGCTGGTGCTGCTGCTGGGCTGGAACCAGACCTTGCGGCGCGACAAGCGCCGCATCCGCCGCGAACAGCAAGACACCCTGCACCACCTGTTCGACGCCGTACCCGAGGCCATGCTGGTGCTCGACCCGCACGGACGGGTGAGCCTCTTCAACCAGCCCGCGGCGGACATGATCGGCGACGACCTCGACGGCGCCGGCTGCGCGCTGCTGGGCAGCCGGCTGCGCACGCTGCCCGCGCTGCTGCGCGAACCGCCCGACGGCGCCACCCCGCAGGAGGGCGAATGCAGCGGCGCCGACGGCCGCACGCGACCGGTGGAGATCCTCGTCCGCCGCTTCGAGCAGGCCGCCCAGCCCCACACCCTGATCCTGGTGCGCGACATCACCGAGCGTCGCAACCAGCAGTACGCGCTCGACGCGCTCCACGCCGAGGCGCGCGCCGCCGACGAGCAGTTGCGCGAGATGAGCGACTCGCTGCCGCTGGCGATGTACCAGTTCCGCATCGACGCCACCGGCGAGCGCTACACCTTCGTCAGCGGCCGCGCCGCGGAAGTGCTCGGCGTGCCCGCCGCCGACATCCTCGCCGACCCCGCGGCGCGCTGGCGCAAGGTGCCCGAGGCCGACCGCGCCCGCTTCGACGAACTGATCGCGCGCGCCGTCGTCAGCCACACCCCGTTCATGCTCGAGCACCGCGTCGAGGACGCTGCCGGGGACGCCACCGAAGGCGGTGGCACGCGCTGGGTGCATTCGTCGGCGACGCCGCTGTTCAAGCCCGGCGGAGTCGTCGTCCTCAACGGCTTCTGGATCGACATCACCGAGAACAAGCTGCGCCGCGAGGAACTGCTCGACGCCAAGAACCGCGCCGAACAGGCCACGCGCACCAAGTCGATCTTCCTCGCCAACATGAGCCACGAAATCCGCACGCCGATGAACGCCATCATCGGCATGGCCTACCTGGTGCAGCAGACCGCGCTCGACGCCCAGCAGCGCGACTACGTGCACAAGATCCAGGCGAGCAGCAAGGCCTTGCTCGGCATCCTCAACGACCTCCTCGACTTCTCCAAGATCGAGGCCGGCCGGATGTCGCTGGAAATCGTCGATTTCGATCTCGACGAAGTGCTGCGCAACGTCGCCCTGGTGACCGCCGACAGCGCTCATGCGAAAGGGCTGGAATACCTGTTCGACGTGCCCGCCGACGTACCCCGGGCGCTGCGCGGCGACCCGCTGCGCCTGGGCCAGATCCTGATCAACCTGACCCACAACGCGGTCAAGTTCACCAGCAACGGCGAAGTCGCGCTCGCGGTGCGCGCCCAGCGCCACGCCGCGGGCCGCATCCAATTGCTGTGCACGGTGCGCGACACCGGCATCGGCATGTCGGCGGAACAGAGCGCGCACCTGTTCCAACCCTTCACCCAGGCCGACGACTCGACCACGCGGCGCTTCGGCGGCACCGGCCTGGGGCTGAGCATCTGCCGCCACCTGGTCGAACTGATGGGCGGCAGCATCCGCGTCGACAGCCGCCCAGGCGCCGGCAGCCGTTTCACCTTCGACTGCTGGGTGGACGCGGCGCAGGGCGCGCGCCCGGCCGCACGCGGCTTTCCACCCGCGCTGCACGGCCTGCGCGTACTCCTCGTCGACGACAATCCGGGCGCGCGCGAGATCATCGAACGCCTGCTCGCGCGCCTGCCGATCGCGGTCCACGCCGTGGCCGACGCGAGTGCGGCGCTCGCCGCCCTCGACCAGGCCGCGCCGCCCTTCGACCTGCTGCTGGTCGATTGGCGCATGCCGGACATGGACGGCCTCGAACTCATCCGCCGCATCCGCAGCGGGCCGCAGCGCGCGCTGCGCATCATGCTGGTGACCGCCTTCGGCAGTGACGCGGTCCGCCGCGAAGCCGAGGCGCTCGGCGTGCAGTGGTTCCTCACCAAACCGATCACCGAATCCGACCTGCTCGACGCCTTCGTCGAGATCGCCGCGCACGACGCGTCCCCGCGTTCGCCCTCCC
>JAEWVQ010000308.1 GCA_023459095.1 Pseudomonadota bacterium | reverse complement strand
CACCCTTCAAGGCCTTCTCGCGCGCGTCCTGGTTGCACTGCTTCATCCGCTCGTGCTGTGGATTGGCGAATGCCTCGAGCGGCGGGAAAGCGATGGAAAGCATGGCGAGCATACCGACAACCGACCGTTTGCGCATGGCGACCTCCTCCGTGAAAGACGTTTTTGAATTTTTATATGTCATACCCATAACGCATTCAAGGACAACTTTCGCACCTCCCCGAGGAGCCGCGCCGCGATGAGCCCGACGACCCTCTTCCCCGGCCTGCCCCTCGATCTTGCCGGGCTCGCGGCGTCGTCCTTTCTCGCCGCCACCCTGCTGCCCGGCGGCTCCGAGGCGGTGTTCGCCGCGGTGCTGCTCAACCGCCCGGAAGCGGCGGGTGCCGCGCTGCTGGTCGCGACCGTGGGCAACACCCTGGGCGGCCTGAGCACCTACCTGCTCGCCCGCCTGCTGCCGCGCAAGGAGATGCCGCCACGCCTCGACCACGTCCGCCGCTGGGGCAGCGTCAGCCTGCTGCTGTCGTGGGTGCCGCTGATCGGCGACGCGCTGTGCGCCGCCGCCGGGGTGCTGCGCCTGCCGTGGGCGGCGTGCGTGCTGTGGATGGCGCTCGGCAAGGGCCTGCGCTATGCCGTGCTGGCCTGGCTGCTCGGCTGAGCCGCTCCCTCTCCGGTGCGCAGCGCGCGCTCGCGGTACGCACGGTCGGCCGGCGGCGCGCTTGTGGCCTATACTCGGCTCCTTTTCGCCTTTCGCACACGCAACGCCATGTCCCAGATTCAGCGCCACGGCACCACCGCCCGCTTTTCCGACGCCGTCGTCCACAACGGCGTGGTGTACATCGTCGAGGTCCCGTCCAGTACCGACTCCGCGATCGGCCAGCAGACCCTGGAGGTGCTCTCCAGCCTCGAACGCCAGCTCGTCGCGGCGGGCAGCGACAAGTCGCGCGTGCTGATGGCGACCGTTTATCTGACCGATCTCGCCGACTACGACGGCATGAACACGGTGTGGGATGCGTGGCTGCCGCCGGGCAGCGCCCCGGCGCGCGCCTGCGTCAAGGTCGCCGGGCTGGCGCGTCCGGGCTGGCGCATCGAGATCGCGCTGACCGCGGCCACGCGCTGAGGCGCCGGGCGCAGGCGGAACCCTGCCGACGCCGACGGCGTCCACCACACAGGGTTGGCACGCGCCCCCACGATGATCCCCCACTCTGCATAAGGTCTTGATTCTTGCTGCGTGTTGCACTGCGGTAGATTAAAATCGCGTGTTTCCCTGCAGCAGTTACACGGTGCTCCGATGACCCAACGCCTGCGCGAAATTCCGTACAACTACACCTCGTTCTCCGACCGCGAGATCGTCATCCGCCTGCTCGGCGCCGACGCGTGGGCCACCCTCGACGAGTTGCGCACCGAGCGCGTCACCGGCCGCTCCGCGCGCATGCTGTACGAAGTGCTGGGCGACATCTGGGTGGTGCGGCGCAATCCCTATCTCGAGGATGACCTTCTCGCCAGCCGCGAACGCCGTGCCGCACTGATCGGCGCGCTCAACCATCGCGTCACCGAAGTCGAGAAGCGCCGCCAGGGCAACGACCGCGTCGCCCTGCTGATCGCCCGTGCGCGCGAAGCGGTGGCCGACTTCGAGCGCTGGTTTTACGACACCGAGCGCAAGCGCCGCTCGGTGCTGAAGGCGCTCGGCCGCCTCACCCGCCGCGACAACATCTGCTTCGACGGCCATGCCCGCGTCGCCCACGTCACCGACGCTACCGACTGGCGCGTCGAGTACCCGTTCGTGGTGCTGTATCCGGACACCGAAGAGGAAATGGCGCCGCTGGTGCGCGCCTGTATCGAACTGGGGATGACCATCATCCCGCGCGGCGGCGGCACCGGCTACACCGGCGGCGCCGTGCCGCTCGATGCCAATTCGGTGGTGATCAACACCGAAAAGCTGATCGCCCTCGGCAATGTCGAGGAGATGGTGCTGCCCGACGCCGACGGCAAGCCGATGGCTTCGCCCTACGCCACCATCCGCACCGGTGCCGGCGTGGTCACCGAACGCGTCGCCGAAGCCGCGGGGCTGGCCGGGCGCGTGTTCGCGGTCGACCCGACCTCGGCGAGCGCCTCCTGTGTCGGCGGCAACATCGCGATGAACGCGGGCGGCAAGAAAGCGGTGCTGTGGGGCACCGCGCTCGACAACCTGGCGTGGTGGAAGATGGTCACGCCCGACGGCAACTGGCTCGAAGTCGAGCGCCTCGACCACAATTTCGGCAAGATCCACGAGCAGCACACCGCGCGCTTCCGCCTGCGCCGCTTCGACGGCGTGACTTACGCGCCGCTGGGCGAGGAGATCCTCTCCATGCCCGGTGCCCACTGCCGCAAGGACGGCCTCGGCAAGGACGTCACCGACAAGTTCCTGGGTGGCATTCCGGGCGTGCAGAAGGAAGGCACCGACGGCCTCATCGTCGCTGCGCGCTGGGTGCTGCACAAAATGCCGCCGGTGACCCGCACCGTGTGCCTGGAGTTCTTCGGCCAGGTGCGCGAGGCGGTGCCGGCCATCGTCGAGATCACCGATTACTTCAAGCCGGGCGGCGCGGGCAACGCCGCCGGCGTGCTGCTCGCCGGGCTGGAGCACCTCGACGAGCGTTACGTGAAGGCGGTGGGCTACACCACCAAGGCCAAGCGCCACGGTCGCCCGAAGATGGTGCTGATCGGCGACGTCGTCGGCTTCGACGAGAACGCGGTGATGGCTGCGGCGTCGGAGATGGTGCGCATGACCAACGCACGCGGCGCCGAAGGCTTCATCGCGGTGTCGCCGGAGCAGAGGAAGCGCTTCTGGCTGGAGCGTTCGCGCACCGCGGCGATCTCCCGCCACACCAACGCGTTCAAGGTGAACGAGGACGTGGTGATTCCGCTGCCGCGCATGGGCGACTACTGCGACGGCATCGAGCGCATCAACATCGAGCTGTCGACCAAGAACAAGATCGAGCTGTGCGATGCGCTCAGCGACTTCCTGCAGGGCGACCTGCCGCTCGACATCAAGGACGCCGCCGACGTCGACCGCGAAACCCTGATCGGCGACCACCGTCAGGCCGCCCTCGAGCACATCGCCGAGGTGCGTCGGCGCTGGCAATGGCTGCTCGACAACCTCGACCTGCCGCTGGCCGAAGCCGAAGCGCAGTTCGCCGCCTACGGCGTCGACGCCGGCGAGCTCATCAACCGCGCCGCGGAGCCGCGCCTCTTCCACCGCCTGCAGGACTACTCCGTGCGGATTTCGTGGAAGAAGGAGTTGCGCAGCCAGCTCAAGCGCGACTTCGACGGCACCCTGTTCGCCCCGGTGCTCGCCCGCATCGAGGAGATCCACCGCGAGGTCCTGCGCGGGCGCGTGTTCGTCGCCCTGCACATGCACGCCGGCGACGGCAACGTGCATACCAACATCCCGGTGAACTCCGACCACTACGAGATGCTGCAGACCGCCAACCGCGCGGTCGACCGCATCATGGCGCTGGCGCGCGCGCTCGACGGCGTGATCTCCGGCGAGCACGGCATCGGCATCACCAAGCTCGACTACCTCACCGATGCGGAAATGGCCGCGTTCTGGGCCTACAAGGCCAAGGTCGATCCGGACGGCCGCTTCAACCGCGGCAAACTGATGAAGGGCGGCAACCTCGACAACGCCTACACGCCAAGCTTCAACCTGATGGGCCACGAATCGCTCATCATGGAGCGCAGCGAAATCGGCGAAATCGCCCACGACATCAAGGACTGCCTGCGCTGCGGCAAGTGCAAGCCGGTGTGCTCGACCCACGTGCCGCGCGCCAACCTGCTGTATTCGCCGCGCAACAAGATCCTCTCCACCTCCCTGCTGATCGAGGCCATGCTCTACGAAGAGCAGACCCGGCGCGGGGTGTCGCTCGCGCACTGGGCCGAGTTCGAGGACGTCGCCGACCACTGCACGGTGTGCCACAAGTGCGAGAAACCCTGCCCGGTGGACATCGACTTCGGCGACGTCTCGATCAAGATGCGCAACCTGCTGCGCAAGGAAGGCAAGAAGTCGTTCAACCCCGGCAAGGCCGCGGCGATGGCCTTCCTGACGATCAAGGACCCGGCGACGATCAAGCTGATCCGCACCGGCATGATCGAATGGGGCTACAAGGCACAGCGCTTCGCGCACAAGGTCGGCAAGTCGCTCGGCCTGGTGCAACCGCAGGTGAAGGCGCCGCCGGCCACCCTGGGCAAGGCGCCGATCAAGGCACAGGTGATCCACTTCATCAACAAGCCGATGCCCGGCAACCTGCCCAAGCGCACCTCGCGCGCGCTGCTCGACATCGAGGACGACAAGGTCATCCCGGTGATCCGCGACCCGCAGAAATCGACGCCCGAATCCGAAGCCGTGTTCTATTTCCCCGGCTGCGGCTCGGAGCGCCTGTTCAGCCAGGTCGGGCTCGCCACCCAGGCCATGCTCTACCACGTCGGCGCGCAGACCGTGCTGCCGCCGGGCTACCTGTGCTGCGGCTACCCGCAGACCGCAGCCGGCGAGGAAGACAAGGGCCAGAAGATCACCACCGACAACCGCGTGCTCTTCCACCGCGTCGCCAACACGCTGAACTACCTCGACATCAAGACCGTGATCGTGTCCTGCGGCACCTGCATGGATCAGCTGCAGAAGTACGAGTTCGAGAAGATCTTCCCGGGCTGCCGCCTGCTCGACATCCACGAGTACCTGATGGAGAAAGGAGTCAAGCTCGACGGCGTGCAGGGGACGAAGTACATGTACCACGAGCCCTGCCACACCCCGATGAAGGTGCATTCCGGCATCAAGGTGGCCAACGAGCTGATGGGCACGCGCGTCGATCTGTCCGATCGCTGCTGCGGCGAATCCGGCACGCTGGCGGTCGCGCGCCCGGACATCTCCACCCAGGTGCGCTTCCGCAAGCAGGAAGAAATCGAGAAGGGCGCCGCCCGCCTGCGCGAAGGCGACGCCCGCGCGCAGGTCAAGGTCCTGACCTCGTGCCCGAGCTGCCTGCAGGGCCTGTCGCGCTACGCCGACGACGCCGGCGGCGTCGAGCCCGATTACATCGTGGTCGAGCTCGCCAAACACCTGCTCGGCGACAACTGGCTGCCGGATTACGTCAGCCGCGCCAACAACGGCGGCATCGAGCGCGTACTGCTGTGACGCAGGCGCCACCGGCGCCCCCGAAGCAGCCCAAGAGCGGCGGAACTCAGGTTCCGCCGTTTTTTTTTGCCCCAGTCTTTTTCCAACACCCGCCGAAGCGCCGCATGAAGTCAAATAGCATTTTATTTTAATGCTATACGCATGATATCGTGCGCCGGTTTCGATTTCGGGAGAGCCCCTCCGATGAACCGCACGATAGACGTCACCACGCCACTGGGCGCGGAGGTGCTGCGCTTTGACGCGCTCGCCGGACGCGAGGCGCTCTCCGCGCTGTTCGACTTCACCCTCACCCTCAAGAGCGCGCGCGCCGACCTCGACCCCGCCGACCTCCTCGGCCAGT
>JAEWVQ010000307.1 GCA_023459095.1 Pseudomonadota bacterium | reverse complement strand
CGACCGGCGCCGGAAAATCGAGACCGCTATGGAAAGCGGCGCGGCGGTTGAACGGGTCGAGACGGTTGCCAAAAGTCGAATTGCGCTCGACGCCCTGCACCGGCGGACGGCTGGGGAAGGTCATCAGCTGCAGGTTGCGCTCGTCGGTCACCTCGCCGATCTCGAGCAGCACGGAATCGAGGCGACTGATCTCGCGCTCGAGCTGCGACAGACCGACGCCGTGATCGTCGAAAGCCAGCGCCTGAACGTCGACCGCAACCCCCTCGCCGAGCGCCGGAATCATCGGCCCGCCGCTCGGCGGCGTGGCCGGCCGGACTCCGGTCGGCGCATTCGGCGACGCGCTACTGCGCGAGGCCTTCTGCTGGCTCTCGAACTCCTTGACGATGCCCACGCGCCGGGCAAGCGTGACCGCCTCGTTCTCGAGCCGGACCAGCCTGCCGGAGAGCTCGCCGAGGCGGTCGATCAGCACCCGGCCCTCGGGATGGTCCAGGGTCAGCGGCCGCTCCGCCGGCACTTCGACGCCGCTGCGCCCGACCCCGACGCCGAGGGCGAAAGCCCCGGCTGCAACCACGATCAGGCTTGCCGAGACGATGGCCACCAGCGCGCGAAAACTCAGCGTGCGAATTCCGGAGCGGCTCAACTTCCCGGCGGAAAGAATGACCAGCGCCATCCTGTTCCTCCAGTTCTGTGCGTCACCGCGAGACCAGCCCGGGTAACGGAATTTTTCTGACTTGTCGTGCGAACCGCCAGCGGCTGCGCCACCGGACTATTTGTTCAAACACAAAAACGGAGGGAGTGTAACACCATCCTACGGACAAGGTATTTGCTAAATTCCGTGACGCATTTCACGCTTGATTGCATCCTGTGTTTTCCCACAGTGCATCTATGCAACATCGCGCGGCCAAAAAAACGGCGACCATCGGTCGCCGTTCTTGCCTTTGGCGCCTTGCCGGCGCACGCGAATATCAGTGCTTGATGTGGGAAGCCAGCTTGAGCCAGGTATCCACCACGGTGTCCGGATTCAGCGAAATCGTCTGAATGCCCTCGTCCATCAGCCACTCGGCGAAATCGGCGTGATCGGACGGCCCCTGGCCGCAGATCCCGACGTACTTGCCGAGCCGGTTCGCCGATTGGATCGCCATCGACAGCAGCGCCTGCACCGCCGGATCGCGCTCGTCGAACGAATGCGCGACGAGGCCGGAGTCGCGGTCCAGACCGAGGGTGAGCTGGGTCAGGTCGTTGGAGCCGATCGAGAAACCGTCAAAATGTTCGAGGAACTGCTCGGCGAGCAGCGCATTCGACGGGATCTCGCACATCATGATCAGCTTGAGGTCATTGACGCCGCGCTTGAGGCCATGCTCGGCGAGCAGATCGACCACGCCGCGCGCTTCCTCGACGTTGCGCACGAAGGGGATCATGACCTGCACATTGGTGAGGCCGAGTTCGTTCCTGACCTTCTTCATCGCCGCCACTTCCATCTCGAAGCAGTCGCGGAAGCTGTGCGCGATATAACGCGAGGCGCCGCGGAAGCCGAGCATGGGGTTCTCTTCCTCCGGCTCGTAGATCTCGCCGCCGAGCAGCTTGCGGTACTCGTTGGACTTGAAGTCGGACATGCGCACGATCACCGGCTTCGGGTAGAAGGCGGCGGCGATGGTGGCGATGCCCTCGACCAGCTTCTCGATGAAGAACTGCTTGGGCGTGGCGTAACCGCGCGAACGGCGGGTGATCTCGTCACGCAGGTTGGCCGGCACCTGGGAGAGTTCGAGAATCGCCTTGGGGTGGATGCCGATCATGTTGTTGATGACGAATTCGACCCGCGCCAGACCGACGCCGCCATTGGGAATCTGCGCAAACTCGAAAGCGAGCTCCGGATTGCCCACGTTCATCATGATCTTCACCGGGATGTCGGGCAGGTTGCCCATGTCGGTGGTGATGACCTCGAACTCGAGCTTGCCGCGATACACGTAGCCGGTGTCGCCTTCGGCGCACGACACGGTGACCGAATCGCCCTCCTCCAGCACCTCGGTGGCGTTGCCGCAGCCGACGATGGCGGGAATGCCCAGTTCGCGGGCGATGATCGCGGCGTGGCAGGTGCGGCCGCCGCGGTTGGTGACGATTGCGCTCGCGCGCTTCATCACCGGCTCCCAGTTGGGATCGGTCATGTCGGTGACGAGGATGTCGCCGGCCTGCACGCGGTTCATTTCGGAAGCGTCCTTGACCACGCGTACGGTGCCGGCGCCGATTTTCTGGCCGATCGCGCGGCCGTGGGTGAGCGCCTTGCCGTATTGCTTGAGGCGGTACTTCTCCATGACCAGGCCGTTGCTCTGGCTTTTGACCGTCTCCGGGCGGGCCTGCAGGATGTAGAGCTTGCCGTCGACGCCGTCCTTGCCCCACTCGATGTCCATCGGGCGGCCGTAGTGCTGCTCGATGATCACCGCGTAGCGCGCGAGTTCGAGCACGTCTTCGTCGGTGAGCGAGAAGCGGTTGCGGTCGGCCTCGGCCACGTCCACCGTGCGCACCGACTTGCCGGCCACGGCCTTGTCGGCGAACACCATCTTGATCAGCTTGGAGCCGAGGTTGCGGCGGATCACCGCCGGGCGGCCCTGCGCAAGGGTGGGCTTGTGCACGTAGAATTCGTCCGGGTTCACCGCGCCCTGCACCACGGTCTCGCCGAGGCCATAGGAAGCGGTGATGAACACCACGTCGGAGAAGCCGGACTCGGTGTCGATGGTAAACATCACCCCGGAAGCGCCGGAGTCGGAGCGCACCATGCGCTGCACGCCGGCCGACAGCGCAACCTCGGCGTGGGCGAAGTTCTTGTGCACGCGGTAGGCGATGGCGCGGTCGTTGTACAGCGAGGCGAACACCTCCTTCATCGCGTGCAGGATGTTCTCGTAGCCGTGGATGTTCAGGAAAGTCTCCTGCTGGCCGGCGAACGAGGCGTCGGGCAGATCCTCGGCGGTCGCCGACGAACGCACCGCGAAGCTGCCCTCGCCTTCTGCTGTAAGGACCTCGTAGGCGGCCTTGATCTCGGCCTCGAGCCTGGCCGGAAACGGCGTATCGACGATCCACTGGCGGATCTGCGCACCGGTCCTGACGAGCGCATCGACGTCATCGACGTCGAGCGTGCTGAGCGCGGCGTTGATGCGGTCGGCCAGTCCACCGTGCGCGAGGAACTCGCGATAGGCCGCTGCGGTGGTGGCAAAGCCACCCGGCACTCGAACGCTGGACGGCAGCTGGCTGATCATTTCGCCGAGCGAGGCGTTCTTGCCGCCGACGAGTTCAACGTCGGTCATGCGAAGTTCGGCGAAAGGAATGACGTAACGGGACATGGATGGCCTTCCGGAAACGGTGAAGAGAAAGCAAAATGCGATTTTAACGAGTTTTTGTGCTCTGCCGCACGGCAGGGTTTGCCCCAATACCACCCTGCGATCCCGAGAATGAGCGACGCTACCGCCCGCACCGTGTTCTTCATTTCCGACGGCACCGGCATCACCGCCGAGACCCTCGGCCACAGCCTGCTCGCCCAGTTTCCCGAAGCCCGTTTCCGCCAGATCCGGATCCCCTTCGTCGACGATCTGGACAAGGCCATCGACTGCGCCAACCAGATCCGCGAAGCGGCGCAGAGCGACGGCCGGCGGCCGATCGTGTTCAGCACGCTGGTCAATCCCGACACCGTTGCTGCGCTGCGCAAGTCCGACGCCCTGTTCCTCGACCTGTTCGAGCGCTTCATCGGCCCGCTCGAGACCGAACTCGGCCAGCGCTCGACGCACACCGTCGGCCGCTTCCACGGCATCGCCGACAGCATCGACTACAAGAACCGCATCGAGGCGATCAATTTCGCCATGGCTCACGACGACGGCATCTCGTCCGACGGCGAGCTCGCCGACGCCGACGTCATCCTGGTCGGGGTGTCGCGCTCGGGCAAGACTCCGACCAGCCTCTACCTGGCCATGCAGTTCTGCGTCAAGGCGGCCAACTACCCGCTGATTCCGGAGGATTTCGAGCGCAACAAGCTGCCCGGCGAGCTCCACCGCTACCGCAACAAGCTCTTCGGCCTCACCATCGCCCCCGAGCGCCTCGCGCAGATCCGCCAGGAGCGGCGCCCCAACAGCCGCTACGCTTCGCTCGACAACTGCAAGTACGAGATCGACGCGGCGCAACGCCTGATGCGGCGCGAAAACATCCGCTGCCTCGATTCGACCACCAAGTCGATCGAGGAAATCTCCGCCACCATCCTGCAGACCGTGCGCGTCGTCCGCCCCGGCCAGTGAGCCCGCGCGGCGCGGCCGCAACCGTCGGCTAGAATGTCCGCACCATTGATGTGCGCACCATCGGCTGCCGGCGTTGTCCGACAGCCATGCTGCCCCCCAGCTTCCCCACAGGAAACGTGATGAAAAGAACGCGCCTCAAGCGCCGCGGCGGCCTCGGCCGCCAAGCCGAACAACTCGTACGCCTCGCCGCCGGCCTCGCCGACTCCGGCTGCCGCCTCGAGGACCGCTACTGGGAGAACCGCCTGTCCGAGGCGGTCACCGCGCTGCTCGACAACCACGACGAAGACACCCTCAACACCGCCCTCGACCAACTCTACAGCGCCGACACCCACGGCTACGACGAGCTCGCCGACTGCATCGAAGCCTGCGCCGAAACCGCCCCTGGCCTTTCCGCCGAACACGACGTCGTACTGATCGCCGCGCCGGTGCTGGCGTGGTCGCGCTACCGCATTCCGGCGGCGAGCATCTCGCCGGCAGCGCTCGCCAACCTGCGGGTCCATCTGCAGGCCCACGTGCTCGCCGGCGGCGCCCGCCTCGCGCTCGCCGACTTCCTGTTCAGCCCCGATCAGCTGCCGCAGGGCTATTGCGCCACCGCGGAGTTCACCGCCGCCCTCGGCCGCGCCGCGCTCGACAACCACGACCTGCGTATCGACACCGCCGGCTTCGCGGAAACCTCGCAGTTCCTCTCCGACACTCGCTATCTGCTCGTGGCGGTCGCGGTGCCGCGCGGCGAGGCGGTGTTCCGCTGGCAGGAGGCCGACGGCAGCCGCGACCAGGCACTTGCGCAGTGGCGCACCCAGGGCGGCGCCTGCCTGACGCCGCTGATGCCCGGCTGCGCGCTCGAGATCCTGCTGCCCGAAGCCTATTTCACCGCTTGCCGCAGCGCCGACAAGGACAGCCGCCCTTATGCGGTGCGCGCCTCGGTGGCCTTCCTCGGCACCGCGCTGGAAACCCCGGCGGCCAATCTGCGCGCGGTGATCGCACCGTTCTGGGAAAACCAGATCGAGGAATACCGCATCGGCTTCACCCTGCGCGGGCGCGACGACGTCGCCCATGGCGTGGTGTGGCCGCTGCTCGGCGCCGAGGACGACAACGCCGAAGTGCCGGCGCAGATCGAGGCCGTGCTGCGCGAATGCGGCGTGGGCGAGATCATGCAGCTCGAGCACCGCTTCCCGCTCGAATACTGCGACGACTGCGGCGCCCCCATGTATCCGTCGCCGGAAGGCGAAGTGGTGCATGCCGAAATGCCCGAAGAGCAGGCCGAGCAGATGCCCAAGCATCTGCACTGAACGCCGCCCCGCCTGCCACCCCGGCCTCGTCAAGGAGCCCCCGATGACCCGCAAGATCGAGAAATCCGCCGCGGCCTGGCAGGCCGAACTCACCCCGGCGCAGTATCACGTCACCCGCGAGAAAGGCACCGAACGCGCGTTCACCGGCGCGTACTGGAACTGCTGGACGCCCGGCAGCTACCGCTGCGTGTGTTGCGGCGCGCCGCTGTTCCGCTCCGAACACAAGTTCGACGCCGGCTGCGGGTGGCCCAGCTTCTGGACCGCCGCCGAACCCGACAATGTCGACCGCGCCGACGACCACAGTCACTTCATGCACCGCACCGAAGTGCTGTGCCAGCACTGCGGCGCCCACCTCGGCCACGTCTTCGACGACGGCCCGCAGCCCACCGGGCTGCGCTACTGCATCAACTCGGCGGCGCTGCGCCTCGAACCGGACGCCGCCGACGCGCCTTCCGACGCCCCCTGAGCGCGCGCGTATTCTTTTTTTCTCGTCAGCCGTTAAAGCCCGCGTGACGCAGTGCCGATACTGCGCTCATGAGTGTCGACCCGGGCCGGGAACAACAACAAAGAGTACGGGCGACTTGTGATCACACTTTCAGAGGGTATCTCTTCATGCGCTGGTTCGACGATCTAAGTCTCCGCGGCAAGCTGCTGTTCAATTTCGCGATCTCCGGGGGCATCTTCATCGTCGCCCTGATCGCCTGTTACGTTCAGATCACCAAGGTGGACGCGCAGGCGGGCGTGGTCGCCAACAATGCCCTGCCGTCGATCGAGCAGACTGCCAAGATCGCCGAACTGCGCCTGCGCTACCGCATCCGCAGCTTGGAATTCATGCTCGCCGAGACCACCGCGGAACGCGAGCGCATCGAGAAATCGGCCATCGACCTGAACACTTCGCTCGACAAGGCGATCGACGACTACCTGCCGCTGGTGGTCAGCGACGAGGACCGCCGCCTGATCGGCGCGGTCAAGACCGCGGTCGCCGCCTACCGCGACACCGTCATGGCCGCGGTCAACCACCTGCGCAACGGCGACCGCGACGCCGCCCTCGCCCTGCAACGCGGCGAATGGGTGACGAAGGCCAACGCCGTGCGTGACGCCACCAACGCTCTCGCCGACTACAACCTGACCCAGGCCAACCGCGCGCGCGACGACGGCAACGACGCCGCCGCGACGGCGAAGACCACCGCCCTGATCTCGCTCGCGCTCGGCACCCTGCTCGCGTTCGCCGCCTCGTTCTTCATCTCGCGCCTGATCAGCGCCCGCCTCATACCGGTGGTCGAAGCCGCTGGCGAGATCGCCGCCGGCAATCTCGCCGGTAATCGCCTGCCCCCGCCCGCGGGCGACGAGATCGGCGCCCTGGTGAAGGCCATGAGCGACATGCAGGCCGCGCTGCGCAACACCATCGGCGACACCCGGCGCAATGCCGAAGATCTGTCGACCGCGGCGCGCGAGCTCGGCGGTGGCGTCAGCCAGATGGAGCAGAGCGTCGCGGTGCAGAGCTCGGCCGCCTCGGCGATCGCCGCCAACGTCGAAGAACTCACGGTGTCGATCACCCATGTGTCGGAGAACACCGGCGACGCCAGCCGTCTCGCGCGCGACTCCGACCGTCAGGCGCGCGAAGGCCGTGCCACCATCGACAAGCTGGTCGACGAGATCAACCGCGTGTCCTCGGTGGTATCCACCGCCTCGGGGCGCATCGGCGCGCTCGCCGAGGAATCGCAGAAAATCTCCAACATCGTGCAGGTGATCAAGGAGATCGCCGAACAGACCAACCTCCTCGCCCTCAACGCGGCGATCGAGGCCGCGCGCGCCGGCGAGCAGGGCCGCGGCTTTGCCGTGGTCGCCGACGAGGTGCGCAAGCTCTCCGAGCGCACCTCGCTGTCCACCGGCGAAATCTCCGGCATGGTGGCGGCGATCCAGGCCTCCACGCACCAGGTCGTGGCCGGCATCGACGAAGGCGTCAAAGCGGTCGGCAACAGCGTCGAGCATGCCCGCCACGCCGGCGAGACCATCGCCTCGCTGCAAGACATCGCGCAGAAGGTCGCCGGCCTCGTCGGCGAAGTCGACGTCGCGCTGCGCGAGCAGTCCGCGGCCTCGTCCGAAGTCGCCAAGCGCATCGAGGAGATCGCCAGCCACGCCGAGGAAACCAGCGCGGCCACCTGTCAGGCCGCGCGTTCTGCGCAGACCCTCAACCACGTCGCGCAGAGCATGCAGCAGACGGTGAGCCGCTTCCGCCTGTAACGCCTCTCTCCCCTGTCCGACGGCGGTCGTCCTCCCCGAGGCGACCGCCGTCGTGCCGTTCACCGGTGTCCTTGCGGGCCGTCCGCGATCCGGCCACGCGCGCATTGGTGAAACAAAACGGATAGCGGGGCAGCCCGATGCGCCTTAGCGTTGGCGATTTCACCCACACGCCATGCGCACTCGAATGATGACCCGACTCCTTTCAAACCCCACGCACCGCCTCGCCCTTTCCTTGCGCACACCCTTGTTGAGTGCCGCCTGCGCGCTGGCGCTGAGCACGTTCCCGCTGAGTGTCTGGGCGGGCGGCAGCGGCGGTGGCGGGGGCAGTACGGCTGACGCCATTGCCGGCGGCGGCGGCGCCGGCAATGGCGGCGGTAGCGGGGGCAATGGCGGCGGCAGCAGCGGCATGTCGGGCTCTCCCGGTGCCGGCGGATACAGCGGCGGGGGCGGCCTTGGCGGCACCCTGACACAAAATGGCTTGGGGTCCCCGCCCTCCCTGTTGGGCGGCCCGGGTGGCGTGGGAGGCAGCGGCGGAACCGGCGCTAGTGGCGGCATCGGCAGCGCCGGGGGCGCCGGCACGCTCGACGTACTGGGCGGCGGCGGCGGCGGCGGCGGCGCCGATGGAGCCGACTGCAGCAGCGGTTCCCTCGGCAGCGTGGTCGGCTACGATGGCGGCAACGGCGCTGCTAATGCCGTCGGCGGTGGCGGGGGCGGTGGCGGAGCGGGGGTCTTAATCCATGCCGGCTCGCCCGCCACCTGCGTGATCGCGAACGCGACCGGTGGCGCCGGCGGCACGGGCGGTTTCAACGGTGGCGGCGGCGGAGGCGGAGGCGGTTTGTTCGTCGCCGGCAGCGGCAAGACCATTTCGATCGGCTCTGCGACCGGCGGCAACGGCGGAGCGAGCCAAGCCCCGGGCTACGGCGGCTTCGGCGGCGACGGCATTCACGTCAGCGGCACCGGCAACACCGTGACCCTGACCGGCACCGCCAGCCCCGGTGCCGGCGGTGCCCCTGCCTTCGGCGGCGGAACCGGCAACGGCGAGGCGATCAATTTCACCGGCGCCAACAACACCCTGGTGCTGCAGGGCGCCACGGTATCGTCCGGCGCCCGTCTCACCGCTGCCGGCAGCCAGGTTCGCGGCGCCGGCACGATCAATGGAAGCTTGTTGCTCAACGGCGGCATCGCCCCCGGCACGCCGAGCGCAGTCGACACGATCTCGGCCGCCTTCCTCGACGTGCGCAACGGCACGTTCACGACCAAGCTCGACGGCGCGACCGTCACCGCCGACACCATCATGGTCACCGGCCCCGGCGTTTCCGACCCCGCGGCGGGCAGCACCGCAGCCTGGATTCAAGGCGCCACCCTCAACGTAAGCCGGCTCGGCACCCTCGCCGCCGGCCAGACCTACACCCTGCTCACCGCAAGCAACGGCATCTACGGCACCTTCACGTTGGGCAGCCTGCCCCCCGGCGTGAGCGCCACCCTGGCCTATCTGCCCGCGGGTGCGCCGACCTCGGTGCAGCTGACGATCACTGCGGTCGCGCCCGCAGGCGGCATTGCCGCGGTGCCGGCGCTGTCTCCGGCGGCGCTCGCTGCACTCGGTCTGCTGGTGGGGGGCGTGGCCTGGCGGCAGCGGCGCAGACCGCGCTGAGCCCTGGGGGCGTGGCGGTCACCACCGCCGCGCGCGCCTACCCCGCCGAGCCTTCGCGCAGGTAGGCGCGCACGACCTCGATCTGTGCCGCATCCATCAGCATCGGCGCATGGCCCACGCCGGCGAACTCCACGGTGCGCGCGCGCGGTCCGCGCTCGCCCATGCGGCGCAGGGTGTCCGCCTCGAGCAGGTCGGACTCGGCGCCGCGCAGCGCGAGGGTCGGGCAGCGGATGCGATCGAACACTTCCCACAGATCGACGTCCATCAGGATCGGTAGCTGGCGAAAGGCCTCGCCGATGCCGGGGTCGTAGATCATCGCGAAGCCGCCGTCCACCGGGCGCACCGAGTATTCGGTGAGGTGTCGCCATTGCGCGTCGGTAAGCGGTCCGAACGGCGCGCTCACCTCGCGGATGTAGGCCTCGGCCGCTGCCATGCTCGGAAAGCGCGGCGCGGTGCCGACATACTGGCCGATGCGGCGCAGCGAGCTGGCGGTGATCACCGGCCCGACGTCGTTGAGCACCAGGCGCGCGATCGGCGCATGCGGCTGGCTGGCGATCAACATGCCGATGAGGCCGCCCATCGAGGTGCCGACCCAGCTCACCGACTCCACATCGAGGCGCGCGATCAGCGTGATCATGTCGTTCACGTAGGTCGGGAGCGCGTAATCGGCCTTCACCCCGAGCCAGTCGCTGCGCCCGCGCCCGACCACGTCGGGACAGATGACGCGGAAGTCGTCGGCCAGCGCGCGCGCCAGATCGTCGAAGTCGCGGCCGTTGCGGGTCAAGCCGTGGGCGCAGATCACCACTCGCGGATTGTCGCGCTCGCCCCACTCGACGTAAGCCATGCGATGCAGGCCATGGGGGCCGATGCATTGAACGGCGCGCTCACGCAGCCCGTGGCGCGGACGCGCGGGCGCAGGAGGCGGCTGGAACAGTTTGCGCAGGGCGGACAACAGGGTCATGACGATTCCGCGGCGTGGATGACGCCCGAGTCTAGCACCGCCCCGCTCCCGCCCTGGCATCGACAGCCATCACGATCCGACCTTTGCCCCCTCACCGCCCGTGCCAGTAGCGCGGCGCGAGCTCGCGCCAGGCGCCGATCTCGACGCCGGCCGCGCCGACCTCCACGCGAATCGCGCCCTGGCCGTCGGTGCGCCAGTTACGCGCGCCGGCCTCCGCCCAGCGCGCCCAGACCGCGGGATGCGGGTGCCCGAAGGCGTTGAGGTAGCCGGCGGAGAAGATCGCCGCTTCGGGCCGCACCGCGTCGACGAAGGCCGCCGATGACGACGAGCGGCTGCCATGGTGGGCGACCACGATCACCG
>JAEWVQ010000306.1 GCA_023459095.1 Pseudomonadota bacterium | reverse complement strand
CGCCGCCGAACTTCTTCGACAGGATCGTCGTGATCGCCGCCGTCAGCGTCGTCTTGCCGTGGTCAACGTGACCGATCGTACCAACGTTTACGTGCGGCTTCGTCCGCTCGAACTTACCCTTAGCCATATCGACACCCTTAAATCAGAATCAGACAATCCGAACCAATGACTCCGACACCGTCACGCCGGACTAGGCAGAAGAAGTGGTGCCCATGACGTGGATTGAACACGTGGCCTCTCCCTTACCAAGGGAGTGCTCTACCACTGAGCTACATGGGCTCCGAAAACCAGTACTGCTGGAGCGGGTGAAGGGAATCGAACCCTCGTCGTAAGCTTGGAAGGCTTCTGCTCTACCATTGAGCTACACCCGCGCCGACTCACATCAACCGCTACGCCGATCAAAAATTTGATACGACAACAATTCTGGTGGAGGGGGAAGGATTCGAACCTTCGAAGGCAGTGCCGTCAGATTTACAGTCTGATCCCTTTGACCGCTCGGGAACCCCTCCAAACGAAGCGCGCACTATAGTCATGTCCGAACAGGCTGTCAAACATTTTTTTAAAAGCCGGTCTGTTTTTTTGCTGCGCATCCGCTGCATACCCGGCGCACAGCGCTGTTTGACGCGGGGCTCTCGCGCCAACAGAATCCGCCACTTCGTCCCCGCCGCCCGGCTTTCCCGATGCCCACGCTCGATGCCCTCGCCGCCTTCCTCGCCGTTTCGGTGCTGATCACCCTCGCCCCCGGGCCGGACAACCTTATGGTGCTCGGTCACAGCCTCGGCCGCGGTCGCGCTGCGGGCTTCGGCATCGCCGTCGGCTGTGCGCTCGGCTGCTTCACCCACACTTTATGGGCAGCGCTGGGCGCGAGCGCGATGCTCGCCGCCTCGCCCCGCGCCTTTCTCGCGCTCAAGCTGCTGGGTGCGGGCTATCTGGCGTGGCTGGGCATCCAAGCCCTGCGCCATGCGGCAGCGGCCAGCGTCGACCGCAGCGCTCAGGCGACGGCAGAGCCGTGGATGCGCCATGTGCGCCGCGGTTTCATCGCCAATGCGATCAACCCCAAGGTCGCGCTCTTCTTTCTAGCCTTCTTGCCACAGTTCGCCAACCCGCAACACGGCCCGCCGGGCACTCAGATGATCGCCCTGGGCGCGGTGTTCGCGCTGCAGACCACCCTGGTGTTCGGCGCCATGGCGTTCGCTGCCGGCTCGATCGGGCGCGCGCTCGCCCGCCGTCCGGGTGCCACCGCCTGGCTGGACCGCATCACCGGCACCCTCTTCCTCGGCCTCGCCCTGCGCCTCGCCTTAGACTCACAACCGGCCTGATCCGGCCGCGCCCACACGAGCACACATGAGACGAGCCCCCACCTCCGCCCTGCCCGCCCCGTCCACCGGCGAGCGCCACGACTGGCAGACGCTGAAGAGCTTGCTGCCCTTCATCTGGACCTACAAGGGACGTGTGCTGTTCGCGCTCGGTTGCCTGATCGCAGCCAAGGGCGCCAACGTCGGCGTACCGATCATCTTCAAGCAGCTGATCGATGCGCTGTCGCTGACCACCGCACAGGCCTTCATCGTCGTGCCCGCAGCACTGCTGCTGGCCTATGGCGTGCTGCGCTTTTCCACCTCGCTGCTCACCGAGTTGCGCGAGATCGTGTTCGCCCGCGTCACCCAGCAGGCGGTGCGCGAGATTTCGTTGCGCCTGTTCCGCCATCTGCATGCACTGAGCCTGCGCTTCCATCTGGAGCGCCAGACCGGCGGCCTGACCCGCGACATCGAGCGCGGCACGCGTTCGATCGGTTCGCTGATCAGCTACACGCTGTATTCCATCCTGCCGACCCTGGTCGAGATCGGGCTCGTGATCGGCATCCTGCTCGTGCAGTACGACGCCGTGTTCGCCCTTATCACCCTCGGCACACTGGCGATCTACATCGTGTTCACGGTGAAGGTCACCAACTGGCGCACCGCGCTGCGCCGCCAGGCCAACGAGCTCGATTCGGCCGCCAATGCGCGCGCGATCGACAGCCTGCTCAACTTCGAGACGGTGAAGTATTTCAACAACGAGGAGTTCGAGGCCCGGCGCTACGACGAGCAGTTGCAGAAATGGACGCGCGCCCAGGTCCGCAACCAGTACTCGCTGTCCGCGCTCAACATCGGCCAGGCCGCGATCATCGCCGTAGGCGTGACCGCGATGATGTGGCAGGCGGCGAGCCGGGTGGCGAGCGGCGCGATGACCATCGGCGACATCGTGCTGGTCAACGCCTTCCTGATTCAGCTCTACATCCCGCTCAACTTCCTCGGCGTGATCTACCGCGAGCTGCGCCAGGCACTCACCGACATCGAGCGCATGTTCGGCCTCATGCACGAGCACCGCGAGATCGCCGACGCCGCCGACGCCCACCCCCTGCCGCCCGGCCCGGCGACGCTGCGCTTCGAGCGCGTCAGCTTCGCCTACGACGCCAAGCGCCCGATCCTGCACGAGGTCGATTTCGAAATCCCCGCCGGCCACACCGTGGCCGTGGTCGGCCACTCCGGTTCCGGCAAATCGACCCTGGCGCGCCTGCTGTACCGCTTCTACGACGTCCAGGGCGGCCGCATCACCCTCAACGGCCACGACCTGCGCCAACTCACCCAGGACAGCCTGCGCGCGGCGATCGGCATCGTCCCCCAGGACACCGTGCTGTTCAACGACACCCTGCTGTACAACATCCAGTACGGCCGCCCCGGCGCCAGCCGCGCCGAAGTCGAGGCCGCGGCCCGCGCCGCCCAGCTCGAAGCCTTCATCGCCCAGTTGCCCGAAGGCTTCGACGCCCGCGTCGGCGAACGCGGCCTCAAGCTCTCCGGCGGCGAGAAACAGCGCGTGGCGATCGCGCGCGCGTTGCTGAAGAATCCGGCAGTGCTGATCTTCGACGAGGCCACCTCGGCGCTCGACTCGAAAACCGAGAAGGCGATCCAGGCCCAGATCGAACGCGCCGCCGAGGGGCGCACCGCGCTGGTGATCGCGCACCGGCTGTCGACGGTGATGAAGGCCGACGAGATCATCGTGCTCGACGCCGGCCGCATCGTCGAGCGCGGCCGCCACGGCGAGTTGCTCGCGCGCGGCGGCGCCTACGCACAGATGTGGGAACTGCAGCAGCAGGAAGAGGAAGGACAGACGGCAGGGCAGGCGCTCACCTGAGCGTGGGCGGCCACCGCCGTCGGCGTTCAGCCCGCCTTGCGGCGCAGGCCGAGCAGACCGAGAAAGGCGACCCCGGCCAGCGCCAGCGAGCCCGGCTCGGGCACGCTGCCACCCCCGCCCCCACCGCCACTCTTGGTGCCACCGACACCGGCCACCTTCAGGTAGTCGTAGCTTTTCTTCCATGACTTGCAGGAGCCGTCGTACTTGAAGCTGGTGCAAGTCTGGTCGATGGTCACCCCGGTCCCCGCAGTGAAGCCGCCCGCCCCGATCAGCCAGAAGCTCGAATAGATGTTCTTCGAGGTGTCCAGGCTCACCGTGCCGTCACCGGGGTTGGAAAAAACGCTGATCACTTCCCAGCCGTTCTCCGGCTTCATGTTGGCGTAGGTCAGACTGCCCAGCACGGGGGGCAGGCTTCCGGTATAGGCGAGCACGAAGAAATCGGTGTCGTAACTGCCGGAGGTCGGCCAGCCCACGGTGACCGATTCGAGACGGAGCTTTTCGCTGCCGAAGTCGAGCAGGAAGGACTCGTAGCGCCCGTCATTGTCGAGCGCATGCTGCGGCGACGACGTGCTCTCGCCCGCGTACGCAGCCCCCAGGCCACCGGTGTACCAGGTCAGGCTCCCCTTGGTCAGCGCGGTCGAATTGCTCGCCGCCGACCAACTGGTCACGGTCGCGTCGGCCGCTCCGGCATCGAGCGTGTATTGGGTGGCGGCGACTGCGGCCCCGCCTGCGAGCATGCCCGCGATGATCGCGGCAGCTTGGACGAATGTAGCTTTCATGCTGCACTCCCTGGTTTGTCATGCGCTTTGTGAAAGAAAGGAAAGCAAACTCCAGGCCAATCCTTTCAAATCAAGCCTCTGCGCTCGCCGGCCGCTATTGCGCACGTGCCGGCGTAAAGCGCTCCGACAGCGCCTGCAAGCGGCCATGCAAGGCCCGCGCCTCGTCGATGCCGTCGAACACCACGCCTCTGCGCAGCACCTCGTCGAGTTCGGCCCGGGCCTCCTGATCGCGTCCCGCCTGCGCCAGCACGTAGGCGAGGTGCCAGCGGATCTCCGCGCCATCGGGCGCGCGCAGGCGCGCATCGCGCAGATGGCGCAGCGCCTCTTCGCCGCGCCCGGCGCGCGCCAGCGCCCAGCCCAGGGTGTCGAGCACGGCGGGGGCGGTCGGCGCCAGCGCCAGCGCCCGTTCGGCGGCGGCCACCGCCTCGCCGGTGGCGCCGTGGCGCAGCAGCACGTTCGCCAGGTTGTTGAACACGGCGGCATCGGCAACCTCCTCGGCAACCATGCCTTCATAGGCCGTGCGCGCCGCATCCCAGCGGCCGAGGCGCAGCAACAGCTCGGCGCGCGCCTTGCGCGCCGCGACATCGTCGCCGTGCGCCGCCAGCCATTGCTCGACCACCGCCAGCGCGGCCTCCGGGCGCCCTTGCGCAAGCAGGGCGCGCGTCTGGCGCAACACCAGCGCGGACGACGGCTGCCGTCGATGGGCGTCGCCGTAGGCCACGGCCGCCGCGCCATGCTGGCCCTGGGCGAACGCCAGATCCCCGCTCAAGCGTAGCGCCTCGGCGTTGGCCGGGTGCGCGCTGCGCAGCGCGGCGATCGAGGCTGCGG
>JAEWVQ010000305.1 GCA_023459095.1 Pseudomonadota bacterium | reverse complement strand
GTGCAGAGGTCGCCGAGGCGGGTGACGGCGGGCATGGCGATCAGTTGAGGTCGATGCGCGGCGCGACGATGCGCACGCCGTCGTTGTCGATCTCGACGCGGCTGGCGCCGCAGCGCAGGGTGATGCGCCCGCCGGCGGGCACGTCGAGCGTGTAGTGGTGGGCGGCGTGGTCGTAGTGCTCGCGGGCGCCGTCGGGCCAGTCTGTGAGGTGATCGTCGGCGCTCGAACTCGGCTGGTCGTGCGCCTCGGTATAGACGCCGGTGATCACGATGCCGGCGCCGGGTTCGCCGGAGGGCGACAGCACGAGCACCTGCTCGCCGACGGTGGGCGGGCACCAGGTGCGGGTGTCGCCGGCGCGGCGCGTGCCCCACGGCAACCAGGCGGTGAGCAGCCCGCCGGTTTTAACGCGGCAGCGCGCGCGGGCGTGATCGACCTCGGCGACGGTGCCGAGGCGGATCAGGTTGTCGAGGCGGCGGGCGAGGTCTGCGCTGTTCATGCGGCGATGATGCCGCGCGCGCGCGAGTTGCCCGAGCGGGGGTGGTTGTGAGGCGGGGCCCTACAACGTGCGGGCGAGGTGGTCGATGACGAGGTCGCCCACGGCCGCTTCGTCGGCGTCGGCGAAGCCGAGAATGCGGCGCTCGGTGTAGCGCACATCCGGCCCGCCCGGGGCGACGCGATCGACAAGGCCATATTGGTGCACGCGGGCGATGCGCGCGGCGCGGCCGGCGATCTGCACCGCCGCGGCTTCGCCGGTGGCGTCCACCTGCAGGTAGCGGGTGGTGCGGATGCGGGCAAACAGGCTGCGGCGGATGCGCCCCGCCTGGGCGCGCAGGCGGGGCTTGCGCGGCGCGTAGGGCGTGCCGTCAGGGTTGAGCTGGGCGGCGATGCGGCGCTGCTGGCGTTGGCGCAGATCCGCGGCGATCTCGCGCGCGAGCTTGCGCCGCTCGGCGGGGCCGAGGGCGGCGAGCAGGCCCTGCAGGTGGGGGGCGAGGTCCATCACACGACCGCTTCGTGAGTGCCGTCGGGGTGGCGGATGGTGAGCGACCAGGACTCGACGTAGTCGTAGGGGTCGAGCGGCGGCTCGGGCACGTGGTGCGCGAGCAGGCCGGGGGCGTCGGGGTTGTCGCGCACGACCACGCGCTCGGTGAGCGTGAGCAGGATGGCAAGGTCCATGCTGCTCTTGTTGAGCAGGTCGGCCTCGAAGCGGATGCCGGTCTTCTGCCGGTCGGGGTTGCTCAGCAGCTCGGGCTGATGTTTGGCCACCCACCGCAGCACCGGCAGCACGAGGGTGTCGGCGTGCTGCGCGTAGTCGGTGACGACCACGCGCAGGGTGTAGCCATATTCCCACGAGAGCGACTCGGCGGCGGTGCAGCGCACGGTGCCTTCGTCGATGAACACGAGCAGGCGGTCGGGGTTGCGGGCGAGGTCGGGCAGGGCTGCTTCGAGCGTGGCGCGCAGGCTGTCGGGCTTAAGCATGGGAGGCTCCAAGGTGGCGGTCGCACTCGGCCTGTGCGGCCTCGGCGCTGGGGAAGGCGCCGAGGAACGCGTGGTAGAGGAAAGCGTGATAGACCGGCGCCGGCTCGCCGAGCACGCGGCCGACGTGGCTCTTGTCGATGCGGCAGGGGCCGCGCTCGATACGGTCGGGAGCAGTGCGGGTCCAGGTGATCATGGTCAGGCGGCGAGCAGTGTGTCGCGCTCGCGATGGGCCGCCTCGATACGCTCACAGGCTACGCGGAAGTGAGCGGGGTCGATCTCGATGCCGACGAAGCGGCGCCCCTCTCGGATGGCGCCAACGCCGGTAGTCCCGGAGCCCATGAACGGGTCGGCGATGTCCCTACCAGGCTGAACGATGCGCGCCAGTTCCTGCATCAGCGCAGGGGGCTTGCCGGTCATGTGCCATTTCTCCGACTGGCGGACGATGTGGCGGTAGACACCCGGAAACGGTCCATGCTCGGCTGCGGGGAGGGGGCCAGCGGACCCCCAAACCAGGTATTCCGCTTGGTGGCGCAGGTAGCCCTTGTGTGGGGCTCGCGAGCCCAGGCCCTTATCCCAAGGGGCGATGCCGCGCCAGATGTGACCCGCCCACTGCAATGCATCAGTCAGAGCGGGGAGTTGGCGCCAGTCGATGAAAGACATGATGTAGGCGCCCTCGCGTACCGGCAGGCGTGACAGCCAGGCGGTGCACCACAGCGTCCAGGATCGTTGATCCTTTGCGTCGTGGGCGAAGGTGCGGTAATCGCGCTTGGTCCCGCCCTGCACGTACTTGCTCGACGGCGGCGCGACACGGTCTGCGCGATACATTCCGCCGCTTGCATAAGGGGGGTCGGTGATGACGGCGTCGACATCGGCGAGCGTGGGCAATATCTCGAAGCTATCGCCGAGGTAAAGCGTGGCGTCGCCAATAACGACGCGGTGCGGCTTGGGCATTGCAGATCCTTGTAGCTATGCGCGCGGGGCGGCCAGCCCCTGAAAGTGCGCATCGATGTAGTCGTTGACGCTGAGCGCCTGGGGCCCGAGGTTGTACTGCGCCAGGAACGCGTCCAGGTCATCGGCGCGCTGGCGGGCGTTGTAGCGCCACGGCCGCCAGCCCCCGACCCGCACGGCGGCGTACATCGCCCAGCGCTGGGTGGCGCGCACGCCGAGGTCTTCCATGGCTTGCAGGAAGAGCAGGTCGACTTGATCGCGCGGCCGGTCCTGGAGGACGAAGCCGAGATCATGCAAGATCGCGCCCGCGCGATGGCGTCCGTTGACCGGCACGATCCACTGCAGCGGCTGCGGCACGCTGGCGAGGTTGCTGACGAAGCCGCGCGGCAGGGTGATGCGCTCGCCCGCCCGGGTCTGGTAGACCGCATCGTCGAGCAGCAGCCACCGATCGGTGTCGACAGGGTGCAGGGGGACGGGGGTCAGGAACGGCATGGTCAGGCCTCGGCGGTTTCGGCGGCGGTCTCCGCGCTGTAGCGGTCGAAGGCGCGCGCGAGGCGGACGTCGTAGAGGTTTTGCGCGTAGGCGGGGCCGTTGTAGCCGAGGGCGAAGGCTTCCCACTTGCCTGCGCGCAGGGCCTTGTGCAGCGGCTTGGCGGTTTCGATGAAGCGCACGAAGGCGGCGAGCTGGTCGGCCTCGCTGCGCGACATGAGGGCTTCGAACTCGACCGCTGAGGCATAGCCGAGCTGCTGCCAGTGGAAGCCCATGATCTGGAACAGCCCCCAGCTCGCGGATTCGATGGCGGTGTCGGTGTGGATGTCGGCGGCGAGCGCGAGCCGGCGGTGCTCGCCGCTGCCGCCGACGTAGCCGCCGCGCTCCGGATTGACGACTGCCGGCAGGCGCGCGGCGTGGGCGTCGGCGTCGAACCCGCGTTCGGCAAGGCGGCGGTGCATGATGTGGCGCTCGAAGAGAATCACCGGCCGCCCGTCGGGGAGGAAGCCTTGGCCGCGCGACTCGACTTCATTGACCGCGCGCACCGCGGCAAGGGGCACGTCGAGGCGCGCGGCGGCGCGTTCGAGGTCGGCCATGCAGAGGAGCTTGGCGGGGCGATTGCGCGCGTTGAGCGCGGCGAGCGTTTTGGGGCCGGCGATGCCGTCGACGACGAGGCCGTAGCGACGCTGCACTGACATGACCGCGGCAAGGGTTTCGATGCCGAACCAGCCGTCGGCGGCGACACGTTCGCCGTTGTCGTTGAGCAGGCTCTGCAGGCGGCGGACCTCGAGCCCGGTGCTGTCGAGTTTGAGCATGGTCAGTTCCAGAGTTGCAGCCGGGTGGTGACCGGCTGAGTGGGTTGATCGGGCAGTTCGACCTCCAGCCCCATGGGCAGGATGGGGCCGTGCGCAGAGAGGCCAGGGTTGGCGTCGAGGACTTGCTCGGTGACGCCCGCGGTGCGGCCGTAGTACCGCCAGCACAGGGTGTCGACGGTGTCCCCATGGTTCGCGCGCACGCGCATCAGATGAGTTCCACGGTGGTGCGGCGGATGCCGAGGATGTCGCTGATTGCCCAGCGTGCGTCGCGGCGCAGTTCGTCGATCGCGGGGGCGAGCTTGTCGGCGTTGAGGTGGCCCTCGTTCGTGGTGTCGTAGTCGCGCATGCGCTCGATCAGCTCTGCGGCGGCGGTGCAGCGCACCGCGACAATGAAGCGGTGCACGTGCGCGCTGACGCCGTCGATGACGGGGGCCTGGACGTCGGCGAGCGTGGCATGGCCGGCGGCTTGCTGGTCTGCAATCCACTGGCTCAGTTCGTCGGCGACGCTCAGCGCCGCGGTGACGAGTGCCGCGCGCAGGCGCTCTTTGGTCACTGCGCCGTCGATCCGCATCGCCGCGCGCGCGGCGGCGATGTCGATGGCGGGCAGGAAGGCGCCGCAGTCGATCGGCAATTCCGATGCGGGGGCGGGCGGGACTGCAATGAGGGACATGGGGCGGCTTCCGGTGTAGGTGAGCGGTGGGCGGGGCTACGGACGTCGGTGAAGGAGGGGCACCGGGTCTTTCGCCCCGCGCCGCTCGGCGCTGGGGGGCGCTCGGTTCAGCCCTCGCCGTTGTCGGCGGGGGCTTGGTTCGTGGGCGTGCCGGTGTCGGCCGGCGGCGAGGCGTTGCGGATCTCGCGTTCGAGGCGCTCGATGTCTTTCTTGACGCCGATCTTGTCGTGGCGCTTGAGTGCGGCGACAAGGTGTTCGAGCGCGGCGGGTTTGTCGGTGTCGCGCAGGCCGTAGCCGATGGCCTTGTGCAGCTTGGCGCGGACTTCGTCGGGCATGTCGTGATCAGCAGTGAGCGCGCCGACCCGCAGCAGCGAGGGCACGTCGGGCGCGGCGCCGGCGGCGATCTGCTTGAGCGCGAGCTCGGCGAATTCCTCGGCGGCCACGCATGCAATGCCGCGCTGGTACTGGTCGGGCATGCTGAGGCCGTGGCGCAGGGCGTAGTCGACGAGAGGGAGCGCGCCGGCCAGGTCGCCGGTGTCGATCATCCACACCATCACGGTGACGAAGACATCGTCCTGGCCGCCGCGATCGCCCTCAAGGACGCCGGCGACCCACGACGAGTACTCGGGGAGGAATGCCCGCTTCGCTTCGATCTTGCGTTCGATGCTCTGCACCTGCTTGAGCCGGCGGCGGTGCTCGGCGAGCTGCATCAGCATGAGTTCGTAGGCGTTGGCGGTGGCCTTGTCGGGGAGCTGACCGTCAGCCTGCGCCACCACCGCCGCGGCGGCGACGGTGGCGAGGTAGTGACGGCGTGCCGGGGAGTGGCGCGCGTTCATGGTTATGCCACGAAGGTGATGTTCTCGGCGACGCAGCCGGCGCCGAAGTCTTCGACCACGTAGTCGTCGTTGCTGGACTCGTAGTTTTCGATGCGGTCGCGCTTGGCGTTGTCTTCGATCTTCCGGCGGCGGCTCCCTTCCTGGTAGTAGATCGAGAGGTTGTCGAGCCGGGTGACCATGATCGCGTTGGCCGGGAAGAACGGCACGCGCACCGCCGGCAGGTTGCCGATGCGCTTTTGGCTGATGATGATGTCCGCCGCCAGTTGCTCAGTGGGCGCGTGGGTGGCGTTGACCAGCGGGAAGTACTTGTCGGCGAGCAACTCGCGCCCGCAGATGGCAACCAGCTCGGTGTCTTCCGCGAACCAGGGGTCGAGCAGGTTATTCACCATGTCGAACACGAGCGCGTCGAGGTTCTTGTAGTGGCCGGCGGCGCCGATGTTGATGACGCCGGCGCCGCCGGCCCCTTCGTCCATCACGCGCGCCGCGGCCTCTTCACGGTAGCGCTGCAGCCAGCCCTTGTTGACGTCCTGCAGCAGCGGATTGGCGACGCGGTTGCTGGTGGCGGCCCGGCTGGTGCCGTTCCAGCCGATCATGATGCGGTCCATCGCCTGGCGCTGCAGGATGGCGTCGCGGATGAGGGTCTGGAAGTTGGGGAACTTCGCCCACATGTCCAGCTTGGCGTAGGTGATGAAGGTGTCGCTGTTGGTCTGCTTGCAGTGGTAGCCCTGCGCCGCGAGATCGGTGGGATCGACCGGGGAGCGGTCGGTGGTGGCGGTGTTGGTGGTGCTGGCGATGGGGCCGGTGACGCCGAGGCCGAGCTTTTCGCCCTGCTGCTCGGTGACCGGGACGATGTTGATGCGCGACAGGAAGCCGGAGCTTTCCTGCATCTTGGCTTCCAGCTTCTGCTGCACGCTGGGGGAAACGGTGAACTTCTCGATGGCGCTGGCGACGCCGTTGAGCTTGGCGATCTGGCCGCAATAGGCGTTGTACGCGACGCGGGTTTCGTTACGCATGGGGGGCTCCGGGTGGGTTCTGGATTGCGGACGGATCAGCAGTCGGTGAGGTTGGCGCCGCCTTCGCCGCCGGTGGCGGCCGGGCGCTTGGTGAAGCCCGGCGGGGTTTCACTGTCGAGCTTGGCGACCAGGGCGGTGTACTCGGACTGCAGCTTGTCGTGGGCGGCCTTGAGTGCCTGGTGGTCACCGGCGAGGCTGGCGAACTTGCCGATCTGTTCGGCGAGCTGGCGCTGGTTGTCGGCGAGCAGTTCGATGGCCTGGTGGGCGTCGTGCAGGCGCGCATCCGAAGCGGCGAACTTGTTGCCAATGCCGCCGAGCAGTTCCTTCACCTTGCTGAAGATGCCCTTGGAGTCGGCATCGGGGGCCGCGTCGGTAAAGTCGAGCGTGATCTCGACCGCCTCGGAAAACAGGTTCTCCGGCGACTGCTTGCGATCGGCGAAGGGGTTGGTCTTGGCGCCGGCCGCGAACTGCAGCATCTCTGTGCCGAGACTGGCCGGGCTGTCGGTGATCGCCAGGCCGACGAGGTAGGCCTCGCCCGTCTTGGCAAAGTCGGGCTGCACTTCCATCGACGTGTAGACCTTCTGGCGCTTCTTCGACAGCTCGATGAGGTCGGGCGTGGGGTTGATCTCGGCGAAGAGCGCCCAGCGCTTCTCGCCGCCGACATCGACCTCTTCGGCATGCAGGGAGATCACATCGCCGTAGGCCTTGAACGGACCATCCGGCAGCACGCCGCGAAAGTGCTCGAGGTTCACGCGGGCGCCGTACTTCTTCGGGTCGTAGTTCTTCGCCATCTGGCGAATCCAGTCTGCGGAGATCTCGCGGCCATCGGTGGTGGCGCCGGCGGTGGCAATGCGGAAGCGCTTCTTCATGGGGTAGTCCTTGGGCGTTGGCTCTGGTAGCGGTGGCGACAGGGACAATGATCGGCGGGTAGCGACCCCCTCTCAACGCGCGCCGGTTGTGGGGTTGCGGCTCACAACATGCGCACGTCGGCATGACTCCGCGCGCGCGCGACGATGGCGGCCATGAATGCACGCCCCGCCCCCGAAGAC
>JAEWVQ010000304.1 GCA_023459095.1 Pseudomonadota bacterium | reverse complement strand
TGTCGGTCTGCGCCGCCATGATGAAGTCGTTGTCGTGCAGCCCCATGATCTTCCTGGTCTGCCACGACACCGTGGCGTAGCCCCAGCCGAGCGCGATGTCGGGGTGGTGGCCTTCGCGCTCGGCGGCTTCGCCGACGGCGATGACGAAGCGCAGCGCGGCGGCGAAATCGCTGAAGGTGAAGCGGCGTTCGAGGCGGCGGCCGTCGTCGGCGAGCGTCCACCCGGGGATGCGCCTGAGCGCCTCCTCGGCCTCGGCGCGGCTGAGTGGCGGAATGCCGCCGCGGCACGGGGTGCAGCGGCGCGGCAAGGGCGTAGCGGTCATGGCATGTCTCCTCGGCCTGCGGGCGGCGCGCCCGCCGCCCCGCTGAGGGTGTAGACCACGCGCGGAAGCGGGGTTCTACGAGGCTGGGCTCTACGAGGCGGCGTGGCCGCTGTGGACGAGGGCGAACAGTTCGTTGCGGAAATGGATGCCGAGGCGTTCGAAGGCGCGTGCGCGGTAGGTCTTGACCGAGGCCGGCGACAGGCCGAGGTCGGCGGCGATGCCGTCGTAGGTCCAGCCCTTGAGCAGCCGCGCGCAGACTTCGAGTTCGCGCGCGGTGAGGCCGGGGCACAGCGCGCGCAGGCGCGCCGGCACCGCAGCCGGGTGTGCCGGCGCGCGCTCGGCGGTGAGGCGGATGTGCTTGCGCACGCTGGCGAACAGGCCGCGCGCGAGCGTCTGCACCGCGTCGATCTCGCGGTCGCGGTACGACCCGGAGTTCTCGTAGCGGTACAGATTGACCGCGAGCAGGCCGTGCGCGCCGTCGCCGCCGACCACCGACAGGCGTTCGCGGATGGCGTGGCGGCGGTAGATCTGATCGCGATGCGGGGACGGGATTTCCGTGGCGTTCCACAAGGTCATCGCCGCGGCGCCGTCGGCGGCGAGGCGGCGGGCGCCGGCGAAGGTGCGGTCGTTGCGGTAGAGGCCGTCGCGGTAGCGGCGGAAGCAGTCGGCGGAGACGTCGGCGCCGCGCACTGCGCCGGACACGAACATGGACGGCGGCGCGCCGGCGTCGAGGCGGTACACCGACCAGAAATCGATGCGTGCGGCGTGGTGCAGGCTGGCGATCGCGGCGCGGCCGAAGTCGGGCTCGCCGATGGCGTCGACGATGGCCGCCAGAAACTCGTCGGCGTGGGCGCCCGGCGGCGCGGTGACGGGGCGCGTGGCGCTCCCCAGTTCCCAGGTCAGCATGGTCTCCTCCGTGGGCGGGCCGTCCGGTGCATGGCCGGGACGTGGTCGCGCAACGCTACACCAAAACGTGTGCGGCGGGCGCTGACCGTCCTCCTCTCGGGGGACAGACGCGGCGCTGGGCGGTGCGCACAATCGGTGCGCTGCAACCCACAACAGGAACGATCAGGAGACATCATGAAGCCTACCGCCAGACCGCGTCCGCCGGCGCTGCGCACCATCGCGTTGTGTTTCGCGCTCGCACTGCCGGCTGCGGCACGGGCCGATATCGACATCGGCGTCATCGTGTCGGTGACCGGCCCGGCCGCCTCGCTCGGCCAGCCCGCGGAGAACACGGTGAAGTTGTGGCCGAAGGCGATCGCCGGCCACAAGCTCAATCTGACCATCATCAACGACGCCAGCGACCCGACCGAGTCGTCGAAGGCGGCGGCGCGCCTGATCAGCGAGCACAAGGTCGATGTCATCGTCGGCCCGTCGCTGACGCCGAATTCGGTGGCGGCGATGGAGGTCGCCGGGCGCAACCGCACGCCGATCATCGCCCTCGGTGGCAGCGGCGTCATCGTCGAACCGCAGGAGGGGCCGCGCACGTGGGCGTTCAAGATGCCCGCGCCGGAGGCGCTGTCGGTGGCCACCGTGCTCGATCACATGGTCGCCAGGCAGGTGAAGCGGGTGGGGGCGATCGCGGTCACCACCAGCTACGGCGAAGGTTTCCTGAAGACGCTGCGCGAGCGGGCACCCGCGCGCGGCATCGAGGTGGTCGGCGTCGAGCAGTACAACGCCGCCGATCTCACGGTGAATTCGCAGATCCTCAAGCTGGTCGCCGCGGCGCCGGATGCGGTCTACATCCTCAGTTTCGGTTCGCCTGCGGCTTTGCCGCACATGGAGCTGGTCAAGCGCGGCTACAAGGGCTTGATCTACCAGACCCATGGCGTGGCCAACGCGCAGTTTCTCAAGCTCGGCGGCCGGGACGTCGAGGGCAGCTACATGGCGGTGGCGCCGGTGCTCGTCGCCGAGCAGTTGCCGGACAGCCATCCCGCGAAGCCGGCCGGGGTCGATTACGTGCGGCGTTACGAGGCGCAGTACGGCCCTGGCACCCGTTCGCTGTTCGGCGCCACGGCGTGGACCGCGCTGATGTGGCTGGAGGCGGCGGTGCCGGTGGCGCTGCAGACGGCCGCGCCGGGTACGCCGGCGTTTCGCGCCGCGCTGCGCGATGCGCTCGAGGGCATGAAGGAAATCGTCACCCCCGAAGGCATGTTCACGATGAGTTCCACCAATCACAACGGCATCGACGGGCACGCCCAGGTGCTGGTCCGCGTCGAGAACGGCGCCTGGAAGCTGATCGACGCCGGGACCGCGCGCTGAGCGCTCCATCCACCCAGAAAAGAGGAAGCAAGCATGTACTACGAACCCGGACGCCAGGCGCACGGCCTGCCCCACGACCCGTTCAAATCCTGCGTCGTGCCTCGGCCGATCGGCTGGATCTCGACCACTGCGCGCGACGGGACCGACAATCTGGCACCGTTCAGCCAGTTCCAGAACATCACCTTCGATCCGCCCATCGTCATGTTCTCGGCTAATCAGACGTCGACCGGCCGGCGCAAGGACACCACGGTCAATGCCGAGGACACCGGCGAGTTCGTGTGGAACATGGCGACCTACGACCTGCGCGAGGCGGTCAATCTGAGTTCCGAAGAGCTGCCGCCCGATGTCGACGAGTTCCTGCGCGCGGGGGTGACGAAGGCGCCGTCGACGCGGGTGCGTCCGCCGCGGGTGGCGGAGTCGCCGATCCAGTTCGAGTGCGCCTACCTCAACACCGTGCGCATTCCCGGCAACGGCGTGATGGGGACGGTCGATGTGGTGTTCGGCAGGGTGCTCGCGGTGCACATCGCCGACTGGGCGATGACCGCCGATGGGCGCATCGACATCCCCCGGCTGCGGCCGCTGGCGCGGCTGGGCTATCACGACTACACCACGGTCGATCACGTGTTCACGATGGCCACGGTGATGAGCACCGACGGCGGCGCCGGGCTCGAAGGCTCGCCGGAGAAGGCGGCCGCGGCGCTGGGCCGCGGGCTGCGCGCATGAGGCGATGCCAGTCCGCACGGTGCTTCTCCAGGTGCTGACGGCCGCGCCCCGAGAGGGGCGTGGCCGGGGTGCGGACACCCCGAAATGGGCAGCAGTGAGACCCATGTCACGGCGGCAACAAGGGCGGGCGTGGTCGCCGCGGGCGATTCGGCTACGATGGCTTCGGCCCGCAATTTCCGGCGGTGCGAGACCGCAAGGCGGAGGATCGGCTCACGAGGTGCGATCGACGCGCAGCACAGCGTCCCCTTGCAGCATCACGAAGGACTGCACGATGAAATATCCCTTGTTCGCCTCGATGGGGCACCAGTATCCGACCCAGCTTGAACAGCGCTTCGATCGCATCCTCAGCGAGATCGTGCGGCTGTGGGACACCCATCAGATCCACGATTACCTGAGCGACCTGCTGATCGACCGCCGCGGCGGGCGCCAGGGTTTCCCGCCCGAAGTGGTGGCGGAAATCATCCGTGTGCGCGAATTCCGCGAGCTGGAAACCTTCCGCGCGGTCGAGCACCGCGAGCACGCGGCGCGCGAACTCACCGGGCGCGGCATCGCGCTGTCGCGCAGCAATTTCTTCCACTATCTCGAAGAAGGCGAGCGCGAGGTCATCGACCTTTTCGTGCGTTCCGGCTTCAACGTCAATGTCGCCGACGAGAGCGGCACTTCGCCGCTGCTGATTGCGCTGAAGATGGGCTACACGATCATCGCCCACGTGCTGCTCGCCGGCGGCGCCGACGTGAACGCGCGCGACCGGCTCGGTCTGACCCCGCTGCTGGTGGCCTGCGGCAAGCCGACCCAGGGCTACCGCTCGATCGCCGAGGCGCTGATCATGAAGGGCGCGGCGATCAACATCCGCGACCCGCTCGGTTACACGCCGCTGCTGCTGTCGCTGTCGGGCGGCATCGTCGATGTCGCCGAACTGCTCGTCGAGCGCGGCGCCGACGTGCGCGCGACCACGCGCAAGGGTCAGGGTGCGATCGATCTGGCGCGGGCCTCGGGCAAGCCGGAGCTGGTCCGCCTGGTCGAGTCGGCGATGGCCACCAGCTGACCGCGCGCCACCTCACCACGCTTGCGGGTGTTCGCCCGCAGCCCGCCGCGCCCCGCGCCGTATCGGCCGGGGCGCGGTCGTTTGGCGCCCTGCGCAGGGCGGCGCGCTGCCCGCCGGGCGTTCAGCCGCGGCGCAGCGGAAAGGCTTCGGCCGGCACCGGCGGGCTGAAGTGGAAGCCCTGCACGATGTCGCAGCCGTGGGCGGCGAGAATGTCGAGCTGGGCGGCGGTCTCCACGCCTTCGGCGACGACCGCGAGGCCCAGGCTGTGGGCGAGGGTGATGATCGCGGCGGCGAGCGCCGCATCGCGCGCGTTGTTGTCGATGTCGCGAATGAACAGGCGGTCCATCTTCAGCTCGTCGATCGGGAAGTTCTTCAGGTAGCCGAGCGAGGAGTAGCCGGTGCCGAAGTCGTCGATCGCGATGCGCACGCCGAGCGCGCGCAGGCGTTCGAGCTGGCGCAGGCTGCGGCCGCTGTCGTCCATGAGCAGGCTTTCGGTGACCTCGAGGGTGAGGCGGGCGGGGGCGACGCCGGACTCGGCGAGCGCCTGCGCGACCATGGCGACGAAGTCCTTGTCGCGGAACTGGCGTACCGAGATGTTCACCATCATGCGCAATTCGCCGGCGCCGGCATCGTGCCAGCGCCGCAACTGGCGACAGGCGCTGCGCAGCACCCAGGCGCCGATCGGCACGATGAGGCCGGTTTCCTCGGCGAGCGGAATGAACTGGCCGGGCGCGACCAGGCCGAGATCGGGGTGGCGCCAGCGCAGCAGGGCTTCGGCGGCGACGATGCTCGCGGCGTCGAGGCCGACCAGGGGCTGGTAGTGCAACACCAGTTCGTCGCGTGCGAGGGCGTGGTGCAGGGCGCTCTCCAGCGCGAGGTGCTTGAGCGACTCGGCGTTCATCGCCGGCTGGTAGAGCTGGAAACTGTTGCGGCCGTCGTCCTTGGCGCGGTACATGGCGATGTCGGCGTGCTTGATGAGCATCGCCGCGTCGAGCCCGTCGTCGGGGTAGATGCTGATGCCGATGCTGGTGGTGACCACCAGTTCGTGGCCGTCGACGACGATGGGCTGGCGCAGCGCCTCGATGATGCGCAGCGCGACGTGGGCGGCGATCTCGGGCACGTCGAGATGGCCGAGGACGATGAGGAATTCGTCGCCGCCCATGCGCGCGACGGTGTCGTCCTCGCGCAGGCAGGCGGTCAGGCGGCGCGCGATCTCCACCAGCAGGCGGTCGCCGATGGCATGGCCGAGGGTGTCGTTGATGCGCTTGAAGCGGTCGAGGTCGACGAACATGACCCCGGCGAGGCTGCCGTTGCGATGGGCCTGGGCGAGCACGACCTGCAGGCGGTCTTCGAGCAGGCGGCGGTTGGGCAGGCCGGTGAGCGGGTCGAAATAGGCGAGGTCGCGGATGCGCGCCTCGTTCTCCTTGATCTGGCTGATGTCGCTGAATAGCGCGGCGTAGTTGGTGATGCGTCCGTGCTCGTCGGTGATCGCGGTGATGGTCAGCAGCTCCGGGTAGAGATCGCCGTCCTTGCGCCGGTTCCACACCTCGCCCTGCCAGTGGCCCTCGCGCTTGAGGTGCTGCCACAGGCGCTCGTAGAACGCGTCGTCGTGGCGCCCGGAGCTGAGGATGGACGGGTTGCGGCCGATCGCCTCCGCTGCGGTGAAGCCGGTGAGCCGGGTAAACGCGGGATTCACCGAGATGATGGTGGCGTGCTCGTCGGTGATCAGCACGCCGTCGAGCGAGTTCTCGATGACCTTTTCGGCGAGGTGCAAGCTGTGCCGCGAGCTGGTCAGCGCCTGGTCGCGCTCGCGCAGCGCGTGCTGCAGCTCCTGCACATAGACCAGCTCCATGCCGGAGAGGATGTCGCTGAAGCTCACCAGGTCGGCGAGGGTGCCGTCGGCGCGCAGCACGCCGATATGGCGCACGTGGTGATCGGCGAGCAGGCAGCGCACGCGGTACAGGCTGGCGTGCTCGTCCACGGTGAGCAGCGGCCGGCTGGCGACCTCGCCGACCGGGCGCTCGGGCGCGCGCGCCGCGACCAGGCGGGTGACGTCGCGTTCGGTGACGATGCCGTAATCGCCTTCGGGGTAGTGGATCACCACCGCGTCGGCGCCGTTCTCGCGCATCTGCCGGGTGGCGGCAGAAAGTGGCGCGTCGGCGGGCAGCGGATTGAGGCGGCCCTTGATCACCGAGTCGATCTTGCGCAGCTTCAGATAGTGTTCGACTCCCTGGTTGAGCACGACGTCGGTCTGCGACACGATGCCGCACGGGCGGTCGTCGTCGTCGACCACGAGGTAGTGGCGCACGTGCTCGTCGCGAAAGCGTACGGTGAGCTCCTGCAGACTGAGCGAGCGCGGCACGGTGCGCACCGGCGCGCTCATGACCTCGCCGATGGGCAGGCGAAAGCAGGTGGGGTCGGTGAAGTCGACGGCGAGGGTGTCGCGCTCGGTCCAGATGCCGATCGCGCGCCCGGCCTCGAACACGACGATGGAGCTGACGCCGGCCTCGTTCATGCGTCGGGCGGCCTCGTGCAGCGGCAGGTCGGGCGCGCACTGCAGGATGTCGGGGTGGACGATGTCGCCGACCGACACCTCGCCGGCGTCGAGTTCGTCGAGGGCGGAATAGCGGGCGATGCGCGCGCGGGCGACGGGCTGATCCATCGGAATCCAGGGTGGTGACGGGAAGGAGGCCGCGGCGCGCCGGCCGCGGCGAGGGCGCCGCCGGGCGTCCCGACGGCCAACGATAGCAACTTTGGCGGAATCAGGCCATGCCGCGGCGATTGTGGATGGCCGCAATGGCGGCCGTGCTGCGGCGGTGTTCGCGCTTGCGACCTTGGTGATAGCATGCGCGCGCCGTGCGCGGTCCGGATCGGGTGCGGCCGCCCCGTCGGGCGCGTCCGTGTTCCACGCCGCTCGGTATCGATGCCCGTCCTCCTGCACCAGCTTTCCCTGTCCGCGCCGCTGTTCCTCCTCGTCCTCGCCGGCTACGGCCTGATGCGGCTGGCGCACTGGCCGCGCGCGGTTGGCGAGGCGTTGTCGCGCTTCGTGTTCGCGGTGGCGCTGCCGGCGATGCTGTTTCGCCTGATGAGCGACTTTTCCGCGCTGCCGCCGGTCGATGCGCGGCTGCTGGTCGCCTTCTTCGGCGGCTGTCTGGTGGTGTTCGTGATCGGCCGCGTGGTGGCGTGGCGGTTGTTCGGCCTCGATGGCGTGGCGCAGTCGGTGTTCGCGCTCGGCGGCGTGTTCTCCAACAACGTCATGCTCGGCCTGCCGGTGGCGCGTCTGATGCTGGGCGAGGAGGCGGTGCCGGTGGTCGCGCTGGTGCTGGTGTTCAACGCGCTCATCCTGTGGTCGCTGGTCACGGTGTCGGTGGAGTGGGCGCGCCACGGCCGCTTTTCGGTGCAGGGTATCGCGCGCACGCTGCGCGGCGTGCTCACCAATCCGCTGATCTGCGCCATCCTCGGCGGCACGTTGTGGGGGCTCGCCGGGGCGGGGCTGCCGCAGGTGGCCGACACCACGCTGGGCATGATCGCCGACACCGCCGCGCCGCTCGCCCTCATCGCTCTCGGCATGGGGCTGGCCCACTACCGCGTGGGCGAGGGCCTGGCGCTCGCCGGGGCGATCTCGGTGCTCAAGCTCGCGGTGCAGCCGCTGGTGGTCTGGGCGCTGGCGCGCGCGCTCGGCCTGCCCGAGCTGGAAACCCGCGTGGTGGTGGTGCTGGCCTCGATCGGGGTCGGCGTGAACGTCCATCTGATGGCGCGCCGCTTCGGGGTGATCGAGGCCGCGGTCGCCGCCAGCCTGGTGCTGTCTACGCTGGGCTCGGCGCTCACCACGCCGCTGGCGATCGCGCTCAGCGCGCCTTGAGCGGCGCCAGCCGGCGCAGCCACAGGGCGATGGCGAAGGTGCCGAGTGCGCACAGACCGAGCATGGCGAGCAGCCCGCCCCAGGCGCCGGCGCCCCAGGCGAGGCCGGCGAGGCTGCCGATCACGCTGGCGCCGAGGTAATAGCAGCACAGGTAGAGCGCGGCGGCGAGCGCGCGCCGCTCCTGGGCGCGGCGTCCGACCCAGCCGCTGGCGAGCGAGTGGGTGGCGAAGAAACCGAAGGTAAACACCGCGACCCCGCCGACGATCGCGGCCAGGTGGGGGGCGGCGGTGAGCGCCAGGCCCGCGCCCATGATCGCCACCATCACCCACAGCACGTTGCGCCGGCCATGGCGGTCGGCCAGGCGCCCGGCCTGCGCCGAGGCCCAGGTGCCGACCAGATAGAGCAGGAAGATCGCGCCGATCGCGCTCTGGCCGAGGTTGAAGGGCGCGGCCATGAGGTGGAAGCCGAGATAGTTGTAGAGCCCGACGAAGGCGCCCATGGCGAGGAAGGCGGTGAGGAACAGCCAGGGCAGGCCGGGGTCGGCGAAGATGCCGCGGGCGTCGCGCGCGATGCGGTCGAGGCGCGCCGGGCGCGCGTGGAAATGGCGCGAGGCCGGCAGCCCGCGCCAGAACACGAACGCGGCGGCGACGCCGAGCACGCCGAGCATGCCCAGGCCCAGACGCCATGAGCCCCATTCGGTGAGCAGCGCGGCGAGCACGCGTCCGCTCATGCCGCCGAGTGCATTGCCGGCGATGTAGAGGCCCATGGCGCGGCCCTGGGCGTCCGGGGCGACTTCCTCGCCGAGGTAGGCCATCGCTGACGCCGGCAGGCCGGCGAGCACGGCGCCGAGCAGGGCGCGCAGCACCAGCAGCTGGTTGAAATCGGTGACCACCGCCGAGCCGAGCGCGATCAGCGCGGCGAGCGCGAGCGAACCCTTCATCACCGCGGCGCGGCCGAGGCGGTCGGAGAGCACGCTCGCCGGAATCAGCATCAGCGCCAGCGCCGCGGTGCCGGCGGACACGGTGAGGCTGGCGGTGGCCGCATCGACGCCGAACGCCGCGGCAAACAGCGGCAGCATCGGCTGGGTGCCGTAGAGCATGGCGAAGGTGGCGAAGCCACCGACGAACATCGCCAGATTGGCGCGGCGGTAGGCGGCGCTGCCGGCCTGCAGCAGCGGCGGGTCGGCGGCGAGGGGAGGGGCACTGGCGGGCATGGCAATGGGTCCTGTACGCGCCGGCCGCGCTGCGGATCAGCGGGCGGCGGACGCTCGGGACGCATCCTAGGTTGTCGATACTCTGCCAGTCCAATATATTCGAGTGGATATTCGAATATAGGAAATATATGGAATGGAGCTGCGCCACCTGCGCTATTTCGTCGCCGTCGCCGAGGAGCTGAGTTTCACCCGCGCCGCGCTGCGCCTGCACATCGGCCAGCCGCCGCTGTCAATGCAGATCCGCGATCTGGAGCGCGAGCTGGGCGTGGTGCTGTTCGAGCGCAGCGGCCGCAAGGTGGCGCTCACCGAGGCTGGGCGCGTGTTCCTCGAGCGTGCGCGGGGCATTCTCGCCGAAGCCGCGAACGCCACCGAGGAGGCGCGCCGCGCCGGGCGCGGCGAGGTGGGCGAATTGCGCATCGGTTTCACTTCGTCGCTGCCCTATGCCAGCACCTTGCCCGACGTGCTGCATGCTTACCGGCGGCGCTATCCCGCGGTGCGCCTGCAGTTGCGCGAGATGTTCACCACCGACCAGTTCGACGCGCTCGCCCATGACGCCCTGGATGTCGGCTTCGTGCGCTTCGGCAATCTGCCGGCGCCGCCCGGGATCGCGGTCACCGAGATCGGCCGCGATCCGCTGCGCCTGGTGATGAACGCCGCCCATCCGCTCGCCGCGGCGCCGGCGCTGGGCTTCGAGGCGCTGTCCGGGGAAGACTTCATCACCTTTCCGCCCGACGCCGGCACTGGCTTGCCGGCGATCCTGCAGCAGTTGTGCCGCAAGGCCGGGTTCGAGCCGCGCATCGTGCAGACCGCGCGCGAGGCGACCACGCAGATCGGTCTGGTCGGTGCCGGCCTGGGTATCGCGCTGCTGCCGGTGCCGCTCGAGTGCGTGCGCATTCCGCGCGTGCGTTACGTGCCGCTGACCGACCCGGAGGCGTTGTTCCTGCTCGCCGTGGCGCACCGGGCGCAGCCGCCGCGAGCGCTGCTTGCGGGTTTTCTCGCCGTGGTCGCGGAGGTTGCGAAAATCCCCGCGCGGGGCTGAAACGTCCGCCCCGCGCGGGGCGTGGCGCAGGGCTTATGACAATGCCGAATGACAGGGCACCACGATGGGGAAAGCGGGCGCCGATAGTGTGTCCGCGGCGGTGCCGGCAGCGTAGAATCACGCCCTTTTTTCGGGAGTTGTCGCCCTGTACGCGACCTCCCGTGCCGTCGAGCGTCGATGCCTTCTTCCTCCCTGTGGCGGCGCGTGGTTCAGCGCCTTGCCTTCCTGCGCGGCGATGCGCCCTTCCTCTTCAGCCTGATGGTGCCGTTCGCGCTCATCTTTGCCGCGGGCTGGCTGGGGGCGGCGCGCTCGCCCGCGTTCGCGCTCGCCGCGCCACCGGCGGCGCTCGCGGCATTGGTGCTGATGTGCCGGCGTCAGCGCCGCACCGTCAGCGCACGCGAGCACGACGCGCGCGAGCGCCAGGCCGCGCTGCTGCAGGCAGTGGTCGATGCGATTCCCGCGCCGGTGTTCTACAAGGACGCCGAGGGCCGCTACCTCGGGTGCAACCAGGCCTTTCCCGAGGCGATGCGCTACCGCGCGGAGGAGATCCTGGGGCGCACGGTGTTCGACGTCGCGCCGCGCGATCTCGCCGAGAAATACCATGCCATGGACCAGGCCCTGTTCGACAACCCCGGCCGTCAGGTCTATGAGGCGCAGACCGAGGATGCGCGGGGTCGGCGGCGCGACGTGGTGTTCTACAAGGCCACCTTCCAGGATCCCGACGGCGGCCTCGGCGGGCTGGTCGGCACAGTGCTCGACATCACCGAGCAGAAGGCGGCGCAGCGCCGCCTGCACGACAACGAGGCGCGCCTGGAGGCGCTCATCGAGGCCCTGCCCGATGCGATCTTCTTCAAGGACGGCGAGGGGCGCTGGCGGGTCGCCAACACGCGCGCGCTGGCGCTGTTCGGGTTGCAGGACGAGGACTGGTTCGGGCTCAACGATGAGGAGCTGGCCGAACGTCACCCGCACATGGCCGCAGCCTATCGCGGCTGCATCGACCACGACGAGGCGGCATGGACGACCGGTGAAACGGTGCACGCCACCGAGGTGATCACCGACGTTACCGGCAGGACGCGCTATTTCGACGTGGTCAAGACGCCGCTGTTCGCCGAGGACGGCGCGCGCAAGGGCCTGGTCATCGTCGGCCGCGACGTCACCCAGCGGCGCGCGCTCGACGAGCGCCTGCGCCAGGCGGCGACGGTGTTCGACAACACCGTCGAAGGCATCTCGGTGACCACGCCGGACGGCATCATCCGCATGGTCAATCCGGCGTTCATGCACATCACCGGCTACAGCGAGGCCGAAGTCATCGGCCAGCACACGCGGGTGCTGCAGTCGGGGCGGCATGGCCGCGAGTTCTACGCCGCAATGTGGGCCACGCTGGCGCAGACCGGGCAGTGGCAGGGCGAGATCTGGAACCGGCGCAAGACCGGCGAACTCTACCCGCAGTGGCTGACGATCAGCCCGGTGCGCAACGCCGAGGGCGAGGTCATCAACTATGTCGCGGTGTTCTCCGACATCTCCAAGATCAAGGATGCGGAGACCCGCCTCGAGCGCCTGTCCCATTTCGATCCGCTCACCGGGCTGCCGAACCGGGTGCTGCTCGTCGACCGCATCGCTCACGCCATGGAGCGCGCCAAGCGCATGCGCTCGGAAGTGGCGTTGCTGTTCATCGACCTCGACGGCTTCCGCAACGTCAACGACAGCTTCGGCCACCCCGCCGGCGACGCCCTGCTGCAGGCGGTGACCCGCCGCCTGCGCAGCGTGCTGCGCGAGGAAGACACCGTGTCGCGCTTCGGCGGCGACGAGTTCGCGGTGGTGCTGGAGGACGTGGTGCGCGGCGAGGCGGTGTCGGAGACCGCCGAGCGCATCATCGACGCGCTCGCGCAGCCGGTGAGCCTCGACAACGACGACGGCCAGGAGTTGCGCATCGCCGCCAGCATCGGCATCGCCCTCTACCCGCGCGACGGCGAGAACACCACCACCCTGCTGGAGGCAGCCGACGTGGCGATGCACCGCGCCAAGGAGATCGGCCGCAACAGCTACTGCTTCCATCGCGAGGACATGGCGCAGCGCGCGCGCTGGCGGCTGGAGATGGAGCACGGCATGCGGCGCGCGCTCGACGAGGGCGAACTCGAGTTGTGGTACCAGCCCCAGGTCGATCTCGCCAGCGGCCGGGTGACCGGCGCCGAAGCCCTGCTGCGCTGGCGTGATCCGCAGCGCGGCCTGGTGTCGCCGGCCGAGTTCATTCCGCTCGCCGAGGAGACCGGCCTGATCGTGCCGATCGGCACCTGGGTGCTGCGTGAGGCCTGCGGCCATGCCCGACGCTGGCTCGACGCCGGCTGCAGCCCGGGCCCGGTGGCGGTCAATGTCGCGGCGCGGCAGATCGAGCGCGGCGGCTTCGAGGCCCAGGTCGTGCAGATCCTCGCCGACAGCGGGCTGCCGGCTTCGTCCCTGGAGGTGGAGATCACCGAGGGGTCGCTGCTCAAGAGCGCGGAAACGGCGCAGCGCACGGTCGCCGCGCTGCGCGCGCTCGGGGTCGGGGTCGCGCTCGACGATTTCGGCACCGGCTATTCCTCGCTCGCCTACCTGAAGCATCTGGCGGTGAGCAAGCTCAAGATCGATCGGGAGTTCGTCCGCGATCTGCCTGCCGACCGCGGCAATGCCGCGATCACCCGCGCGGTGATCGCGATGAGCCGCAGCCTGGGCTTCATCGTGGTCGCCGAGGGGGTGGAGAACGCGTCGCAGATCGAGATGCTGCGCGGCGAGGGCTGCGATCGCGCCCAGGGCTATTTCTACGCCCGGCCGATGCCCGCCGCCGAGTTCGAGGCCTGGATGCGCGCGCATGACGCCGAAAGTGCCGAGCGCGGCAAGCACCGGCTGCGCCTGGACGTATACGCCGGCTGGCAGCGCACGCCCTGAATCGTGCGCCGCGGCTGCGTGCTCAGCTGGCGAAAAAGCGCCGTGCGGCCTCCTCGGGCATGGCAACCCCGGTGAGGCGCGCGCGCTCGAGCAGTTCCCAGTAGTAGCGGTAAGAGGCGCGGTCGTGCAGGCGGCCGCCGTGCTGGATCGGCCCCCACGCCGCGGCCTGCGCGGCGAGCACGATGTCGGCGGCCTCGGCGACCTCGGAGAAGTCGGGCTGCATGGCTTCGACGATGGGGCGGATCTGGTTGGGGTGGATGCTCCACATGCGCAGGTAGCCGAACTCGCGCCGCGCGCGCTCGGCATCGCGGCGGATCACCGCGAGGTCCTTGAGCTCGGTGGTGACGTTGTGCGCGGGCACCACGCCGTTGGCGAGCGCCGCCGCGGCGATCTCGGCCTTGGCGCGCACGATCAGCGGGTGCTCGAACTGGCCCGGGCTCTTCATCGCCGCGCCGGGGATGGCGCCGTGATGGCCGGAGACGAAATCCATCAGCCCGAAGTCGAGCGACTCGACGCCGTCGAGCGCGGCGATCTGCCACACCTCGCGCAGTGCGCCGTGGGTTTCGATCAGCACATGTACCGGCAGCGCGCGCGTCAGGCCGGCGGCGCGCTCGACGCGGCGCAGCGCGGCGATCTGGGCGGCAGCGTCGGCGGCCGCGCGCACCTTGGGCAGGGTCACGAACGCGAGCCGTGCGCCGGCGCCGCCGACGAGGATCTCGAGATCGCGCTCCCAGTGCGCGTGGGTGACGTCGTGGATGCGCGCGCCGACGCGGCCATGACGGTTGTCGGCGCTGTTGACCACGTCCACGACCATGTGCGCGTGCTCGGCTTCGGCGCCGGCACGGGCACCGTCCTCGCAGTCGCAGGTGAGGTCGAATACCGGGCCGAGCTCGTGCTGCAGCGCGAGCGCCTTGCGCATCAGCTTTTCGGCGCCGGCGTAGTGGTCGACCGCGGGCAGAGCGGGGAAGGGCTTCTCGCCGGCGAACAGGACGTCGCGCGGATGCGTGCTCGAACTCATCGGAATCTCGCGTAGGACTTGGGCGGCGGGCAAGGATAGCAGCGCGCCGGTGAACGAAAAAGCGCACGGCCGGGGCCGTGCGCTGAGTGCCGTGCGGACGACGCAGGGATCAGGCGAGCAGATCCTTGACGCCTTCGCGCTCCTCGAGCAGCTCGTTGAGGGTGTGGGTCATGCGCTCGCGCGAGAATTCGTCGATTTCCAGGCCCTGGACGATCTTGTACTCGCCGTTCTCGGTGGTGACCGGGAAGCCGTAGATGATACCTTCGGGGATGCCGTAGGAACCGTCCGACGGAATGCCCATGGTGACCCATTCGCCGTTCGAGCCGAGCACCCAGTCGCGGATGTGGTCGATGGCGGCGTTGGCGGCCGAGGCGGCGGACGACAGGCCGCGCGCTTCGATGATGGCGGCGCCGCGCTTGCCGACGGTGGGCAGGAACACGTCCTTGTTCCAGGCCGCGTCGTTGATCAGGTCCTTGACGCTGTCGCCGTTCGACTTAACGAAACGGTAGTCGGCGTACATGGTGGGCGAGTGGTTGCCCCACACCACCAGGTTCTTCAGGCTGGAAACTTCACGGCCGGACTTGGTCGCCAGTTGCGACAGCGCGCGGTTGTGGTCCAGGCGCAGCATGCCGGTGAAGTTCTTCGCCGGGACGCGACCGTACTTCTGCGCGACTTCCTTGGCGATGTAGGCGTTGGTGTTGCAGGGGTTGCCGACCACCAGCACCTTGCAGTCCGGATCGGCGTACTGGCCGATGGCGGCGCCCTGCACGGTGAAGATCTTGGCGTTTTCGGTCAGCAGGTCCTTGCGCTCCATGCCGGGGCCGCGCGGACGGGCGCCGACCAGCAGGGCGACCTTGGCATCCTTGAAGGCGACGTTGGGGTCGTCGGTGGCGATCATGCCGGCGAGCAGCGGGAACGCGCAGTCTTCCAGTTCCATCATCACGCCCTTGACCGCCTTCTGGGCCTGGGGCAGATCGAGCAGTTGCAGGATGACGGGCTGGTCCTTGCCCAGCATTTCGCCGGAAGCGATGCGGAACAGCAGGCTGTAGCCGATCTGGCCGGCTGCACCGGTAACGGCGACGCGGACGGGCGCTTTGCTCATGTGAGTACTCCCTCTAACAAGAAGACGATCTGATGAAGTGTTCGTGCCCTCGCGACAGAGTTCCGTTGGCAGCGAATCGACGGATTCCGTCAGCGGTCGCGGTCGTATGCCGGGGCGCAAGGATGGTAGAAGCAACGGCGGCGACTGTCAAACAACATCTTCTGTCTTATATAAGACAGAAGATGTATCATGGACGCTTCCGAAAATTTATGCTCAAATACCGCACATGGCTCAGGAATCACCCACGTTCAGCCCGCTCTACCGCCAGATCAAGACCCTGATCCTTCAGGCGCTTGAGGCGGGGGAATGGCGCCCCGGTCAGGCCATTCCGAGCGAGCAGGATCTCGCCCTGCGCTTCAATGTCTCGCAAGGCACCGTGCGCAAGGCGATCGACGAGATGGCCGCCGAGAATCTGCTGATCCGCAAGCAGGGCAAGGGCACCTACGTCGCCTCGCACAATGATCCGCGCGCCTTCTTCCGCTTCCTGCGGTTGGTGCCGATGGAGAGCGATCTGTCGCATCCGCAGAGTGTGCCTCTGGACTGCTGGCGTGCCAAGGCCGGTCAGGAGGCCTCGCGCATGCTCGCGATCGAGCCGGGGGCGCCGATCATCATCGTCCGCCGCCTGCTCAAGTTCGCGCAGAAGCCGGTGGTGATCGACGAGATCTACCTGCCCGGCGAAGTTTTCCCGGGTCTCACCTTCGAAGCCCTGCAGGATTGGCACGGTTCCCTCTATAGCCTGTTCGAGACCCGTTACGGTCTGCGCATGATTCGCGCCCAGGAGCGCATCCGCGCGGTCGCGGCGGATCGTTCGACCGCCGAGGCGCTGAAGGTGGCCGAGGGAACGCCTTTGCTGTCGGTCGAGCGCGTCACCTATACCTATGGCGACAAGCCGGTGGAATGGCGGCGGGGCTTGTACTCGACCGCCGAGCACTTTTATCTGAATGAGCTGAATTGATGTGGTGCAGTGCCGCACCGAGGATTTGTTCGTCGATATAATCGACGGCTTTTGGGAGTCTGCAGCGTTGATCCGCTGCATACATTGTTGAGGGGAGTTTTCATGTCGGAAGTGACTGTGCGCAAGCAGAGGCCGAAGCATCTGGCCATCAACGAGATTCGGCTACCGCTGCCGGGCATCGTGTCGATCCTTCACCGGATCAGTGGGGCCGGGTTGTTCCTGTTCCTGCCGTTCCTGCTGTTCCTGCTCGATCGCAGCCTGGGTTCGCCCGAGAGCTTCGCGACCTTCGAAGCGGTGGTCGGCCATCCGCTCGCCAAGCTGCTGCTGATCGGCCTGCTGTGGGCCTTCCTGCACCACTTCTGTGCCGGCATCCGTTTCCTCGCGCTCGACCTGCACAAGGGTACCGAGCTGCAGGCCGCGCGCAACTCGTCGCGCATCGTGCTGATCGTGAGCCTCGTGCTCACCGTGCTCATCGGGGTGAAGCTGTGGTGAATCGCAAAATCGTCGGCGCCCACTACGGGCTGAAGGACTGGATCGCGCAGCGCGCGACCGCGGTGTACATGGCGATCTATTCGGTGGTGTTCGCGATCTGTGCGCTGACCCTGCCGGAGCTGTCGTACGAAGCCTGGTCGGGTCTGTTCTCGAACGGGGTGATGAAGTTCGCCTCCTTCCTGTTCTTCCTGTCGGTGTTCTATCACGCCTGGATCGGCGTGCGTGACATCTGGATGGATTACGTGAAGCCGGACGGCCTGCGCCTGTCCCTGCACCTGATCACTCTCTTCCTGCTCGTCGGCTACGCCGGCTGGGCGGCCCAGATTCTTTGGAGGCTGTAAGCGTGAACGTCGCGAAGCGTACCTTTGATGCGGTCATCGTCGGTGCCGGCGGTGCCGGCCTGCGTGCGGCCCTGCAACTGTCCGAAGCCGGCCTGAAGACCGCCGTGCTGACCAAGGTTTTCCCGACCCGTTCGCACACCGTGGCGGCACAGGGCGGCGTGGCCGCCTCGCTGGGCAACTCCACCGAGGACAACTGGCACTGGCACATGTACGACACCGTGAAGGGGTCGGACTGGCTCGGCGATCAGGATGCGATCGAGTTCATGTGCAAGAAGGCGAACGAAGTCGTCATCGAGCTCGAACACTACGGCATGCCCTTCGATCGTACCGACAACGGCAAGATCTACCAGCGTCCGTTCGGCGGTCACTCGATGAACTACGGCCAGGCGCCGGTGATGCGCTCCTGTGCCGCCGCCGACCGTACCGGCCATGCCATGCTGCACGCGCTCTATCAGCGCAACGTGCGCGCCAACACCCAGTTCTTCGTCGAATGGATGGCGCTCGACCTGATCCGCAACAGCGAAGGCGACGTCCTCGGCGTCACCGCGCTGGAAATGGAAACCGGCGAAGTCTCGATCTTCCACGCCAAGGCGACCATCTTCGCCACCGGCGGTGCCGGCCGCATCTACTACAGCTCGACCAACGCCTTCATCAACACCGGTGACGGTGTCGGCATGGCGGCGCGCGCCGGCATCCCGCTCGAAGACATGGAGTTCTGGCAGTTCCACCCGACCGGCGTGGCCGGCGCGGGCGTGCTGATCACCGAAGGCGTGCGTGGCGAAGGCGGCATCCTGCGCAACGCCTCGGGCGAGCGCTTCATGGAACGCTACGCGCCCAACCTCAAGGATCTGGCCTCGCGCGACGTGGTGTCGCGCTCGATGGTGACCGAGATCAACGAAGGTCGCGGTTGCGGTCCCGACAAGGATCACGTGCTGCTCGACATCACCCACCTGTCGCCCGAGACCATCATGAAGCGCCTGCCCGGCATTCGTGAAATCTCCATCCAGTTCGCCGGTGTGGACCCGATCAAGGCGCCGATCCCGGTGGTGCCGACCTGCCACTACCAGATGGGCGGCATTCCGACCAACTACAAGGGCCAGGTCGTGGTGCCCAAGGATGGCAATCCGAACACCCCGGTGACCGGCTTCTACGCCGCCGGCGAGTGTGCCTGCGCCTCGGTGCACGGCGCCAACCGCCTCGGCACCAACTCGCTGCTCGACCTGCTGGTGTTCGGCAAGTCGGCCGGTGAGACCGTGGTCGACGACTTCAAGTCCGGCAACCTGACGCTGAAGCCGCTGCCGGCCGATGCCGCCGACGTGTCGCTGGCGCGGATCAACCGCCTCGAGACGCAGAAGAACGGCACCGATGTGCACGAAGTCCGTCTGGCGATGCAGCGCACCATGCAGAAGCACGCCGGCGTGTTCCGCTTCAACGACCTGCTGGTCGAAGGCGCGCAGAAGATCCTCGAAGTTGCCGAGCAGGCCAAGACCACCGAGATCGGCGACAAGTCCAAGGTCTGGAACACCGCGCGTACCGAAGCGCTGGAGCTCGACAACCTGATCGAAGTCGCCAAGGCGACGATGATCTCGGCCGAGGCCCGCAAGGAATCCCGCGGCGCCCACGTCCGCGACGACGCCCCGGATACCGCCGAGCGTCCGAACGGCCGCGACGACGAGAACTGGCTCAAGCACACCCTGTGGTACTCCGAAGGCAACCGCCTCGACTACAAGCCGGTGAACCTGAAGCCGATGTCCGCCGATGTCGAACCCATCGCGCTCGCCAAGCGTACCTACTGAGCGCGGGAGAACAGCACAAATGAGCAAGCGTACCGTTCACTTCAAGATTTACCGCTACGATCCGGACAAGGACGAGAAGCCCTACATGCAGGACATCTCGGTCGAGCTCGAGGCTTCCGACAAGAAGCTGCTCGACGCCATCGTCCGCCTCAAGACCAAGGACGACACCCTGTCGTTCCGCCGTTCGTGCCGCGAAGGTGTGTGCGGTTCGGACGCGATGAACATCAACGGCAAGAACGGTCTGGCCTGCCTGACCGATGTGGATAGCCTGGCGCAGCCGATCACGCTGCGTCCGCTGCCGGGGCTGCCGGTCATCCGCGACCTGATCGTGGACATGACCCAGTTCTTCAAGCAGTACCACTCGATCAAGCCCTACCTGGTCAACAACGACCCGGCCCCGGAGCGCGAGCGTCTGCAGTCGCCGGAAGAGCGCGAGGAACTCAACGGGCTCTACGAGTGCATCCTGTGCGCCTGCTGCTCGACCTCGTGCCCGTCGTTCTGGTGGAACCCGGACAAGTTCGTCGGTCCCGCCGGCCTGCTCGCCGCGTACCGCTTCCTCGCCGATACGCGCGACCAGGACACCAACGCGCGTCTGGACAATCTGGAAGATCCGTACCGCCTGTTCCGCTGCCACACCATCATGAACTGTGTCGACGTCTGTCCGAAGGGCCTGAACCCGACGCGGGCGATCGGCAAGATCAAGGACATGATGGTCCGGCGTGCGGTCTGAGGCGATGAGCATCAACCGGGGGCGCGTGCGCTGGCAATGCCGTCGGGCTCTGCTCGAGCTCGACCTTGTCCTCGCGCGCTTTCTCGAGCGCGACTTCGATCGTCTCACCGACGATCAGCTGGCGGACCTCGACGATCTGCTGCGCGCCGACGACTACGACATCTGGGCGATGGTCAACGGCAGCAAGCCGTGCGAGAACGACCGCTGGAAAGAGGTGATCGGCATGCTGCGTCAGCCTTGACGCAGCATCGCCGGTCGTGAAACAGGGAGTTGGAAGTTAAAAGGGCAAGCAAAGGGACGACTATGAGCACTGAACGCACCGCAACCCTAACCGTCGATGGCAAGACCGTCGATTTCCCGGTGATGTCCGGAACCCACGGCCAGGACGTCATCGACATCCGTACCCTGGGTGGCAAGACCGGTCTTTTCACCTATGACTCCGGCTTCCTGTCGACCGCCAGCTGCAAGTCGAAGATCACCTACATCGACGGCGACAAGGGCGAACTGCTGTACCGCGGCTACCCGATCGAGCAACTGGCCGAGAAGTGCAACTTCCTCGAAGTAGCCTACCTGCTCAAGAACGGCGAGCTGCCGAACGCCGGCCAGAAGGTCGAGTTCGAGGACACGATCAAGGCCCACACCATGGTCCATGATCAGCTCACCCGCTTCTACAACGGTTTCCGCCGCGATGCCCACCCGATGGCGATCATGGTGGGCGTGGTTGGCGCGCTGTCCGCGTTCTACCACGACGCGATGGACTTCTCCGACCAGGCGCACCGCAACGTCTCGATCAACCGCCTGATCGCGAAGCTGCCGACCATCGTTGCCATGGCCTACAAGTACAACACCGGCCAGCCCTTCATGTATCCGAGGAACGACCTCGACTACACCGCGAACTTCATGCACATGATGTTCGGCACGCCGTGCGAGGAGTACAAGCCGAACCCCGTGCTGGTGCGCGCGCTCGACGTGATCTTCACGCTGCACGCCGACCACGAGCAGAACGCCTCCACCTCCACGGTGCGTCTGGCCGGCTCGTCGGGTGCCAACCCGTTCGCCTGCATCTCGGCTGGCATCGCCTGCCTGTGGGGCCCGGCGCACGGCGGCGCGAACGAAGCCTGCCTGAACATGCTCGAGGAGATCGGCGACGTATCGCGCGTCGGCGAGTACATCAAGCGCGCCAAGGACAAGAACGACAGCTTCAAGCTGATGGGCTTCGGCCACCGCGTCTACAAGAACTTCGATCCGCGCGCCAAGCTCATGGGCAAGGTCTGCAACGACGTGCTGACCGAACTGGGCCTCGAAGACGACCGCCTGTTCAAGCTCGCCAAGGAACTCGAGAAGATCGCCCTGGAAGACGAGTACTTCGTCGAGAAGAAGCTCTACCCCAACGTCGACTTCTACTCCGGCATCGTGCAGAAGGCGCTGGGCATCCCGACCTCCATGTTCACCTGCATCTTCGCGCTCGCGCGCACGGTGGGCTGGATCACCCAGTGGGAAGAAATGATCACCGATCCCGAGTACAAGATCGGCCGTCCGCGTCAGCTGTACATCGGCGCGGCGCGGCGCGACGTACCGGTGATCGAGCAACGTCCGTAAGAGACGATGGAGCGGGGAGGGAGGCAGATCAGGCCCTAGCCGTCACGGGATGGCCACCAGTCGTGGCTGTCCCGTTTTTACATCCGGCGGGTCGTTCGATCCGGTTCATTGCCGTATCGCCCCAGAACGCAGAGCATCAGCAAGAAAAAAGCATAGGTGGCCTTCATCATGAAGCAGCTTCAACAAACGTCTCATCTGTTCGGTGCCAACGCGCCGTTCATCGAAGAGCTGTACGAGAACTATCTCGCCGATCCGGCTTCGGTGCCCGAGGCCTGGCGAGCCTATTTCGACAATCTGCAGTCGCAGGCCGGCGCGGCCGTGCGCGATGTCGCCCATGGCCCGGTGATCGCGGCCTTCGAGCAGATGGCCAAGCGCGGTCCGGTGCGCACCGTGATCGCCGGCAGCGGTGGCGAGGACAAGCTGCAGGTCGCGACGCTGCAGCTGATCAATGCCTACCGCTTCCTTGGCAACCGCTGGGCGAACCTCGATCCGCTCAAGCGCACCGAGCGCCCTGCGATCGCCGAACTGGAGCCGTCGTATTACGGCTTCACCGAGGCCGACCTGTCGAAGAGCTTCAATGTCGGCTCCTTCCACGGCTTCTCGACCGAGCACGCCAGCCTGCGCGAGATCCTCGAAGCACTGCGTCAGACCTATTGCGGCTCGATCGGCACCGAATACATGTATATCCCGGATACGGCGCAGAAGCGCTGGATCCAGAGCCGGCTGGAGAGCGTGCGCGGCACGCCCAAGTTCTCCGCCGAGATGAAGAAGCGCATTCTCGAGCGCGCCACCGCGGCCGAGACTCTCGAGCGCTATCTGCACACCAAGTACGTTGGCCAGAAGCGCTTCTCGCTCGAAGGCGGCGAATCGACCATCGTCGCGATGGACGAACTGATCCGCGTCGCCGGTAGCCTCGGCGGCCAGGAGATAGTCATCGGCATGGCCCACCGCGGCCGTCTGAACGTGCTGGTGAATACCCTGGGCAAGTCGCCCAAGATGCTGTTCTCCGAATTCGAGGGCAAGGCCGCTGCCGACCTCACCGCGGGCGACGTCAAGTACCACCTGGGTTTCTCCAGCGACGTCATGACCCCGGGCGGTCCGATGCACCTCACGCTCGCCTTCAACCCCTCGCACCTCGAGATCATCAACCCGGTGGTCGAGGGCTCGGTGTATGCCCGTCAGGTGCGCCGCAACGACACGAGCAAGGATCAGGTCATTCCGGTGCTGATCCACGGCGACGCCGCCGTCGCCGGCCAGGGCGTCAACCAGGAGATGCTGAACTTCTCCCAGACGCGCGGCTACGGCACCGGCGGCACCGTGCACATCGTCATCAACAACCAGATCGGCTTCACCACCTCCGATCCGCGCGACTACCGCTCGTCGATCTACTGCACCGACATTTTCAAGATGGTCGAAGCGCCGATCTTCCACGTCAATGGCGATGATCCGGAGGCGGTGGCCTTCGTGACCGCACTTGCGGTGGAGTTCCGCCAGCAGTTCAAGAAGGACGTCGTCATCGACATCGTCTGCTACCGCAAGCTCGGCCACAACGAGCAGGACGAGCCGATGGTCACCCAGCCGCTGATGTATCGCAAGGTGCAGCAGCATCCGGGCACCCGCAAGCTCTACGCCGACCGTCTGGTCGCCGAGGGCACGCTGGGCGGCGACGAACCCGAGCGCATGATCCAAGAATACCGCGAACATCTCGACAAGGGCGAGCTGCTGTACAACCCGGTGCTCTCCGGCCACAACCGTCAGTTCGCGGTCGACTGGACGCCGTTCATCAATCAGTCCTACACCGACGCGGCCGACACCGCGATTCCGGTGCAGGAGATCAAGCGCCTGTCCGAGCGTCTGACCACGATTCCGGAAACCTTCACGCTGCATTCGCGGGTCAAGAAGATCATCGACGATCGCACCGCGATGGGCCGCGGCGAACTGCCGTTCGACTGGGGCATGGGCGAAAACCTGGCCTACGCCAGCCTGCTCGCCCAGGGCTTCGGTGTGCGCATCTCCGGCGAGGACGTCGGCCGCGGGACCTTCTTCCACCGCCATGCCGCGCTCCACGACCAGAAGCGCGAGCGCTGGGACGAAGGCACCTACAAGCCGCTGGAGCACATCCAGGACGGCCAGGCGCGCTTCCAGTGCTTCGACTCGGTGCTGTCCGAAGAGGCGGTGCTGGGCTTCGAGTACGGCTACGCCACCGCCGAGCCCAACGAGCTGGTGGTCTGGGAAGCCCAGTTCGGCGACTTCGTGAACGGCGCCCAGGTCGTCATCGACCAGTTCATCTCCTCCGGCGAGTCGAAGTGGGGCCGACTGTGCGGCCTGGTGATGATGCTGCCGCACGGCTATGAAGGTCAGGGCCCGGAGCACTCCTCCGCGCGCCTGGAGCGTTTCATGAACAACGCCGCCGAGCAGAACTGGCAGATCTGCGTGCCGACCACGCCGGCACAGATCTTCCATCTGCTGCGCCGTCAGATGCTGCGCCGCGTGCGCAAGCCGCTGATCATCATCACGCCGAAGTCGCTGCTGCGTCACAAGGAAGCGATCTCGTCGATGGACGATCTGGCCCACGGCCGCTTCCAGACCGTGATCCCGGAAGTCGAGCAGCTCGATCCGAAGAAGGTCAAGCGCGTGGTGCTGTGCCAGGGCAAGATCTACTACGAACTGCTCGCCCATCGCCGCGAGAACAAGATCAAGGACACCGCGCTGGTCCGCATCGAGCAGCTCTACCCGTTCCCGACCGAAGCCTTCGCCGAAGCCATCGGCCAGTTCCCGAACGCCAAGGAGATCGTGTGGTGCCAGGAAGAGCCGCGCAACCAGGGCGCCTGGTACTGGCTGGCCTCGCGCCAGCACCTGGTGAACGTCCTCGGTACCAAGCGCAAGCTGCTGCTGGTCAGCCGCCCGGCCGCGGCTTCGCCGGCGGTGGGCTACTACGCCAAGCACAACGTGCAACAGAAGGCCGTGATCGAAAACGCTTTCGGTCCGATCCAGGACTCCACGCCGCAGTCCCCTAACTAATCAATAAAGACATCGGGAGAGAATTCCATGCTGATCGAAGTCAAAGTACCGCAGTTGTCGGAATCGGTTTCGGAAGCCACGCTGGTTTCCTGGCACAAGAAGGAAGGCGACGCGGTCAGCCGCGACGAGAACCTGATCGACATCGAGACCGACAAGGTCGTGCTCGAGACCCCGGCGCCGGCCGACGGCGTGCTGGTCAAGATCATCAAGGGCAATGGCGACACCGTGGCCTCCGGCGAGTTGATCGCGCAGATCGACACCGAAGCCAAGGCTGCCGCCGGCGCTGCCAAGCCGGCCGAGCCGGTGCAGGCGGTGACGCCGCCGGCCGCCGCCGCGGCCTCGTC
>JAEWVQ010000303.1 GCA_023459095.1 Pseudomonadota bacterium | reverse complement strand
GCCGCACCGCCCGGCACCGGCCTGTACGTCGAGGACCCGGCCTCCGCCGCCCTGAACCCGGTGGCGGTCACCTCCACCGGCGGCAGTCAGCCGCACACCAATTTTCAGCCTTATCTGTGCGTGAGCTTCATCATCTCGCTGTTCGGCATCTTTCCCTCTCCGACCTAGAGCCCCTCGAGCCCCTTATGGCAGACCCCTTCGTCGCGGAAATCCGCATCTTCCCGTTCAATTTCGCGCCCAAGGGCTGGGCCTGGTGCGACGGCCAGTTGCTGCCGCTGTCGCAGAACACCGCGCTGTTCTCGCTGCTCGGCACCACCTACGGCGGCAACGGCAAATCGAACTTCGCCCTGCCCGACCTGCAGGGCCGGGCGCCCATGCATCCGGGCCAGGGGCCGGGGCTGTCGCTGCACGACCTGGGCGAAACCGGCGGCAGCGAAACCGTGACCCTGCTCGAATCGGAGATCCCGGCGCACAACCACGGCATCGGCGTGTCCCCCGATATCGCCGACCTGCGCACGCCCACGGCGGCCCGCGTCCCCGCGCGCTCGCAACCTGGCTTCGCCTACACCGATCCACTCGCGCCGCTCACCACGATGGCCCCCGAAGCCCTGGCGCCGGCGGGTGGCGACCAGCCGCACAACAACATGCAGCCCTACCTCACCTTTTATTTCTGCATTGCCTTGCAGGGCGTGTTTCCGCCGCGCCCATAAACGAATCCCCGATGCATATCGAACTCCGTCCCGCCGGCGATGCCGACCGTGCCTTTCTGCGCGCGGTCTACGCCAGCACGCGCGCCGACGAACTGGCCATGAGCGGTCTGGGGGCGGAGCAATGCGAGCGCTTCATCGACCAGCAGTTCGCCGCCCAGGACCACCATTACCGCGCGCACTACACCGGCGCCCGCTTCGATCTCGTGCTGGTCGACGCCGCCGCGGTCGGCCGTCTCTACGTGGCGCGCTGGGCGGAGGAAATCCGCATCATGGACATCGCCCTGCTGCCCGCTTGGCGCGGACGCGGCATCGGCACCCACCTGCTGCGCGCCCTCCTCGCCGAAGGCGAGGCCTCGGGCAAAACCGTGTCGATCCACGTCGAGATCTTCAACCCCGCCCAACGCCTTTACCACCACCTGGGTTTCTCCCCGGTGAGCGAGGTCGGGGTCTATCGCCTGATGGAATGGAAACCGTGCCGCGCCGCCGAAGCCGGCACCTCAACGGACGCCCCGCCATGCTGAACCGTCGCACCTTTCTCGCCGCCTGTTCCGGCGCCGCCACCCTTGCCCCCCTCACTTCACTCGCCGCGCTCCTGCCGACGCGCCCCGCCGTCAGCGCCGTGCTGACGCCCGCGCGCCACACCTTCGCCGAGCTCGTCGGCGAACGCTTCGCGGTCTACATGCCGGGCGAAGCCCAGCCGCGTGCCCTGCTCACCCTGGCCCGGCTCGACGACAGCTGCGACACCTGCGCGGCGCTCGAGCAGTTCGTGCTGCACTTCGAACATCCCGAGAGCGGGGAACTGGGCAGCGGCCTCTACACCCTGCGCCACCCCCGCGCCGGCAGCACCGACATGCGTCTGGAGCAGAGCGCTGGCGACGGCGACCGCTACCAGGCCGCATTCGCCCTGTTGCGGTACGCGGTGTGAACCGCCGCGGCCGCCCCGCGTTGAATCAGGAAAACACCGCCTCGTAGCACATGCGCCCGCCCGCCGGCCCGGTCGGCACCACGAAAATCTCCAGCACCCCCAGCGCAGGGTGTTCCAGCCTGCGCATGCCCTGCCCGGCATAGGGCCGCAGCGGCCCGCCGAAGGCCAGGGTGTAGGGCGCTCGGTGCCCGCCTTGCGCGGCCCCCCAGACCCGCACCCCATCGAGCACCCAATCCTGCACTTGCTCCGGCTCGGCGCCCGCACCCAGCGCCACCTTGAATACACTGCCGACCAGCGCCTGCCAGTCGTCGCACGTCAGGCGATCCAGCATTTCGCCTCATCCTCCGTCTCGATCGATCTCACGCCGCGGCGCACCCACGGCCCCGGCGCAGGATAACCGCGCGGCGCCAGCGCAGCCAGCGGCCCGCCACGCAGCGCCCGCCGCCGGGCTGCCGCCCGTTCCCCTCGGCATGCTTTCCCGCTAAAGTCCCGGCTTCCCTTCCTGCCGCCCCCCTCTCCCGTGCGCCTCCTCCGCCTCGCCAAGATCATCTCCGTCAGCCTGCGTTACGGCCTCGACCGCATGGTGCTCGACGCCGATGCCAGCGGCCGGCTGGCGCGGGTGTGGCAGGCGGTGTTCTTCTGGCGCCGCTTCGACGAGCCGCGCGCGGTGCGCCTGCGCCGCGCACTCGAATCGCTGGGGCCGATCTTCGTCAAGTTCGGTCAGATGCTGTCGACGCGGCGCGACCTGCTGCCGCCCGACCTCGCCGACGAACTCGCGCTGCTGCAGGACCGCGTGCCGCCCTTCCCCACCGAGCAGGCGCTCGGCCTGCTCGAAGCGTTCTACGGCAAACCGGTGGATGCGGTGTTCCGCGACTTCGAGCGCACCCCGGTGGCGTCGGCCTCGGTCGCCCAGGTCCATTTCGCCCGCCTGCCCGACGGCACCGAAGTCGCGGTCAAGATCCTGCGCCCGGGCATCGACCGCGTCATCGCCCACGATCTGGCGCTGATGGAAGTCGGCGCGATGCTGCTGGAAAAGGCCTGGCCGGAAAGCCGGCGCCTGAAGCCGCGCGAAGTCGTCGCCGAGTTCAGCAAGTACCTCAACGACGAGCTCGACCTCATGCGCGAGGCCGCCAACTGCTCGCAGCTGCGGCGCAACTTCACCGATTCGCCGCTGCTGCTGGTGCCCGAGGTGTACTGGGACTGGTGCGGCAAGAACGTGATGGTGATGGAACGCATGCACGGCGTGCCGATCTCGCAGACCGCGGCCGTGCAGGCCCAGGGCACCGACCTCAAGGCGCTGTCGCGCGCCGGCGTCGAGATATTCTTCACCCAGGTGTTCCGCGACGGCTTCTTCCATGCCGACATGCACCCGGGCAACATCTTCGTCCATGCCGACGGCCGCTACATCGCGCTCGACTTCGGCATCATGGGCACCTTGAACGAGGTGGACAAGAACTACCTCGCGCAGAACTTCCTCGCCTTCTTCAAGCGCGACTACAAGCGCGTGGCGATGGCCCATATCGAAGCCGGCTGGGTGCCGGCGCACACCCGCGTCGACGAATTCGAGGCCGCGATCCGCACCGTGTGCGAACCGATCTTCGACAAGCCGCTCAAGGACATCTCCTTCGGCAAGACCCTGTTGCGCCTGTTCCAGACCGCGCGCCGCTTCGAGATGGAAGTGCAGCCGCAGCTCGTGCTGCTGCAGAAGACCCTGCTCAACATCGAAGGCCTGGGCCGCCAGCTCGACCCCGAGCTCGACCTGTGGAAGACCGCGAAGCCCTTCCTCGAGCGCTGGATGAACGAGCAGATGGGCTGGCGCGCGCTGCTGCGCGGGATCAAGGACGAAGCCCCGGCCTGGGCCGCCACCCTGCCGCAGCTGCCGCGGCTCGCGCACCACGCCCTGCTCGAAGCCAGCCGTCAGCACACCGCCAGCCAGCAGCAGCTCGAACGCGTTCTCGCCGCCCAGCGCCGCCAGTCGCGGCGCCTGCTCGCGGTCGGTCTGATCGCCGCGGTGCTGCTCGGCATGGAGCTGTACCGCCTGCTCGGGTGAAGCGCGCCCCGGCGTGATCCGGCGCACGGCCGCCGCCGCGCCGGCTGAACGATTCGGCGCCCACGCCCTCCAACCGACTACGCAGATCGGCTATCCCGGTTGGTGCCGCGCCGCGGCACCCAGGCTGACACGCCCGCCCCGACGCGGGCAGGGAGGTGAATCATGGCCATGCCCGCACCGCTGCCCTCCGGCCCCCATGCCAACGTCCACATCCTCGGCGCTGCCTCCGCCCTGGGCGCGCCCCATCCCGGCACCGCGCTCGGCCCGGCGGCGCTGCATCATGCCGGCCTGAGCCGCCGGCTTCACGCCGACGGCATCGTCGCCGCGTGGACCGAGCCGCTGAAGCCGCACACCACGCCCGCCCCCGAGGCGCCGATGAGCGAGCGCCTGGCGGCGGTCGGCGACTACGTGCGCCGCCTCGCCGACCGCGTCGCCGCGCTCGACGCCGACGCCTTTCCGCTCATCCTCGGCGGCGACCACGCGCTCGCCATCGGCACCTGGCGCGGCCACCG
>JAEWVQ010000302.1 GCA_023459095.1 Pseudomonadota bacterium | reverse complement strand
GCCGATCAGGTCGCCGATCTCCTGCTGCGCCGCCAGTGCCTGATCCAGATCGCGCGGCGCCAGGCGGGCGTGGCGCACCAGCAACTCGCCCAGACGGGGGCGGACCGCGGCGGGGGCCGGAGCGTCGGTCAGGATGGGTTCGATGTTCATCAACGGGCTGCGCAAGCGCACGGCGGGAAGGTCAAGGGCGGAAGTTTACCCGCTTATCGGGCGCACCATGCTCACTCGTGCGGCACGTTTCAATTGCGTCTCCCGACCGGGCCGCGACAGCCGGAGCAGCAGCGCGGTCAGCACCACGAACCACAGCCCTGCGCGCGCCGGGGCCAGCCAGGAGGCATGGCGTGTACCGGTGGCCAGCGCACCTTGCGGCAGCAGGTCGAGGACGTATTCGCCGGCTTCCGCCGCACGGGTATCGACCACCCTCACGAAAGCGCCCTCCTCCACGCGCACGCGCCCGCCGTCGGGCCCGGTCCGCAGGCGCAGCCGGATCATGTGGTGCAGATTCTCGATGCGCGCGATCAGCGGCGGCGCCAACCCCTCGGCACGCAAGGCCGCCCCCTCGCGCCGCCAGTCCGGGGCCTCGATCCAGCCCTCGATCCTCACCCCCATCCACAGCGGGATCGACATCGTGCTCAACTGGGTCACGGTGACCGCACCGTCGCCGAGCGGCGTCAGCACGATCCCCCGCTTCTCCAAAGGCAGCTTGAAAGGCGAGAACACCAGCGCGAGCATCGCGGCCACCGCCGCACACACGCCCAGCCGCAACCAGCCCGGCAGCGGCGCCGCCGCCTCCGCCGCCGCGCGGCGACGCGCCCGCCACGCCAGCAAGCTGGCGGCCAACCCCAGGTAGGCGGCGAAGGCGCTCCAATAGAAATAGCGGAACTCCGCCGACACGTTGAGCGGAAAGTAGGTGAGTAAATAGATCGTTCCGGAGGCGATCACCGCCAGCGCGAACAGCCCGAGCCGCGTCGCCGCCAACCGCAGGGCGAACACCACCACCGCACCGAGCGCGAGCGCGACCGCGAACAGCCACGGCCGCCCATAGCGGTCGTTGAACTCGGAGCGCGCATAGTCCTGCGCCGCCGCGGTGGTCGCGCGCAGGGGGGGCGCCACTTCCCAAGGCACCAGTTCGGACTTCGGTGGCGGGTAAAGCATGTTGCGCGAGTTCGGATCGTGCATGCTGCGGCGGAAGGTCGCCGCCATTGCCGAATAGGCGGCGAGCGGATTCGCCGCCAGCGCACCGAGCCAGGCCCGTGTCATCGCAGGGCTGCCCCACAGGCCCTGGCTACGCAGGCCGTGATAGATGAAGGCGCACTGCCCCCAGGATGCGGCGACATCCCACTGCACCGGGGAATAGCACGAATCGACGATGGCGCGCGAAGCCTCCGCCGACCATTCGCCGGGGAACAGATTCCGTCCTTCGAAATACGACAGTGCGAGCAGATGGAAGGTCTTGATGCTGTCGCCGGGGTGCTGGGAGTCGGTGACGAGCGCCCGGTTCTGCACCGTCTGCACCACCGGCATCAACACCAGCAGTGCGGCGCTCACCCATACGCTGCGCCACCACCCCAGACCCAGGTTGGCGTAGAGCAGCAGGGGCACGATCGCGAAGATCGCGTTCGAGCGCGTCAGAAAGGCGGCCAGGGCGAACAGGTTGGCCAGCACCAGCCAGCCGGTCCGCCCTCGCCCAGCCGCCGGGTCATGGCTGCGGAAGGCGCAGGCGAACGCCGCCAGCAGCCAGGCCACGAGCATCGCATCCTTGTGCACGTGGCCGAGAAAGTTGAATGCACCGGGCAACAGCGGCACGGCGAGCACCGCGAGTCCCCAGCCTCCGGTCACTCGCGCCAGGCCCGCGGCGAGGAGCGCAAGCGCCCCCCAGATCAGCAAGTTGTCGAAGACGATGAAACCCACCGGCCCGGGAAACAGTTGGAGCAGGGCGGACCAGACGAGGGCGATGAACGGCGAATGCCAGTCGCCCAACCTCCCGGTCAGAATCTGGGTCAGCTGGACAACGGTATCCGCATTCAGATACCCCGGAAAACTGGCATGCATCACGAGCCCGAAGCCCGCCAGGGCGAGCAGCGCAGCGAGCACGCCCGACCAGCGTGCGGGCGCAGTCGGCCGCGCCATCACTTGGAGCATGTTTTGCCCCTGCCCGCAAACACGAACCGCCGGCTGAGCGTGAAATTGACCGCCATGCCGGCCAGCGACCCCGCGCCCAGCGCCACCAGCAACCACCAGCCGGAGAGCGCGAACACCATCACCAGCAGTGAATAGGTCGCCAGATTGACGCTGCCGCCACCCAGGCAGACGGCGAAATAGCGCAGGAACTCGCGGTGCAGCGGCAGCCCGCTGCGCGCCTCGCGAAACGCCAGCCGGCGGTTGAGCAGCCAGGTCGCCAGTACCGCGGCGCAGAACGACAGCAGCCGGCCGCCGTAGGGCCCGAGCATGGGCGCCGCGAGCAGCAGGACGGCGGCATCGACGACGTAGCCGGCACCACCGGCGACGGCGAACAGCAGCACCGCCTTCACCGCCTCACCTCGGCCGCGCGTCGCCCACGGCCCCGGTGGCGAGATAGTGCAGGTGTCGCGTCTCGCGGCGGCCGATGGTCACGGTCTCGAGGATCAGCCCGGTGACGAAGCTGATCGCGCTAAGCGTCGCGATCCCGGTGCTCAGGATCGCGGTCGGAAAGCGCGGCACCTGGCCGGAGTCGAAATAGGTCAGGAACAAGGGCACGGCGAGCGCCACCGATACCAGCGCCAGCACCAGCGCCAGCAAGCCATAGAAGCGCAGCGGGCGCTCGACCGCGAACAGGCGGACGATGGTCGATAGGATGCGGATTCCGTCGGAATAGGTGCGGAGCTTGCTGGCCGAGCCTTCGGGCCGCACGCCGTAGGGGGTCGCCACTTCCGCGTAGGGCATGCGCAGTTCCAGCGCGTGAATGGTCAGCTCGGTTTCGATCTCGAAGCCGTGCGACATCGCGGGAAAGGACTTGACGAAACGCCGCGAGAACACCCGGTAGCCGGACAGCATGTCCTTGAACTCGCCGCCGAAGATCCGCCGCATCGTGCCGGTGAGCATGCGATTGCCGAACTGGTGACCGCGCCGATAGGCCTCCTCGTCCTCATGCACGCGGGTGCCGACCACCATGTCGAGCTTGTGTTCGACCAGTTCCGCGATCAGCCGCGGCGCACTCGCCGCATGGTAGGTCGCGTCGCCGTCGGCGAGCACGTAAACATCGGCGTCGATGTCGGCGAACATGCGGCGCACGACGTTGCCCTTGCCCGCCAGCGCGACGTGCCTGACCGAGGCGCCGGCGGCCAGCGCCTGCGCACGGGTGCCGTCGCGCGAATTGTTGTCGAACACGACGATTTCCGCGTCGGGCAGCGCGGCGCGGAAATCCCGCACCACCTGGGCGATCGCGGCTTCTTCGTTGTAACAGGGGAGCACGACCGCAACCCGGAGCGGGGCGGGCGCATCATCGCGGCGGACGGCACGCGGGCGGTGGTCCTTCAGTACGGAATCTTCCATGCGTTTCCTGCAGTCGGCAGTCAGGCTGCTAATTACCCGTGGCGCCCGGCTTGCGCTCGCCCTGGGCGTATCCAAGGGCGTCGGTGGCAAGCGGACTTCGTCAACTTCAGCCCGAGCGGCATAGGCTTGCCGGGTTCGGATCGCGGCGTTCCTTGCAGCCGGGCCCGGCCCGCCGAGGAATAACCGATCATCGGGGCAGCGGCAATGCCGGGAGAGGATTCCTCACAGATTGCCGCCCCCATCATCGCCGCCCGCAAGGCCGAACCAGCCTCGATGACATCGGCGAAACCGCGAATTGTAGTCGACAACCCCGCGCGTCCGCGCTACCCAAGCGCGGACGAATACGCCAGAATCCCGCCGCGACGCGTGCGGTACGTACGCACTCCGCACGACCACGCGCCCATTCAAGAGATGCCCGACCACCCCCCAAGATCCACCGGCCCGGCCTGCCCTGCCCCCGCCGCAGGCGAGCCCCCCCGCGTCCCGTTCGTCGTCGCCGTCATCGTCACCTACCATCCCGAACCGCAGCAGGTGCAGCGCCAGCTCGACGCCCTGAGCCCCCAGGTCGCCGAGCTGATCGTCGTCGACAACGGCTCGACCGCGGCCGAACTGGCCCCGCTGCGCGCACGCGCCGCCGCCGAGGCAACGCTGAGCGTACTCGAACTGGGCAGTAACCGCGGCGTCGGCTGCGCGCAGAACTGCGGTATCGAGCATGCAATCGCCCGCGGCGCCAGCCACGTCCTGCTCATGGATCAGGACAGCGTGCCCGCCGGCGACCTGGTCGCCTGGCTGCTGCAGGCGCTCGATGCCCCCTCGGTCGCCGCCGCCGGTCCGCGCATCTACGACCCGAGAACCCGCAGCAGCCTCGACTTCCTGGCCAAAACCACGACGGGCTATCGCCGCCTGAGCCTGCCGGAGACGAGTACCGCCGCGATCGATGTCGATCATCTGATCGCCTCCGGCTGCCTGATTCCGAGTGCCGTGCTCGCCCGCATCGGCCTCATGGACGAAACCCTCTTCATCGACGCCGTCGACACCGACTGGTGCCTGCGTGCCCGTGCCGCCGGTCTGCGCCTCGTCGCCGAAGGCCGCGCGGTGCTCGAGCACAGCCTGGGCAGCCGCAGCACGCGCGTGCGCTTCGGTGGCCGGGTGCGGACCCTGGCCTTCCATCCGCCCCTGCGCCAGTACTACATCTTCCGCAACAACCTGCTGCTGTGCCGCCGCCCGCACGCCGACCGAGCCTGGCGCCGCCACATCGCCAAGGTCCTGCCCCGGCGCTTTGTCCTCTACCTGGTGCTCGGCCCCCGCCGGTTCGCGTACCTGCGCGAAATCGCCGCCGGCATCCGCGACGCGGTACTCGGCCGCACCGGCGCAAGACGTTGACGGACGCCGCCGTGGCTTCTCCGACGTCATATAATCCGCGGTCTGCGCTGCGCCGGCCGCTGCAGCACAGCACTCAACCGACTCAAGGAATCGGGATCACACGATGACCAGAGCAACGACGCTCCTCGCCGCGGCCCTGACCGGGCTGACCCTGAGCGCGCCCGCCGCCGCCGAACGGATGGTCCTGCGCGACGCGATCTACCTCTACAACCAGGACATCCGCAGCTACCGCGCGACGCAGATCGTCGGCCATCGCTGCGACGTGCTGCAGCTCGTGCTCGACGTCGAGTCCGGCTACACCGATCTCGCCATGCACGAAGGCGCGCGCAGCTGGACCTACCCCGACCGCATGCGCGAGTACTTCGAGATGTTCGCCTACGCCCTCTACGACCAGAACGTCACCTTCAAGCGCTTCGTCCTCGCCGACCACAGCGTCACCGACCCCGCCCGCGACGTCCTCACCGGACGCGCCACCGTGTTCGGCTACTGCTATTCGAGCCGCAGCGATGCCTACGTCTTCCGCCACGACGGCCTCAGCAACACCTGCAGCCGCAACAACCAGCCGGTCGCGTGCCCGGCCAACGGCCAATGGAGCTACTGAGATGCGCACTCCGGCCCCCTTCGCCCGCCTGCTCGCCATCTTCGCCCTGAGTGCACTGAGCGCCGTCATCCCGACGCGCGCGCACGCCACCGCCGAAACACCGCCCACCCTGGTGCCGCTGCGTGCAGTGGAGCCCGCACTCGCCCCCGAGCCCGCGACGCTCGGGCGGAGCATGCAGGCCCGGCGCCACAGCCGCCAACCGCCGCAGCGGCGCTTCACCCTCGCGCCCTTCACCCCCGTGCAGGCGCTGGCCGCGGCCCACGCCGGCACGCGCGGCGACGATCCGCAGCAGATCGGCTTTCAGCGCGAGGTCGCCGGCCTGCGCAGCTCGACCGACACCCTTGCGGCACTCGCATGGGAACGCCAGGCCGACGGCCGTCACCTCGCCTCGATCAGCGTGGCCTCGCCCGAGGCCGCCGGCCTGCGGCTGGGCTTGCGCATCTTCAGCCTGCCGCCGACCGCGTTGCTGCGCACCCACGCCCCCGGCGCCGACACCACCATCGAAACCCTGGGCAGCGAAGTGCTCGAACGGATCGAACACAATCTCGCTGCGGGCGACCACACCGAAGCGGCCCACACCTGGTGGTCGCCGATCGTGGAAAGCGCGGAGGCCGCAATCGAGATCGAACTGCCGGCCGGCGTCGCGCCCAGCGAGGTCCAGCTCGCGCTGCCGCAGGTCTCGCACCTGACCGCGGCGTCCGACACCACCTGGAACCTGCCGATGGCGAGCTCGCTGTCCTGCCACAACGACGTCACCTGCCACCCCGACTGGGACCCGATCAGCCGGGCCACGGCCTTGCTGATCTACACCAAGGGCGGCAACTCCTACGTCTGCTCGGGCACGCTGCTCAACGACAAGGACCCCTCGTCCTTCATCCCCTACCTGCTGTCCGCCCATCACTGCCTGTCCACCCAGACCGTGGCGTCGACCCTGGAGGCCTACTGGTTCTACCGCACGTCGAGCTGCAACAGCGGCAGCCTCGACCCGGCCAGGCGGACCACCCGCGGCGGCGCCACCCTGCTGTACGCGAGCGCCGACACCGACACCGCCTTCATGCGCCTCAACGCCGCGCCACCAGCCGGCGCCATGTATGCGGGCTGGCACACCGGCCTGCCGGCCTCGGGCAGCGGGATCGCCGGCGTGCACCATCCCGGCGGCGATCTGCAGAAGATCAGCTTCGGCGCGGTCTCGGGCTACGGCGCCTGCTCGGTGACGGGCGACACCCTGTTCCGCTGCGAATCGGCGTCGGCGGCCACCGCCAATCACATCCAGACACGCTGGACCTCGGGCACGATCGAGCCGGGCAGCAGCGGCTCCGGCCTGTTCGACGGCAACAAGTACCTCGTCGGCAACCTGCACGGCGGCTCGCTGCAGGCCGCCTGCACCGGCAACTACGCCTACTACGGACGCTTCGACCTCGCCTACACGCGCGGACTGCACCGCTACCTCGACGGCGCGCAGAGCGGCAACGCCACACTGACCGTGGAGCGCACCGGCGCGGGCAGCGGCAAGGTAAGCGGCACCGGCATCGACTGCGGCGCGGACTGTGCCGAGGCCTATCGCCTGGGGACCACCGTGACCCTCACCGCGACCCCCGACGCGGGCAGCACCTTCGACGGCTGGAGCGGCGCCTGCACGGGCACGGTGCCCCGCTGCAGCATCAGCCTGAGCGCCAGCCAGAGCGTGAGCGCCCGTTTCGGCAAGCCCCAGCAGATGGCCCTGCGCGACGCCATCTACCTGTACAACCAGCCGATCTACTCGAATGCCGCAAAAATGCTCACGGGTTACAACTGCGACGTCTTCCAGATCATTCTGGACGTCAAGTCGGGCTACACCGACCTCGGCATGTACGAAACCGCGCTCTCGCCCTATCCCGACCGGATCGACGAGCACGGCGCGATGTTCGCCTATTCGCTGTATTCGACCGAAACGGTGAAGGCGTTCACGCTGTGGGACAACACCGCCGGCGTGCCCGACGCACAGATCGGCAGCGCCACCTTCTTCGGCTACTGCTTCTCGACCCATCCTGATGCCGCCGTCCTCATGTACGACGACAGCAACGGCACCTGCCGCTTTCCGGACGGTTCCGTGGTCGAGTGCAGCGAGAGCGAGTACGCCCTGCCCCGCCCGTCCCGTGGCGGCAGACGCAGCGCGGAGGGAAAGGCCTCGCCGCCGCCGGCCTGGCTGGTGCAGGGCGACGCCCCCGGCCGGGTGCCGACCTCGGCCACGCCCGGGCGCGATTGACGGCGGAGAGCGCCCCGTGCCCCGGACCACCCGGGCC
>JAEWVQ010000301.1 GCA_023459095.1 Pseudomonadota bacterium | reverse complement strand
AAGAAGCCGTCCTCCAGCATCATCTTGAGCACCGCCGCGGCGCCGCGGCGGGCAAGCAGCTTGCGGTCGAGGCCGGCGGCATCCACCGCGGCAAGGTCGCGCCCGGCAATGCCGTCGACGTAGTCCTGGACGTTCACGCGCTCTCCCGACCACTGCCAGTACACGCGGGGAATGAGGATCTCGGGATGATCGGCGAAGTTGGCCGCGACGCGCTCGGCGTTGCGGCATTCGGCGGCGAAGTCCATCTCGCGGCGCAACGACAGGGTGAATTCGCGCACCACCTCGCGCGGGCGGTAGCGGCGCAGCTCGGGCAGCTCGGCCTCGGCGATCTCGGCGAGGCGGGCGAGCAGGTGCAGGTCGGCTTCGACCGTGGGCCGCATGCCCGGGCGGCGCACCTTGAGCACGACCTCGCGCGGCGCGGCGTCGCCGTCGCCGGGTTCGCCAGGCCGGGGCGCGAGGCGGGCGCGGTGCACCTGGGCCAGCGAGGCGGCGGCGAGCGGCGTGGTGTCGAGCGCGGCGAAGGCGTCTTCCGGTTCGGCGCCGAGGTCCTCGGCGAGCTGGGCGCGCAGTTCGGCAAACGGCACCGCGGGCGCGGCGTCCTGCAGGGTGCCGAACTCGGCGATCCAGGCCGGCGGCAGCAGGTCGACGCGGGTGGCGAGGATCTGGCCGAGCTTGACGAAGGTGGGGCCGAGTTCCTCGAGCGCACGGCGCACGCGCGCCGGCGGTTCGAGCCGGGCGAGTTCCTCGGGGGCGCGCCAGTGCAGCGCCTTGCCGGCGCGTTCGAGGGCGTCGGCCATGCCGATGCGGCGCACGAGGTCGCCGAAGCCGTAGCGGATCAGGACGGCGGCGATTTCATGGGCACGGGCCAGGTCGCGGGCGGCGACGATCGCTTTCCAGAGCATCGGGGTGGGGGCATGGATCGTGTTGCGGGCAGGAGCGCGCGGTCATTGTGGCACGACCGCTGCCGACGACGGTCGGCCGGCGCCCGCGCGGATCACGACGCGGCGCTGTGGGCGGGCGGTATGGGGATATGTGGAATGAGTTTGTTCAGGCATTTTCTGTGTTTGTCCTGGACAAATAGGGGTGCTTGTCTGTATTGTCCAGGTGCTCGTCCGATTGCTCATGCAAAGGTGTCTCATGTTCTTCTCGTCGACTGCACTCAGGAATCGCATTGCAAGAATGGAACAGGAACTGCTCGTGCTGAAGCAACGGGGGGAGGCGCTCGACCGCACGATGGCGATCGTCGAGTTCTCCCCGGAAGGCACGGTGCTCGAGGCCAACGACAACTTCTGCCGGATCGTGGGCTATACCGGCGGCGAGCTCGCCGGCCGCCATCACCGCGTGCTGTGCGAGGACGCCCTGTCCCGCGGCCCGGACGACCTCGACTTCTGGCGCCGGCTGGCCAACGGCGAGGCCTTGAGCGGGCGTTTCCGCCGGCGCGGCAAGGATGGGCGCACGGTGTGGCTGGAGGCGACCTACACCCCGGTCGCCGATCACGAGGGGCGCGTGGTCAAGGTCATCAAGGTTGCCACCGACATCACCGCGAGCGTGGCCGAGGCGACGCTGGCGCACAAGCTCATCGGCGCGCTCGACCGCTCGATGGCGGTGATCGAGTTCGACATGTCGGGCAAGGTGCTGAGGGCGAACGACAATTTCCTCAAGGTGATGAACTACGGTCCGGCCGACATCGTCGGCCGCCATCACAGCGTGCTGTGTCCGAAGGACTATGCGGAGAGCCCCGCCTACAAGGCGCTGTGGGACCGCCTGCGCCGCGGCGACTACTTCGCCGGCGAGTGCGAGCGGGTGACCCGCGACGGCCGCACGGTGTGGCTCGAAGCCACCTATAACCCGGTGGTGGACGAGAACGGCAAGCCGTACCGGGTGATCAAGTTCGCCACCGACATCACCGAGCGCGTGCTGCGCCACGAAGCCGAGAAGCAGAGGGCGCTGATGGCCTACGACACCTCGCTCGACACCGAGCGCCTGTCGGTGGGCGGCGAGCGCATCATCGTGCAGGCGATCGACACCATGCGCGCGCTGTCCGCGGGCATGGACAACTCGGCGCAGCAGGTGGAAAGCCTGGTGGCGCAGGCGGGACAGGTGACCTCGATCGTGCAGACCATCCGCGCGATCGCCGATCAGACCAACCTGCTCGCCCTCAATGCCGCGATCGAGGCGGCGCGCGCCGGTGAATCCGGGCGCGGGTTCGCGGTGGTCGCCGACGAGGTGCGCAAGCTCGCCGAGCGCACCGCCAACTCCACCGCCGAAGTGTCGGGCATGATCAGCCAGATTCAGGCCGCGAGCCAGTCGGTGATCGACAGCATGGCGAGCAGCCGCTCCGCGGTGGAAGGCAGCGTGGGGCTGGCGAACGAGGCGGGCGAGGCGATCAACCGCATACGCGAGGGCGCGTGCCGGGTGGTGAACGCGGTCAGGTCGCTGTCCGCCACGGTGGCCGGCTGAGCGCGCTTACCCCGCGCGGCGCAGGGTCAGGTTGTAGCGGTAAGGCCCGGTGAGCGCGTGCTGGCCGGGCTTGAGCGCCGCCACGCCGTGAAACGCGAGCCGCGCCGGGCCGCCCCACACCACGACGTCGCCGTGGAAGAGGGCGACGCGCTGGGTGCCGCCGGTGCGGTGCAGGCCGCCGAACAGAAACACCGCGGGCAGGCCGAGCGAGATCGAGACGATGGGCTGGGTGAGGTCGCGCTCGTCGCGGTCCTGGTGCAGGCCCATGCGCGCCCCGGCTGCGTAGCGGTTGATCAGGCAGGCGTCGGGCGCGAAACCGGCAAAACCGGCGGGGGCCGCGGCCGCCGTGGCCAGCTCCAACAGCGGCGCGGGCATCGCCGGCCACGGCTGGCCGCGTTGCGGGTCGTGCGCGGCGTAGCGGTAACCCTCGGCGTCCGACACCCAGCCGCGCTCGCCGCAGTTGGTCATCGCCACCGACATCGGCCGTCCGCCCGGGGTGAGCATGCGGCGAAACGGCGCCTGCGCGGTGAGTGCGGCGACCAGGTCGACGAGTTCGGCGCCCTGCGCCCGCGCGAATCCGCGCAGCACTACGGCGCCGGGGGCGAGCGGCGCGATGCGCGGGCCACCGGCTTCGGGGTGATCGGAAAACAGTTCGGGGTTGGCGAACAGGTCGGGGGTGATCGGCTTCATCGGGCGCATCGGGTGGGACGGTGGCGAGGTCGGCGGTTCGACCGCGGCCGCTGCCGAGGGTTGCGCCGTGAGCGCGCGGCAAGACCCTGGCATTCGGCATCCGGTAGCATGCAGGCCTCTTCCGCGCGATATCCAGGGCCGCGATCATGACCCGCTTTTTCCGGCTGTGCTTCGAGGTGGCGAAAAACACCGTCCGCCTGTGGGTGGAGGGGCAGGTGTTCGTGTCCGCCGCCGCGCTCGCGTTCTTCACGCTGTTTTCGGTGGCGCCGGTGATGATCGTCGCCGTGGCCATCGTCGGCCTGGTGCTGGGCGAGGATGCCGCGCACGGCCAGGTCGCCGCGCAACTGCAGGCCGCGATCGGGCCGGAGGCCGCGGCCGCGGTGCAGACCGCGGTGGCGAGCAGCCGCGTCGAGCATAGCGGCGTGCTGCCCACCGTGCTCGGCGTCGGCGCCATGCTGTTCGGCGCGACCACGGTGTTCGCGCAGATGCAGCGCGCGCTCAACGCGATCTGGGGCGTGGTGCCGCGGCCCACGCGCAGCGGCGTGCTGCTGTTCGTCAAGAGCCGCGTGCTGTCGCTCGCGGTGGTGGTGGCGATCGGTTTCGTGCTGCTGGTGTCGCTGCTGCTGAGCGTGGCGATGCGCACGATCATGGTGTTCGCGCAGGACTGGCTGCCGCTGCCGCCGGGGGTGATGGTCGCGGTCGATGCGGGGGTGTCGCTCGGCGTGGTCACGCTGCTGTTCGCCACCATCTTCCGCGTGCTGCCCGACGTGGTGCTCGACTGGCGCGACGTTTTGCTCGGCGCGCTGATGACCGCGGTGCTGTTTACCGTGGGGCGGGCGGCGATCGCGCTCTATCTCGCCAACACCGCCACCGCCTCGACTTACGGCGCCGCCGGCTCGCTGGTCATGCTGCTGCTGTGGGTCAACTACTCGTCGCTGATCCTGCTGTTCGGCGCGGCCTTCACGCGCGCCCTGCGCGAAGCCCGCGGGCTGCCGATCCGGCCGCGCAACTCGGCGGTGTGCGTGCATACCGAACTGGTGGAAAACGGCGATGCGGCGCCGGGCCGGCGTGACACCACCACCGCAGCCACCCCTCCCGAGGCCGATGGCGGGCAGGGTGCCCGTC
>JAEWVQ010000300.1 GCA_023459095.1 Pseudomonadota bacterium | reverse complement strand
CGCGCCGCCGAGGCCGAAGCCGCCGCGCGCGCCGAGCAGGCGGCACGCGACCGCGCACGCTATGAAGAGCGCATCCGCGAGTTCGAGGAGAAAAAGGCGCGCGACGCGAGCGGCCGCTAGGCCGGGCACGCCGAACCACGCGCGCCCGCCTCGGCTCAGCCGGGCGCACGCTCCGCGCCCGCGCGCGCCCAGGCGAGCGCATCCTCGAGCCGGTCGTTGCCCCAGAACAGCTCGTCGCCGACCCGAAAGCTCGGCGCCCCGAACAGCCCCAGTTCGGCCGCACGCTCGGTCTGCCGGCGCAATGCGCGCTTGTTGTCCTCGGTCTGCGCGCGGACGAGCACGTCGTCGGCGGGCAGTGCCAGTTCGCGCAGGATCTGCGCGATCACCGTGGGCTCGCCGATGTCGCGATCCTCGGCGAAGTTGGCACGCATCGCCGCGCGCGCGAACGGCGCCACCCAGCCCTCGGCAACGCCGACCAGCGCCACCCGCGCCGCGAGCAGGCCATTGCGCGGGAAACGGCTCGGCACCTGGAACGGCAGCTCGTACTTGGCCGCCAGGCGGGCGAGGTCGCGCCACATGTAGCGCCCCTTGGGCGGGTAGATGTTGAACGGCGAATCGTTCCAACCCAGCGCCAGAAACACCGGTCCGAGCAGGAACGGCCGCCACGCCACCTCCACCCCGGCCGTCTCGGCTGCGCGTTCGATGCGCATCACCGAGAGATAGGAATAGGTGCTGGCGAACTCGAACCAGAATTCGACGACGGGACGAGGCATGCGGCATTCTCCTTGGACGACGCGGGAGCGACTGCGGGTGCTTTCTCCCCACTATAGGCAAGATGCGTGCGGCACGGCGGAGCGGTGCCGGCGAACGCCACACGCCCGCGCAACGGGCGCAGCACGGTGCTGCCGTGGCGCGGGTCGAACCAGCCGGCGATGCGCCGCAGCCAGTAACACGGCGGCATTGCCACCTCCCGCGGCCCAAGCGCGAACACTGCCTCCTTCCCCGCCGCCATCACCACCACATTGGGCAGCGACAGCACGAAACACTGCCCCGGGCCGAGCACGATGTCGCGGCGGTCGCCGTACTGGGTCAGCCAGATCCGCCCCGAAAGGCAGCGCACCTCCCGCCCGACGGCGTGCATCAAGATTTCCGATGCACGCGGCGCGAGCCGCCTGCATGCGAATTCACCCTTCTCGTCCATGATCGCCTCCATGCGCCGCCGATCGTCATGAATGCAGATAAGGCATTCATCGACGCCGGCTTGAAGGCAGTATCGTCAGCGGATAGATTGGCCACAAACGGCCATTTTGCATTCACGCATGCGGGAAAATCATGGATAAGCGCGCCCTGCGACGACTGCCGCTGGACCCCTTGCGCGGTTTCGTGTGCGCGGCCCGCCATCTCTCCTTCACCCGCGCCGCTGCCGAGCTGTGCCTGACCCAGTCGGCGATCAGCCGTCAGATCCAGACCCTGGAGAGCGCGCTGGAGACGACGCTGTTCGTGCGCGGCGTGCGCAGCCTCGAACTCACCGCGGAAGGGGCGCGCCTGGCGGCGGCCGCCGAAACCTGGCTCGACGAGTACGCCCGACTGGCCGCCGCGCTGCGCCACCCGACGCGGCGTCCGGTCACGGTGACCGCGTCGATCGGCATCGCCGCGCTGTGGCTGGTGCCGCGCCTGCGCGACTTTCAGGCCCGCGAGCCGGACACCGAGGTGCGCATCGCCGCCGGCAACCGCGTGGTCGATCTCGCGCGCGAGGACATCGATCTGGCGCTGCGCTACTGCGCCGACCGCGATGCGCCGCCCGAGGCGGTGCGCCTGTTCGGCGAAACCGTGTTTCCCGTCGCCCATCCCGCCATCGCCGACGGCCTCGTGCTCGACGCCGACACCCTGGCGCGGCAGACCTTGCTCGACTACGACGAGCCGGCCTTCCCCTGGCTGGGCTGGGATCACTGGCTGGCAGCGGCGGGTCTCGGCGGCCTGCGCCCGCGCTCGCGCATCGGCTTCAGCCACTACGATCAGCTGATCCACGCCGCGGCCGCCGGCCAGGGCCTCGCCCTCGGGCGGGCGACGCTGATCGATCCGCTGCTGGAGGACGGCCGCCTCGCCGCCGTCGGCGACCGCCGCCTGCCGATCGCCGGGCGCAGCTTCTGGCTGGTGCCGGCGCCACGGCCGATGCGTGCCGAAGTGAAGCGTTTCGCCGACTGGGTGCGATCGGTTGCCCCGCCGCACGCCTGATCGCGGCAGCGGGCGAGCCGTTCGTACCCCCTCAGGCGGCGGCGCGCACGCGCGGCGGGCGGTTCGCCACCCAGATCCCGGCGCCGACCAGGGCGAGTGCGCCGAACACCGCCGGCGTCAGCGTCTCGCCGAGCAGCAGCCCGCCGGCGATCACGCCCAGCACCGGGGTGAGGAAGGAGAACGACGACAAGCGCGTCGCCGGGTAATGGCGCACCAGCCAGAACCAGCCGATGTAGCTCAAGGTGCCGACCCCCACCACCTGGAAGGCGACGAGGGCCCACACCTGCGCGGTGGGCGCAAACACGCCGGGCTCGCCGAGCGCGAGCGACACCAGCGGCAGGATCAGCGCCGACACCCCGAGCTGGTACAGCAGGGTCTTCTCCGGCGCCGCGCGGCTGAGGACGGTGGCCTTGATCCCCAGCGTGGTCGCCGCCCACATGATCGCCGCGCACGTCATCATCAGATCGCCGATCCACGCCGTCCCCGCGGGCTGCAGCAGGCTCTCGCCGAACAACACGAGAATTCCGGTGAACGCGAGCGCCATGCCGAGCCACTGCGCCCGCCGCATCTGCTCGTTGGGCAGCAGCCAGCGCGCGCCGAGCGCGACGAAGAACGGCGCGGTGTACAGAAAGATGATGCCGCGCGAGGCGGAGGTGTATTCCAGCGACCAATACACCAGCGCGAACTCGCCGGCGAACAGCACACCGACGAGCAACCCGGCACCGAGGCTGGCGTCGCGCTCGAACAGCGGCACGCGCCGCGCCATCGCCCAGGCCCACACCAGCACGGTGGCGCCGATGGAGCGCAACCCGGCCTGCCAGACCGGGGAAATGCCGGCGTTGGCGAGCTTGATCGTGACCTGCTGGATGCCCCAGACGGTGCACAGCACAATCATCAAACCAATGGCAAAGCGATCGAGATGCTGCCTGGGGGGCATGGGGAGTCTCCGCAAGGGCGCGCCTGCATGGCGCTTGTATGTTGTTGTCGGGATCGGCCGCCCAGTATATCGGCAGCGGCGGCGCTGCCCGCCATGGGGCGCGGGGCTTCGCGCTACACTGGCGGCTTGCCGCGCCACACCCTTTTCCGAGGAATTCCGATGTCCGCGCCCCCCTCCGCACCATCGTCCGGGCTGGTCCCCGCCCAGGATCTGTTCTCGTCCGCCTCCGCTGCGGTGGCGGACGTCGTGGTGCTGAGCTTCTGCGCCCAATGGTGCGGCACCTGCCGCGAGTTCCGGCCGGTACTCGAGGCGATTTCCGCCGCGAATCCGGAAATCGTCTTCGGCTGGCTCGACATCGAGGACGACGCCGAGTTCGCCGACGAGGTGGATGTGGAAGACTTTCCGACCCTGGCGATCATCCGCGGCGGCGTGCCGCTTTACTTCGGCGCCACCCTGCCACTGGACGGCGTGGTGCGCAGCCTGCTGCGCGCGGCGGTCGCCAGCACGCAGCCCCAGGTCGCGGCGCCGGACGGTCTCGCCCGCCTCGCCGCACGGCTTCATCCGCAGCGGTGAGGCCGGGGGCCGCGGCGTTGCGGCCCGGCGACGCGCTCAGCGGTCGGCGGCGCTTTCGCTCAACAGGGCATTGATCGCGGCGACATCGTCCTCGCCCAGCGTGCCGGCCGCCGCCTTCAGGCGCAGCTGGGCGAGCAGGGTGTCGTAACGCGCGCGCGCGAGCTGGCGCAGGGTGTCGGCGAGCTGGGTCTGGGCGTTGAGCACGTCGATGTTGATGCGCACGCCGACTTCGTAGCCGAGCTTGTTGGCTTCGAGCGCCGACGTGGACGACACGCGCGCGGCTTCCAGCGCGCGAATCTGCGCGAGGCCGCTGGTGACGCCGAGATAGGACTGGCGGGCGGCGAGCGCCGCGCTGCGGCGCGCATCGTCGAGGTCGGCGTCGGCCTTGAGCTTGAGCGCGGCGGCCTCGCGCTGCGCGGAGGAGATCGCGCCGCCCTGATACAGCGGCACGTTGAGCTGCAGGCCGATCATCGTGCTTTCGGAGCGCTCCGAGCTGATCGCGGGGCGGTTGTTGAGCCCGTGGGAGGCCACCAGATCGAGCGTGGGCAGGTGGCCGGCGCCCGTGCGCTCGATTTCGCGCACGGCGATCTCCCGCCCCAACTGCTGCAGCTGGACGCCGTAGCTGCCCTGTTCGGCCGCGCTCACCCAGTCGGCGATGTTGTCCGGCGTCGGGCGCTGCAGGGCGACGCCCGGACGCAGGCCGGCGAGCGGCGCCGGCTCGGCGCCGATGATGCGGGCCAGACTCTGGCGCTGCACGTCGAGTTCGTTGCGCGCGGCGATCTCCTGCGCCGAGGCGAGGTCGAAGCGCGACTGCGCCTCATGGACATCGGTGATCGTCACCGTGCCGACCTCGAAGCTCTTCTTCGCCAGCTCCAGCTGCTCCGCAGCCGCGGTGCGCAGCTGCACCACCGCGTCGAGCGCATCCTGGGCGTTGAGCACGTTGAAATAGGCTTCGGCGACGCGCAGGATCAGATCCTGGCGAGCGAGTTCGAACTGGCTGTCGGCGAGCAGGGTCTGCAGTTCGCCCTGCTTGTACTGCACCCAGTTCTGCCAGCGGAACACGGGCTGGGTCAGCTGCACGCCATAGCCGTTGCTGTTGTAGCGGCGCTCGACCGATCCGGTCGCGGTCTTCGCTTCGGCATTGTTCCAGCTCGTGCTCGCCGAGGCGCCGAGGCTGGGCAGCAGGCCCGCGCGGGCCTGCACCACGCGCTCCTGCCCGGCCTCGTGCTGGGCGCGGGCAGCGGCGTAGCGGGCATCGTTGGCGAGCGCGTCGCGGTAGATCTGCACCAGATCGGCCGACCAGGCGGCGGCGGAAAACAGGCTGGCCAGACAGAGCGTGAGCGCTCGCTTCATGCGGTTCTCCGTGGATTCAGTACTGCGCCATTGCCGGATCGACGCGCGCAGCCCATTCGGCAACGCCGCCGGCCAGGTTGATGACGCGGGCGAAGCCCTGGCGTTCGAGGAACATGCCAACCTGGGCGCTGCGTCCGCCGTGATGGCAGATGACGACGATCTCGCGCGCGGGGTCGAGTTCGCCGACACGCGCCGGCACACTCGCCATCGGCATCGGCAGCGCGCCCTCGAGGTGGCAGATCTCGAACTCCCAGGGCTCACGGACATCGAGCAGCACGGGGGCGGGTTGGTGCGCGTCGGCGAGCCGTTGCGCGAGTTCGACAGGCGTGATGTGTTGCATTGCCGGCCTTCAGAAGCGGAAATGGTCGACGCGTGGCACGTTGCTGAGCATCGGCACCAGGGTCTCGAAAACGTCCTCGGTGCGGAAGCGGCCTTCGGCCTCGCACACGATCAGGCGCGCCTTCATCACCGGGGCCTCGCCGACGAAGGCGAACAGGCGGCCACCGACCTTGAGCTGCTCGAGCAGACTTTGCGGCACCGCCGGCAAGCCGCCCGAGACCACGATCACATCGTAGGGCGCGCGCGCCGCCCAGCCGGCGGCGGCATCGCCTTCCTCGACGATGACATTGTCGACGCCGTTGCGGGCGAGATTGGCGTGCGCCTGGCGAACCAGTTCGGGCTCGATGTCCACGGTGCGCACCCATTCGGTACGCGCCGCCAGCAGCGCGGCGAAATAGCCCGAGCCGGCGCCGATCTCGAGCACCGAATCGGAGCGGTGCAGTTCGAGCGCCTGCAGGATCTTGCCTTCGATCACCGGCTTGAGCATGACCTGCCCGCAGCCGATCGGAATCTCGACGTCGGCGAAGGCCAACGCGCGAGAGGCGGCGGGCACGAACTCCTCACGCTTGACCGTCATCAGCAGATCGAGCACATCCTGATCCAGCACCTCCCACGGACGGATCTGCTGCTCGACCATGTTGAAGCGCGCTTTCTCGAAGTTCATCAGCTACTCCCGGCGAAAATGTGTGTGCGCTGAACGCAGCGCATCCAAGACGAAAAACCTTCGCATTCTAGCGCACCCGTTGCCCTTCGACGGCGCTCACGGCGCCGCCCGACGCACGCGGTACCAGGCCGCGTACAGCGCCGGCAGGAACAGCATGGTGAGCACCGTGGCCACGGTCAGCCCGCCCATGATCGCCACCGCCATCGGCCCGAAGAAGGCGCTGCGCGACAGCGGAATCATCGCCAGGATGGCCGCCGCCGCAGTCAGCATGATCGGCCGGAAGCGGCGCACCGCGGACTCCACGATCGCTTCCCAGGGCGGGCGTCCGGCGCCGATGTCCTGGCGGATCTGATCGACCAGGATCACCGAGTTGCGCATGATCATCCCCGACAGCGCGATCGTGCCGAGCATGGCGACGAAGCCGAACGGCTTGTTGAAGGCGAGCAGGAAGGCGGTGACGCCGATCATGCCGAGCGGCGCGGTGAGCACCACCATGAAGGTGCGCGAGAAACTCTGCAGCTGCAGCATCAGCACGGTGAGCACCACGAGCACGAAGAGCGGCAGGCCCGCCGCTACCGAACTGCCGCCCTTGCCGCTCTCCTCCACCGCCCCGCCGACCTCCAGCCGGTAACCGAGCGGCAGGCCGGCGCGCACCGTCTCGATCGCCGGCGCCAGTTGCGCGACCACCACCGCAGGCTGCACCGCGCCGTACAGCGAGGCGCGCACGGTCACCGTGGGGATGCGATTGCGGCGCCAGATCACGCCATCCTCGAAACCGTATTCCGGCGTCGCCACCTGGGCCAGCGGCACGCTGCGCCCGCCCGCCACCGGCAACGCGAGATCGGGCAGCAGACCGAGATGCACGCGTTCGGAAAGTGCACCGCGCAGCAACACCGAGATCGTCTCGGTGCCTTCGCGGAACTGGGTCACCGTGGTGCCCTGCAGCGAGGTCGCGAGCAGGTCGGCGATGTCCTGGCTGGAGATGCCGAGCAGACGGGCCTTGTCCTGATCGACCTTGAGGCGCACCACCTTGGAGGGCTCCTCCCAGTCCAGATGCACGTTCGACAGATGCGGGTTGGTGCGCATCGCCGCCGCCACCTCATGGGCGATCCGGCGCATCTCGTCTACATCCATGCCACTCACCCGGTACTGCACGGGAAAGCCCACCGGCGGTCCGTTCTCCAGCCGCGAGATCACCGCGCGCAGCGGCCACGGCTCGGCGTCGAAGAGTGCGATCAGCTTCGCGCGCAGGGCCTCGCGTTCAGCGCTGCCATGGGTCAGCACCACGAACTGGGCGAAATTGGTCTGCGCCAGTTGCTGGTCGAGCGGCAGATAGAAGCGCGGACTGCCACCGCCCAGCCAGGCGACATAGTTCTCGACGCCGTCCTGCTGCGCGAGAAAGGTCTCCAGGCGGTTCACCGCCTGTTCCGTGGCGTGGTGCGACACCCCCTCGGCCAGGCGCAGGTCGACGAGCAACTCGGGCCGCGTCGAATCCGGAAAGAACTGCTGCGGCACGAAGCGTCCGAACACCACCAGCGAACCGACGAAAGCCGCCACCGTCAGCGCGATCACGATCCAGCGGTGGAGCACGCACCAATCGACCAGGCGGCGCAGTCGGCGATAGAAAGGGGTGTGATAGATCGCGTACTCGTCATGCTGCTCGAAGGCATGCGCCGACCGCTCCGCCAGCCGCCGGCCAAGGCCGGGCGCGATGCGCCCCAGCACGGCGGCCAGCGGCGAGGGCTGGCCCCGGCGCTTGCTGAAGTCGGGCAGCAAGTAATAGCCGAGGTAGGGCACGAACAGCACCGCCGCCACCCACGACACCAGCAGCGCGATCACCGTCACCTGGAAGATCGAACGAGTGTACTCGCCGGTCGACGATGCCGCGGTGGCGATCGGCAAGAAGCCGGCCGCGGTCACCAGCGTGCCCGACAGCATCGGCATCGCGGTGGACGTGTACGCAAAGCCGGCCGCCTTCACCCGCGCCCAGCCCTGTTCCATCTTGGTCGCCATCATCTCGACGGCGATGATCGCGTCGTCCACGAGCAGACCGAGGGCGATGATCAGCGCGCCGAGCGAGATCTTGTGCAGGCCGATGTTGAACAGATACATGAACAGGAAGGTGATCGCCAGCACCACCGGGATGATGATCAGCACCACGATGCCGGTGCGCAGCCCAAGTGAGAGCAGGCTCACCGCCATCACGATGAGGACGGCCTCGACCAGCACCTTGACGAACTCGCCGACCGCGTTGCGCACCGCGCGCGGCTGATCGGCCACGCGCTCGAAGCGGATGCCCAGCGGCAGCTGCGCGGTGATGCGATGCACGGCCTCGTCGAGATGGCGGCCGAGGGCCACGATGTCACCGCCCGCGCGCATCGACACGCCGATGCCGAACGCGTCCTCGCCCATGAAGCGCATGCGCTCGCCCGGCGGGTCCACGTAGCCGCGCCGCACCTCGGCAACGTCACCGAGACGGAAGGCCCGTCCCTGTACGCGAATGAGGGTGTCGCGGATCGCGTCGAGGTCGTCGAAGGCCCCCGACGGACGCAGCCAGATGCGCTCGTCTGCGGTTTCGAAGAAACCCGCGCCGGCCTTGGCGTTCTGGCTGGCGAGCGCGGCGGCGATGTCGCCGGGGCTGAAGCCGAAGGTGGCGAGCTTGGTGTTCGACAACTCGATGAACACGCGCTGCGCCTGCTCGCCGAAGAAGCTGACCTTGGCGACATCGGGCACCCGCAGCAGCTCGTTGCGGATGGCCTCGGCATGGCGCTTGAGTTCGGCGTGACCCACCCCCTCGCCAACCAGGGCGAAGATGTTGCCGTAGGTGTCGCCGAACTCGTCGTTGAAGTACGGCCCGCGCACGCCGGTCGGCAGCATCGCGCGCATGTCGCCGACCTTCTTGCGCACCTGGTACCAGATCTCCGGCACCGCGCCGGTGGGCGTCGCGTCCTTGGCGAGGAAGAACACCAGCGACTCGCCGGGCTTCGAGTAGCTGCGCACGACATCGACCCAGCCGACTTCCTGCAGAGTCTTCTCGATCTTGTCGGTGACCTGCCGCTCAACCTCGCGCGCACTCGCCCCCGGCCATTCCGTACGAACCACCATGACCTTGAAGGTGAACGGCGGGTCCTCCGACTGCCCCAGCCGGGTGTACGCAAGACTGCCGATCAGGGTCAGCGCGATGAGGAAATACGCCACCAGCGAGGGATGGGCGAGCCCCCAGGTGGAAATGTTGAAACGGCCTTCGCGCGCACCGCTCATCGTTGCACATCCAGTGCGACCGGTGCCCCTTCGGCGATCGCGCGCACCGTCTCGCCAGCGACCAGCCGATGAATGCCGGCAACCACGATCCGGACCTGCGCCGGCAAGCCGGCGCGCACCACCACCCCATCCTCGCGGAACGCTTCGACTTCGACCGCCAGCGGCCGCACGGTGTCATCGTCGCCCACCACCCACACCACGGGCTGCGCGTCGATCCGCCCCACGGCGGACAGCGGCAGCAGCGTCTGGCCACTGGCGGCCTGGGCTACGGCGACACTCGCCGTACTGCCGAGCGGCAATGCATCGTCAGCTTGCGCCACAGCGACGCGCACCGCATACGTCCGTGTCGCCGCATCCGCCGCCGGCGCCACCTCGCGCACCCGTCCCACGAACTCGCGCTCCGGCGCACTCCACGAGCGCACATGCACCGCCGCTCCAACCGCGACCTCACGGAGCCGGCTTTCCGGCACATGGACCAACACCTCACGCTCGCCGGGACGTGCCACACGCAGCACCGACTGGCCAGCGGCAAGCACCTGGCCAACCTCGACCGCCACCGCAGTGACCACGCCATCGGCGTCGGCGGCAAGGTCGGCATAAGCGGCCTGATTGCCCGACACCGCAGCTTCCGCGCGCGCCTGGCGCAAGCGCGCCTGAGCGGCCTCCAGGCTCGTCTTGCGCGCATCGAGCGCGGAGGCGCTGATGAATCCCTGCGCGCGCAAACCTTGCGCACGCTCCAATTCTGCGCGCGCGAGAACGGCATCGGCCTCGGCGGCGGCGACCTGGGCCGCGGCGGCAGCCACCGCAAGCTTCGCATCCTGCGGATCGAGCCGCGCCAGCACCTGGCCACGTCGTACCGTGGCCCCGACATCGACCCGGCGCTCGATCACCTTGCCGCCGATGCGGAACGCAAGATCGGTCTCGTAGCGGGCACGAACCTCGCCGGTATAGACCTGCACCACCACACCTCCGCCACCCGCAGCAACCGTGCGCACGAGCACCGCCCGCGGCCCCGAGACATCGGTCACCGGCGGCGCGCAAGCCGCCACTGCCAAGGCCGCGACAATCGCCATGCCCCTGCTCTTCATTGCAGTTCTCCAGACCGACCGGCGCGAACGCCAAGCCCATGCAGCACGAGATCGAGATGGGCGTCGAGATAGGCGGCGACATCGACCCGGTCACCGCAGCACGCCGCGAACGAATGCCGCCACAGCGCAAGATGAATCAGCGGCGCCACCACCAGGGTCGCGATTACCTCCATGTTCACCGGACGAAACACCCCGGCCTCGACGCCTCGCGCCACTGCGGTGCGCAACAGGGCCAGCCCGCGCTGGATCACCGCTTCATCGTAATAGCGCGCCACTTCGGGAAAATTACCGGCCTCGGCAATCATCAATTTTGGGATGCCGCCCAATTCATTGCTACCGATCCGCTCCCACCACGCGCGCAGAAATCCTGCCAACAGTCCGGCAGGGTCGTCCGCATACTCCTCGAGCATCGCTTCTGCTGCATCAATCGCGGGCACTATCCCCTCGCGGATCACGGCCTTGAACAAGGCCTCCTTGCTGTCGAAATAGAGATACAAAGTCCCTTTCGACACCCCGGCACGTGCCGCGACCTCATCCAGCCTCGTCGCCGCATAGCCCTTCTCGACGAAAAGCGCAAGCGCTGCCGCGGTAAGTTCCTGCGGTCGGGCGTCCTTGCGCCGCCGTCGCCCTTCTTCCCCTGCACTCAAGAGTGCGCTCCTTTTCACCATGCCATGGACAACAGCGGGACGCTCACCCACTCGGGCGCATCGACCATCAGACCGGCTATGGCAACCTAAATAATGACTAACTGGTCAGTTATTAGAGCGTCACGAGGCGTCGAATGCAAGAAAAAGGCGGTTTCGACGGCAAACTCTCAATCCGGCGTTGTCGATAGGGACGCGCCCGTCGTTGACGTAAGCACGATGACGCGGTGCTTTACCGAACACGTGCACCATCTGCGCAAGCGCCGTGTCCATGTCCCCGCGCCTTCCAGCGCCACGCCCGCCACCAACACCCCGGGCTCGCTGCAGGCCGAGATGACCGACCGTTCGAAGGCTTCGCTGTGCGTGCGCCGGCCTCGGCGCAGAACAATCACATCCATAGTACCCACCATCGAATTTGATGGACACAATCTTCAATGAGCTAAGCAGACGGCGGAAGCTGGGTTCGCCGGGGGCTTACCCCCGGCCGGCGGGTGAGCCTGAAATGTAGACGTAAAAAAGCCCGACTCTGATGTGAGTCGGGCTTTTTTGAGTAGTTAGTCTGACGATGACCTACTTTCACGAGCGTGTGCTCACTATCATCGGCGCGGTCTGGTTTCACGGTCCTGTTCGGGATGGGAAGGGGTGGTACCCAGACGC